>CBCOTF020000095.1:0-22755 GCA_965112955.2 Desulfarculales bacterium
AACCACCTTGACCCCAGGCATAGGCTCACCTGACGCATCAAGCCCTTGAGCCAGTTGCGCTGGCGGGAGCTCGGTAGGTCAGGGGCCCATCTGCTCCGGGCTAGCTTATTGGAAAGGCTTTGCCGAATGGTCTCCAACGGCGCCTGAACTCGGTTCCAGTAGCTCCGCGGCCGTAGCTGGATCCACACCGCACCGCCCGGCACAATCAGGGCAGAGGCAACGTCGAAGCCAACGCGCTGTAGAGGCTTCATCGAAATAGGCAGGCAAGAAGCCGTGCCCCCCAAGCTGGACGCTCCCACAACGGGGGCACCTATCCGGCCGGGGCCAGGTAAACGCGCCCCAGCGCCATGATTTTCTTAACGCAGGCTGCAACGAAAAGTACGATGGCAACCAGATGGTAAGAAGTTATTCCCGGCTCTCTGGGGTTAGGGGTGTTCCACTACCATCGGCCACTTCTTTATTCCTGGACCCACATCCAAGGTCCAGGATAGTGGAATAAAAATTTTATCTGGTTAAGCTAATCTGAAAAATTTCCTTATTGTCCGATTAGAACAAAGCAAGAACCAACACCAGCGAACTGACCGACCTGTAGGTGGACGCCGCCGAGGGGTGGCCGGTATGAAATACCATTCTGGCGCGCAGCGATCAGAGGCGAGAGCTTTTGGAACTGGTCCGGGGCCAGGGGCTATTAGAGATGGAGGAGATGCCCTGCCATCGTTTTGGGGGGCGCCCTGGAGGCAGGCCTAAGCTTGTCGGCGGCCTATCCCGGTAATCCCAGCAGAGAGATCCTGGAAAGTCTGGCCGCCAGCGCCGTCAGCGCCAGCATATATACGTGGAGTGGTCGGTGAACGAGAAGGTGGCCGGGAGGCCGCCGCTACCGCCAGTTTCACCTGTTTACGCGCCATGGCCTTCATGAAGCAAGACGGGGTCAACGTAGCCCAGGATTTTACCTACAAATTGATCATCAGCGGCACGCGGGGAGGCATGGTGCGGGTCACCGCCGACGATCTCTCGAGTATCACCTCCACCAATGCAGAGGACATTCACTTAATTTGAAGAGAATGCCTGCTTCGTCGTCCGTTTGGCCGACCTGTCCCTCTTGGAGCCGTCCACGCCCGCCTAGTGCTTGGCTATGACCAAGTTAGCCTTCGAGCTAAGCGAGGCCATCGGCAATCTGGTGGTGCTGCACTCTTTGAGCCGGCTGAGCCACACCCGGGCCGGCGTGGTGCCGAGCGAGTCGTCCAGGCCTCGGCCCCACTGGGACCCCAAGTAGGCCTGGTCCACCACACCCGTGGTGGCCAAACACCAGGCCAGGAAGGGCAAGCTGCAAAAGGCCGAGCAAATCATGGCCCGAAGCGGCTTCAACACCCACATTGGCCCGCAGACGTCGGAGCTTTTGGTCATCGCCTAGGGCAGCTCGACTCGCTACGCCGCCGAGGCCGCGGTCCTCTTAGGTGCGAAGGACCGCGTGGGCCTCTTAAAGCTGGCCTGCATCTGACCTCTAGACGAGCCGCTCTTGCTTAAGCATCTGGGCGCCCCCGGCCAGGTGCTCTTCGCCGAAGAGATTGGATTCTTTCATAGAGACCGAGGTGAAGGCTCTCTATACCCAGCACACCCCCAAGCTGGAGATCAAGCGCTTCTTCGGTAAGGCCTCGGGGCATCTGCTCCGGGTGGGCGAGCTTAGCCCCGGCCACCTGGCCCGTGCCATGGCCCAGGTCCTGAGCTTGGGGTGGCGGAGCGCCGACCCGGCATACGCCGCCCGGGCCCAGGAAGCCATCGCCCAGCTGGCGCCCCCGAGGGAGTTCCGGCTTCTACCCCGGCTGCCCTCACCGGGCCAGCTACCGGGCCATCAAGCAGGCCTTATTGTTGGACGACCGCTAGGGCATCGTCAGCGGCGACATCGGCTACTATACTTTCGCGGGGCACTTCACCGGCTTCAAGCGGATCAATTCAGTGTATTGCGTGGGCTCGGGTCTGGGCTTAGCGTTGGGCCTGGGTAAGCTCAGAGAACAGGGATTCGAGCAGCCGGTGGTGAGCGTGGTCGGCGACGGCACCTTCTTCCATGTCGCCTTGCCCGGTCTTGATCAACGCCCGCTGGAGCCAGTCCAACTACCGGCTCATAATGCTGAACAACTAGGCCACGGCCATGATCGGCTTCCAGCTCCACCCTGGAACTTGCATGACCGCCACCGGCCAAGCCAGCACCTCTGTGGACGTGGAGGACGTCTGCTGGGGCCTAAGCCTGGACTGTCAGGTTGGTGGACCCCTATGACATGGCCGCGGTCCAGAAGGCGGTCTTTGACGCTGTGCAGGGGACTCCGGGGCTGAAGGTGCTGATCTTCCGCCGGGCCTGGGCCTTGGTGCAGGGCAAGCGCGGAGGTCATCCCTACCGCATGAGCGTGGACCAGGGGCTGTGCCGGGGCGACGAGTGCGGTTGCCACCGCTTCTGCAGCCGGGTCTTCTGCTGCCCGGGGCTTTCCTTTGACGAGAAGGCCGGACGGGTAGTCATCGACGAGGTGGTGTGCATGGATTGCGGGGTTTGCACCCAGATCTGTCCGGCCGGGGCTATCCAGGCCCAGGCCAAGGAGGCGGTAGCATGAAAGCGCTCAGCTGTGATTCCCTGGACATCGCCATCGCTGGTATGGGTGGTTAGGGCCTTGAGCCAGCGCGGCGGGGCAGTGATGAGTTATGTCCGCGTCATGGGCGGCCCGGCCTTGGGGCCCTTGATTCTCGAGAACTAGGCCACGGCTATCGTCAGCCTGGAGCCCCTGGAGGCTTTGCGGGTGCTGGGCCAATACGGGCTACCCCGGGGTGGTGTTGCTGACCAACGACCGTCCGCTGCTGCCGCTGAACGTGCAGAGCGGCCGGGACAGCTACCCCGATTTGGGGCAGCTCAAGGAGGCCATCGCCGGACTGTGCGGCCGTTTGTATTGACTGCCCGCCACCGAGGCGGCCTTTGGCCCGGGCATGCCCATTCTGGCCAACGTGGTGATGTTGGGGGCGTTGTTGGCCTGCGGGCTATTGCCCATGGAACCCAGCCAGGTGGAGGCGGAGCTTAGCGCGATGTTCCCGGAGAGCAAGATGACTATAAACCGTCTGTCCCTGGCCAAGGGACAAGAACTGGTGGCGGCCTGAGGGCGTTGACCCCGTTGCATCTCTATTAACAAAACGATGCCGCGGGCGTACACTGCTGCCCCCTTTGGGCAGGAGAGGCGCGCCCGCGGTGCTCTGGGTTGAGGTTAAGGAGTCTACTTAAGGACGATGATGATCTGATCGGCTTCCACAGTCTGCCCGGCCGCCACCTTGACCTCGGCCACGGTGCCGTCTTCCTCGGATAGAATGGGCATTTCCATCTTCATAGCCTCCAGCACGGCTACCTCGTCGTCCTCGGCGATAGCATCGCCTACGTTAACCGAAACTTTGATGACCTTGCCACCCATAGGTGCCTTGATGTCTGCCAACGTAGTCCTCCTCTTTTAGCCGCGGGCAAGCGACGGCCTGCCTGGGGTTTTTGTCAAAATGCTACTTTGCCAATAGCCAGAGCAGGATAAAACGCCTGCCGCCGTCTAGTCAAGATCAAAGCTCCCGTTCAGTGGGGCTATGCTACTCCTCCTCGGAGGGGTACTCGTCCTCCATCTTGGCTAATTCCTCGAAGCGAATGCCGGCGCCCAGTACGCCCACGATCTGCTCGTTGTCGTCGTGCACCGGATCGCTGACGGTCATGCACAGGACGCTGTTAATTTTGCTGGGTATAGAAGTCGTTGACGTGCACTTTGCCGTCCTCCCTGGGCTCCACAAACCAGTCGCGGTCGCTGCAGTCCACGTTCAGGCTGGCGCGGCCGTGCTTGGCTTTGTCGGTGATGTGGGTGATGTTGCGCGTTCCCTTGTAGCCGTTAGTGTTGACCATGTAGAGGAACTGAATAAAGGAATTTTGCTCCAGGAAGGCCTCCAGCACCGGCTCCATTACCGCCGGGGCCATGGTCTGGGACTCGGAGCGATTGAGCAAAGCGGATGCCTCTGACAAAGCGGTTATGCATGCTTGGCGCTTCCCCTGGAGAGCTGGAGTTGAGGCCTGGCCTGAAATTACTGCAAACCGGAGCCGGTGTCAAGGCCGCCAGAATTCATAAATATTTAGCCTAATAGGCTAACTTCAGCAGGCTCCCCCGCAGGGAGGCCAGGGTTAACGTCCTGGCCGCGGCGAAGGCTTGGCTTCCCAGGTACAGCCGGCGGGGATCGGGACGAGGCAGTCCTCGCCCCTTGACCTCTAGCACGGTCAGACCCCGATTCCGCAGCTCGGCCAGTTGATCCAGGTAGTGTTGCTGTCTAGCCAGGCTCACGGCCTGGGATTGCAGGGCCAGAGGGCTAAGCCGTTTGTGCAGAAAGGCCAGAGGCGGGCGCTCCAGGCTGGCCGAGGGCAGCAGATGCACCAAGAGGCTTTTGGCTCGGAAATGCCGGGCCGCCTCCGCCAGGGGGGCCTTGTCCACCAGGCCACCGTCCACCATCAGCCCGCCGTCCAGCTCCACCGCCGCGAAAAGCAGTGGTACCGCCCCGCTGGCGCGCACCGCCGGGGCCAGAGGGCCGCGGGTAAGCAACGACCTGCAGCCACCGGCCAGGTCCAAGGCCACCATCAGGCAGCCTCGGGGACAAGACTCGAAGGTGGGGCAGGGCAGGCTCTGTTCCAGCAGGCGTTGAAAGGCCAGGCCGCGCAGATAGCCGGTCTGGCCGCGGCCGCCCCGCAATAGGCTTCGCAACAGGGCGGAGGGTGGCAGCGGGTCCCAGAAATCCCGGCGGCTTAGTCTCTGGAACAGCTCCAGCATGTGCCCCGGGGGCATGCCGCCGGCGGCATAGGCCGCCGCCAAGGCGCCGGAGGAGGTGCCGGCATAGACGTCGGGCACCACTCCCAAGTCCTCCAGGGCTTGCAAAAAGCCGGCATGGGCAAAAAAGCCGAAAAAGCCCGAGGACATCACCGCTACCAGAGGTCGGGGCAGCTGATCCAAGGTTAGGGAATTGCGGGGGTCGGGCACAGGCGCTCCTCACGGTTAGCTATCAAATAGATTAATCATACAAGCTGAATGCGGGTACCCTTAAGGTCCCTTGGATATAAGCTGACCCTGGGCGTCCAGGGGTAGGGGTTGGCCTTTGCGATAGACCAGGGCCTGGCCGGTGGCGATGCGCTTTCCATCGGCCAGGTAGGCCAGGGCATCATACAGGGCCGTCTTGCGGGTGGCGTTGGTTTTTTTGGCTTCGGCGATAAGACGCGTCCCCGCCTCGGCCGGGGCCAAGTAGTAAATACTAAGCTGCAAGGTCACGGCCATCTCGTCGTGGGCGTTGCACAGACCAACTGAAAGGCCTCGTCCAGCAGGGAAAACACGGCCCCACTATACAGCATGCCGAAGATGTTGGTCAGGCTATGGCGGTAATCCATGGCCCACCTTGGCGACGCTCGGCGCAATTTCCAACATCTCGATGCCCAATAGTTTGGTAAAATGTTTTTTGCAGCTGCGGGCTCATAAAAGATCAACGACCTGGTCAGGTTGCATGCCCGTTCTTCCCGGAGGCAAGGGGTATAGAGCGCTCCGGGGCCACTGTCGCAAATAGGGCCATGCTGGGTCAAGGGCTTTGGGGCGGGATCCAGCCGGGGCTTGACAAGCGCCGCTGGTTTTGTCATACAGATAGCGAGTTATGTTAGGCGTCGACCATCCAGACTAGTTTTGGAGGCCTCTTTGCCTTTGGGGGCTCGGCATATGCGCCTGGTGATGATCGACAATTACGACTCTTTCACCTACAACCTGGTGCAGCTTTTCGCCGAATTCGAGGTGGAAACCCTGGTCTTCCGCCACGATCAAGTGAGCTTGGAGCATCTCGCAAGCCTGAAACCCCAGTGGATCTGCATCTCCCCAGGGCCCAAGGACCCCGCCCATGCCGGCATCAGCCGCCAGGTGGTGGAGTGCTTTGGAGAGCGCACGCCGCTCTTGGGGGTTTGTCTGGGCATGCAGGTCATCAACGAAACCTTTGGCGGTCGCACTGCCCGGGCTCCTTTGCCTATGCATGGCAAGGCCTCGCGGGTATTCCATCATGGCCAAGGCATCTTCGCCGGGCTGCCCTCGCCCTTCCTGGCCGCCCGCTATCACTCCTTGCAGGTGATCCTCTCGGGCGATGACCTGACGCCCCTGGCCCAGGCCGAGGACGGGGTGGTTATGGGGTTGTGCCATGTCCAGTGGCCAATTTGGGGAGTGCAGTTCCACCCCGAATCCTTCTTCACCGAACACGGCCTGGCGATGACCCATAATTTTCTGAACCTGGCGCCCGGCTTTGCGGCCGAGCCGCCCCTGGCCACGTCCCAGCAGGGGCGCTTTCCACGCTGGCGGCAGGCCCCCCAGGCCCTGGGAGGCCGGCTATGAGCCTGGGCGGCGATTGGCTGGGGGTTCTGGGGCTGCCCGCTCAGCCGGTGTCCCTATTGGAGAATCGCCTGCTGGAGGATTCGGCCGACCAGGAGCGCTGTCTGCAATTGGTCCGGGGCGTGGCCGCTCTGCCGGGGGCCTGCCTGCTGCTCAGCGGTGGGCAGCTGGATTGCAGCCGCTACTCTCTGGCCGGTTGGGACCCGCTGTTAATTTTCCGAGCCAAGGGGCGGGAGATGAGCCTAGCAGCGGGACATAGGGTCTGGCAAACGCAGGGCGACCCTCTTGAGGCCCTAAACCAGATCTTTGCTCAACTGCGACCCGCTTTCGCCATGCCCAGGGAGCCCTTTGCCGGCGGTGGCCTGGGGTACCTGGCCTATGAACTGAAGAACCAGATCGAGCGTTTACCCCAAAACGCCGTGGACGACCTAGGCCTGCCGGACATATATTTCAGCTTTCCTCAACAGATACTCATCCACGACCGCCAAACCGGTTGTTTGCGCTACTTGCGTCTGGGCTGGCCGGGGCGGGAGCCCTCCGGCCCCGGTCCCCTGGAGCTGGTCAAGCCCTCGGCCGGAATGCCACCGTGCTTGGGAGAGCTGAGCAGCACCTTCAGTCACCCTGATTACCTGACGGCGGTGCAACGTATCCGCCAATACATCGCCCAAGGCGACGTCTACCAGGTCAATCTGTCCCAACGCTTCAGCTTCGACCTGAAAGGAGACCCCCTGGCTCTGTGGGAGCGGTTGTTCCTAAAAAATCCTGCGCCCTTTTACGCCTATGTTAACGCCGGCGACCACCAAGTGCTGTGCACCTCCATGGAGCGCTTTCTGCTGCGCCGGGGCTCCTACCTGGAGACTCGGCCCATCAAGGGCACCCGCCCCCGGGGGGTTGATTCGGCCGCTGACGAGGCCCTGCGGCGCGAGTTAAGCCAAAGCTTTAAAGATGACGCCGAATTATCCATGATCGTTGACTTGTTGCGCAACGATTTGGGGCGGGTGTGTTCGCCGCGCAGCATTGCCGTGGCCGTCCACAAGCGCGTGGAGGCCTTCCAGAACGTCTTTCACCTGGTCTCCACGGTCAACGGCCATGTGGATGAAGCCTTAACCCACGGACAGCTCATCGCCGCCACCTTCCCCGGCGGCTCCATAACAGGCTGCCCTAAGATTCGCGCTATGGAGATCATCGACGAGCTGGAGCCCAAGGTGCGTCAGGTCTACACCGGTTCCATCGGCTACGTGGGCTGGCACCAAAATCTCGACCTGAACATCGCTATCCGCACCGGCATCGTAAGCCAGGGGCGATGTCACTTTGCCGTGGGCGGCGGCGTGGTTTATGATTCCGATCCGGAGGAGGAATATCAGGAGACCTTACACAAGGGGCGCACCCTGTTCCAGGTTATGCAGGACCTGGGAACGGGCCAGCCATGAATCTAGCCGCCAACAGCGATTTTCAGCCGCAACTGTGGCTCAACGGGGACTTTAACCCCCTGAGCCAGGCGGCCATATCGCCCCTGGACCGGGGGTTCACCTTTGGCGACGGACTGTTCGAAACCCTGCGCGCCCAAGAGGGCCGGGCATTGTTCTTGGAGGAGCATCTGGCACGCTTCAGGGCTTCGGCCCGCTTTTTGTGCCTGCCCCTGGCCGAGGAGCCACCATGGCCGGCTATCATCGGCGAGTTGCTGTTGCGCAACCGCTTGCAAGAGGGCCTGGCCCGGGTCAAGATAATGCTCACCAGGGGGGTTGCGCCAGAGCTCTGCCTGCCGATGCCGGATTGTCCCACTCTGCTGGTTACGGCCCAGGCCTACACCCCGCCCGCCCCGGAGGTCTACCAAGCTGGCTGGCGCCTGCCTGTCTTCCGGGGAGGCACGGCTCCGGTCCTGGCCGGGCACAAGAGCCTTAGCTACTTGTTTTATCTCTGGGCGCGCCAACAGGCGATCGAGGCCGGCGGCCAGGAGGCCCTTATCCTGGATCAGGACGGCTTGGTGGCCGAGACGGCCCTGGGCTCCCTGCTCTGCTGCCAGGATGGCCGCTGGTGGACGCCGCGTAGCACCAGCCAACTGCC
The DNA here is from genome assembly GCA_965112955.2 of Desulfarculales bacterium. GTDB lineage: Bacteria > Desulfobacterota > Desulfarculia > Desulfarculales > Desulfarculaceae > JACRDC01. The sequence goes on from CBCOTF020000095.1 coordinate 8,463, forward strand.
GGGCATCACCTTCGGCCGGATGCGCCATATTTTGGTTAAGGATGGCCACCAAGTCGAGGAGCGCGCCGCCTGTCCCCAGGATCTCCTGTCCTGTCCCACGGTCTGGGTGCTCAATTCGCTCATGGGTATCATGCCCGTCAGCCATATCGATGGCCAAGCCTTGGCCGAGCCTTTACCGGAATTGGCCGAGGCCTATCGCCAATGCTTGTGGCTCGGTGTCCCGTGCTGGGCATATACGGGTTGATAGGCGTTGTACTGCAAACTAGCGCTGGCGGCTCCCGTTGAGGGGTTGCGGGGTAACTTTGGCTAAGGCCGGGTGCCCTGAGGCGGGGTTGAGGCCCTCGACTCCCATTAAGGGGCGGGTGTCGCTTTCCCCTGGCCCGCCTCACCGGCTTCCGTTGCAGTGTTGTCGATAAATAAATGGGCGTGGGTAATCCACAACCCTACATGGAGAAAAAACCATTTTAATGTAGGGGAAATGTAGGGGTGTAGGGGAGAGGGTTACCCCCGCCCGTCTTGGGTTCACCCGCCTTCCATGCAAGCCAGAGCCGCTCACGCCCGCCCGAGGCCAACAGTCCTTTCCCTTTTATGTAGTCTTTTTTGAGCATCCGCTTGTCAGCGCTGCCGGGGTCGACGCGTCAGGTTGCCGAGACCTAAGTCTTGCAGGCATAGCGGTGTATGATAAGTGGAAAGAGCGCGGCATACCGCCGCTCCTCGGGAGGATCAAATCTTGGACGAGATAAGCGCGGGCTTGGACCTGGAACTGGATATACTGGACTTGGCGGTCGGCGGCCGGGGTCTGGGGTGCTTGCCCGATGGCAGGGTGGTCTTCGTGGCCGGAGCCCTGGCTGGCGAGAAGGTACGCGTCCATCTGATCAAGGTCAAGCGCGACTACGCCGAGGCCCAAGCTCTGGAAATTTTGAATCCCTCGCCCCAGCGGGTGGAGCCGGTCTGCCCTCTGCACGACCGTTGCGGCGGTTGCGACCTTATGCATCTGGACTACGCCGCCCAGGTGGAGGCCAAGATCGCCTGGGTACGGCGCGCCTTTTGTCGGCTGGGCCCCCTGCCCGTGCCCAAGGTGCTGGCCTCACCTCTGGAATGGGGCTTTCGCAACCGTCTACGCCTACAAGTGCAGAAGGGGCGCTTGGGTTTTTTTGCCCGGGGCGGGCATCAGTTGGTGGAGGTGGCGGCCTGCCCAATGACGACTCCTGCTGCCAACCGTTTGCTGCCGGCCCTGTCCCAGGCCTTGGCGAGGCCGGAATGGGCGTCTTTGACTTGGGTGGAGGTGCTGGCCGACGAGAGCCAAGCCTTCCTCACCATGGGCTGGTCGGCAGCCGGCGATCCGCCCTCCCTGGCCGGCCTGGCTGCCGAGGTGGGGGCCGTGGGTGCGCGTCTGTGTTGGGGCCAGGACCTGGCCGGTTGGCCGCTCAGTGTCGAGAGCGGTTTATTTTACCATGAACAGCCAGGCTTGAGCCTGAGCGCTTTTCCAGGCGTATTTTGCCAAGTCAACTGGTCGGCCAATCGCCTGCTCATCGCTGAGGTGTTGGCGGCAGCCGCTTACATGGAAACGGGTGAAGCCCTGGACCTCTACGCCGGCAGCGGCAACTTTGGGCTGCCCTTGGCCGCGGCCGGCTGGCGGGTTCTTTGCGTGGAGGGTGACCAGGAATCTTGCCGTGCCGCCGTAATGCAGGCCCACCAGGCCGCCTTGCAGGATTGCTGCCTGGTGCAGGCTTCCGAGGCGGGTCAGGCCCTGGAGGGGCTGGTCCAGGCCGGGCGGGGCTTCGACCTGGTGGTGCTGGACCCGCCGCGGGCTGGCGCCAAGGATCTTATGCTCGGCATCCTGCCCCTGGAGCCCCGGCGGGTGGTCTACGTCTCCTGCCACCCCGCGGCCTTGGCACGGGATGCGGCCGTGCTGGTAAATGCTGGTTACCGGATCGCCAGCTTGACGGTGGTGGATCTTTTCCCACAAACAGGGCACGTGGAGGCGGTGCTTGTTCTGGATGCCACGGAGTAGGCCCACCGCAGGGTCAACTAGCTGGCTTGCTTGATCTGCCTGCTGGGGTCGTTGGTCTTGGCGCAAGGAGTAGTGGTGCAGCCACCACAGGCCGGTCAGGTCCAAGAGCCCCGGCCAGGACCACCAGGCTGGAGCGCCATCATCCGCTAGCCATGGTCCGCCAGGATTTCGCAGTGTCTCTGGGCGATGGCCAGGGACATCAGATCCGTGGCGGCTTACACCGATCCTGGGAAGAGCGCCCCGGCGGCGTCCACGGATCGGGCCCATATCGGCGTAGGAGTGGCTTAGCAACAAGGCCCCGGTCTGGGCCTGAGCGGCTAGGAGGCCGGCCTTGCGTGGACCCCAGGTGTCCCGGCTTGGGGGCCTGGTCGATACTGGCAGAGCCGGGCTAGCCCGACTGTCGCCCAGGTAACCTCCAGGCTGGCTCCTTCCAACTCCAGGCGATAGGGCACAGGCTCTGGGGGGCGTGTTCGGCGGCGGAGACTAACAGATGCCAGGGGCTTAGGGCTAACTCCTGACCGGGCTGCAGCCAGGTGGCGGCCAGCCGCTGGGGCGGCGGGGTGAGCCAGGTGCCGAAAAGGTCTTGCAGCCCGGCTAGAAATGGCTTCAGGCCGGTGTGGGCCAACAGGCTTAAGCTGGCCTCTAGGCGCATGTGGGGGGCGTAGTTTAGGGCTAAGAGCAGGGGAGTAAGGGCCCCCCCCCCCAGGTGATCCGGGTGAAGGTGGGAGAGCAAGAGGCCACGAACGGTGGCGGGGTCGCATCCCCTATCCAACAGCCGGCGCAGGGCGCCCTCCCCAAGTCCAGGAGCAGGCCAAGACCCCGTGCTTCCAGTAGATAAGCTTGTGAGGAGTGCTGGCGGCGTAATTCGCAAGATCCCGGCTCCAGCACTGTGAGTTGTATGGCAGAGCTAGGCATCTGCATAGACGCGTGCTGGATGGCGGTAGGATAAGTTCGTCACAGACCGGCAGCATCCACTTATAGGATCATTTTACATATATAGACTAGCACAATTGCCGGCAGCGGTCCAAATCATTGTGCTACGGCCGCCGCTCCCTTGCGCAATCGCTCCCGGCGCTGGGCCAGGGCCGCCAGCAGGCTGGCCGGCACGCGCAGGTCGCCCCGGCCGGTGCCCAGGGCGATCTCCGGCTTGCCCAAGCCGTGGAAGTCGCTACCGCCGCTCACCGCCAGGCCCAGGCGGCTGGCCAGGCGGTTGAATCCCAGGCGGGTGGCGCTGTCGTGCCCGCTGTACAGGGCCTCCAGCCCTTCCAGGCCCAGGTTCATCAAGCGGCGCAGCAGCGACTCCAGATCAAATTGCGGTAGCTTCAAGAGGCCGGGGTGGGCCAGCACCGGTAACGCCTCGGCGGCGCGCAAGAGGGCGATGCCTTCCCGGGGGCTCAAGCAGTACTTGGGCACGTAGGCCGCGGCGTCGGCGGCTAGGTAGCGGCTAAAGGCCTCGCCGCGGTCACGTACGATGCCGCGTTCCAGGAGCGCCTGGGCGAAGTGGGGCCGGCCGATGAGCTGGCCGCCGGCGTATTTGGCCACTTCCTTAAGGGTAAGTGATATGCCCATATTATTTAATTTTTGCACGATTTGGGGATTGCGCCGGGCGCGGGCCTCTTGCAGCATCTCTAGGCCCGCTAACAGGCCGGGGTGGTGGTGGTCCACCCATAGCCCCAGCACGTGCATGGAGCCCGGCTTGCTCAACAGTTCATCGCTCTTGATGCTGATCTCTACGCCGGGGATCACCGAGAAGCCCAGCTCTTGGCCGGCCATGAGTGCTTCGTCGAGGCCCTCCACGGTATCGTGGTCGGTGAGCGCCAGGGCCTTCAGCCCGGCCTTATGGGCTTGGGCCACCAGCAGGCGTGGGGTGAGGCTGCCGTCTGAGGCGGTGGAGTGGCTGTGTAGATCTATAAGGTCCATGGCGGCTCGCCAGAGTGATGATTTATTTGTTGCAGCCCTGCTTGGTCATCTCCCACCCGTTCCACGTCAAAACCCTTGAGCCTGGCCATTTCCAGCAGGTTCAAAAACAGCCCAGGGTCCCGGAGCTGCTGGTGGGAGAGTATCCACAGGTTCTGGCGGTCAGGGCTCGGCCCACCAGGAGCCATTGATAATCTGGGTCCAGGTCGATGACCCAGTAGTCGCTCCGCTAGGGCCAGTGAAAGCTGATGCCGAGCTGGGCGTTGCCCGTGCCCTTGACGGGCCAGGTGATGCGCCGGTGCGGGCGTATTCCTGGCCGTTGGGGGCTAATTGGCTGCAGGTGTTCTTGATCACCAGCTCGTCGCCGTGCAGCAGGTAGTCGGCGCGCGAGCAGGCGCAGCCGGTCTGGAACCAGGGGCGGGTGGAAGCAATCTCATACCAGCGCCCCTGGTAGAGCACCAGATTCATTTCCTGCATGGTGACGCCCGGCGGGGCCTGGGTCGGGCCGGCGTAGACGGCCAGCAGGGCCAGGGCCAAAAGCAGGGCTGGGAACAGGGCATGCCTGCCCATACTAATCATTCTGTGGGACGACGCAACCCATACGGCGTAAGGGGGGGCCAAAATCAGGCGGCTCCAGCAGCTGCTTGAGGGCTTCAAACACCAGCCGAAGCTGCTCGTCATAGTTGGCCTCCATGTCTTGTATGCGGGCGCGCAATTCCTCGTAACCTTCCATCATGCTGCACATTTTGCTGAACGCGCATATGATCTGGATATTGACCAAAATGGAGCGCTCGGAGTTCAGCACACTGGAGAGCATGGCTACCCCTTGCTCGGTAAAGGCATAAGGGGGTATGCGGTAGCCCTATCTTGCCAGCCTTGAGGGAAGTAACTCAGGTTGCGCCGGACCGCCTGCTTGAGCGCTTTGGTGGGCACCCCGTATAACGCCGGCCAGGTTGCGGTCCAGCATCACCTTGACGCCGCGCAACAGATAGACATGCCCGGCGATGTGCTCCATCCGAGTCTATTCTTGTCAGGCCATGCAAAGCATCGGACAGATGTCGATGACCAGTTGCACGCAGTCCTCCTGGCCCGTTAGGTCGCTGCGCATTACCAGGGCGTGCGCGTCAGTGGAGTCCATCTGGAAGACAAGAGGACACAGGTCCACGCAAGCCTGGTAGCCTATGCAGTCCTCAATGGCTATCTCCACCTGACGGGGCATGGCCGGCTCTAGAGCCGCCAATAGATGCAGCTAACCGGGTAGGAGTCGATGGCCTCCTGGGCACAGGCCCGTCATCGGGCGCTACTTGGAGCGTGGCGACGACAGGCTTGTTCTCGTCCTGGGCGAAAACCACCGGGCACAGTTTCACGCACAGCCCGCAGGCGACGCACTCGTCCATGTTTTTGGCTATGTCGCGGGCCAGTTGCTTTGCGCCTTTCCTCCCCCGGGGGGGCTATTTGCCCGCCCGGGACTTGGCCACGGCTTTCTTCGCAGGTGCCGTGGCCGCGGGCTTGGCCTTTTTCAAGGGGAGGAAAGCCTGCGCCACCAATTCCTCCACCCGCTGCACGGGTACGAACTTCATGGCCTTTTTCACATTGTCGGGGATGTCGATCAAATCGCGCTCGTTGCGCAGAGGGATTATCACGGTTTTGATGCCGGCACGGTGGGCGGCCAAGGCCTTTTCTTTCAGGCCGCCGATGGGCATAACTAGCCCGCGCAGGGTGATCTCGCCGGTCATGGCCACGTCCGGACGCACCAGCCGGCCAGTGAGCAGGCTGAACATGGCTGTGAACATGGTTACGCCGGCGCTGGGGCCGTCCTTGGGGATGGCCCCGGCCGGCACGTGGATGTGGATGTCTTTTTCGGCGTAGAATTTGGGGTCCACGCCGAAGTGCTCAGCGCTGGCCCGCAGCAGGGTCACGGCGGTCTGGGCGGATTCCTTCATCACGTTGCCCAGTTGGCCGGTCAGCGTTAGGCGACCCTTGCCGGGCATGGCGCTGGCCTCCACGAAAAGGATGTCACCACCTACCGGCGTCCAGGCCAGGCCGGTGGCCACGCCGGGGGTGGAGGTGCGTAAGGCCGTCTCGGGGGTGATGCGCTCCGGCCCCAGGATCTCCTTGACCTGGGCCGGTCCGATGGCCACCTTTTTGGCCTCGCCCTCGGCGATGGCCCGTGCCGTCCAGCGGCACAGGGAGCCGATCTCGCGCTCTAGGTTGCGTAAACCAGCCTCGCGGGTATAGCCTTGGATGACTAGGCTGATGGCCGTGCTAGAGATGGTTACCTGCTTGGGGGTCAGACCGTGCTGGTCGCGCTGGCGGGGCAACAGGAAGCGCACCGCAATTTTGAGCTTATCCAAAGCGGTATAGCCGGGGATCTCCAAAATCTCCATGCGATCTCGCAGGGGTGGGGGGATGGTGTCCAGCACGTTAGCCGTGGTTATGAAGGCCACCTTGCTAAGGTCGAAGGGCAGATCCAGGTAATGGTCGCTGAAGGTGCTGTTCTGTTCGGGGTCCAGCACCTCCAGCAGGGCGCTGGAGGGATCGCCGCGGAAATCGGCGCCCAGCTTGTCGATCTCGTCTAGCATGAAGACCGGGTTCTTGGAGCCTGCGCGGCGCAGTGACTGCACCACCCGGCCGGGCATGGCGCCCACGTAGGTGCGCCGGTGGCCCCTGATCTCGGCCTCGTCGCGCACGCCGCCCAGGCTGATGCGGGCGAACTTGCGCCCCATGGAGCGGGCGATGGAGCGCCCCAGGCTGGTTTTGCCCACCCCGGGAGGGCCGACGAAGCACAGGATGGGTCCCTTCATGCCGGGGTTGAGCTTCCGCACCGCCAGGTACTCCAGGATGCGGCGCTTGACTTTGTCCAGGTCGTAATGGTCTTCATCCAGGATGGCGCGTGCACTGGCGATGTCGATGTCGTCCTGGGTTTCCTCGTTCCAGGGCAGCGCCAGTAGCCAGTCCAGATAGGTATTGATGACGTGGTACTCGTTAGAGGAGGCGTGCATCTTGGCCATGCGGTTCATTTCGCGCTCGGCCTCGGTGCGCACCTGCTCGGGCAGATCCTTGGCCTTGAGCTTAGCGCGCAGGTCGGCGATGTCGTCGCCCTGGGGCTCGGCCTCCTCGCCCAGCTCTTTCTGGATGGCCTTCATCTGTTGGCGCAGGTAGTAGTCCTTTTGGGTCTTATCCAGGCCATCCTTCACCTGCTTCTGGATTTTGCTGCCCAGCTCCAGCATTTGGATCTCACGGTTCATCAGGTAGGTTACCCGTTGCAGCCGGACCTTGACCTCCAGGGCCTCCACCACGCTCTGGCGCTCCTCGGGCGACAGGCTCATGGCGCTGGCCGCCATGTCACACAGGGCTCCGGGGTCGTCCACGCTGGCTACCAGGGAGCTCAGCTCCTCGGGCAGGTGGGGAGCCAGCTCCAGTACCCGCCGGAACTGGGCGCGCAGGTTGTTTATCAGGGCCATGGTCTCTAGGTCGTCGCTCTTGACGTCCTCCACGGTGCGCACCAGGGCTTTGATATAGGGCTCGGTCTGCAAGATGGCCAGCACGCTGAAGCGGGTGAGCCCCCGGGCGATGAGCCGCACGCCCTCGCCCTCGGCCCGGGTCATCTTGAGGACCAAGGCCGTCACGCCGATCTCGTGCAGCTCCACGGTACTGTTCACCTTGTCGGCGGGGATGTCGCCCTTCAAAGCCACCAGCCCCATCACCTTGTCGCCGCTTACCACGTCGTCGATCAGCGCCATGTGGCGCTTTTCGCCCACGAGCATGGGCAGTACCATGCGCGGAAACATGCTCATGTCCTTGACCGGCAGGATGGCGATGGCCTCGGGCAGCTTGTATTGGCCGGTGAAGGGACGCCCTTCATCGGTGGCTCCCTGGCCCACGCTGACATTTACCGGCCCGTCGGGATGCATGGATTTATTTTTGGTCATGATGTGTGCTCGCTCCCTTGAGGAAGGGCCGGCCTGGGGGCCTGGGCTAGCTGGCGGAGGTGAGGTCCTTGGGCAGAAATACATACAGGAGCCCCTCCTGGAATTTGGCGTGCACCGCCTCGGCCTTGAAGGGCACGTCTATGCGGAAGGAACGCGTGAAGCCGCCGGAGGATATTTCCATGCGGTGGAAGCGGGCGCCGGGGTCGCAGCAGATGGGATAGCGGTGGCCGTAGAGGCGCACGAGGGGCCCATCCACGATGACCTTGACCTCTTGGCGGATGACGCCAGCCACCTCGGCCACCAGCACTACCGCTTCGGTCGTCTCGTAGATGTCTACCGGCGGTGACCAGCCGCCCGCCGGATCGCCGTGCTCCAGGCGGGTCATGCGATTTATCATCTGGCGTATGCGGGCGCCCAAAGCGTCGGCGCCCATAACTTGGATGGAAAGGGTCATGGGACCTTGGCTCCTTGCTAGCGGCAGGTGGTTGGGTTGGTAGCGTCCTGGCGGCCTCGGGAGCGCCGTCGGCGGTCAGCCGGCGGGACCGGCGATGCTTGGCCATAAAAATTATTATACGCTGCCTCCTGCGGAATAAAAGCCTCAGCTCCGGTGGATTTGACTGGGCCGCCATAATTCTTACTTGGTTTTTCGTCGTTAACTGTGGAATTTGATGAGTTCCCTCAGTGGTGCGGCGATAAATATAGATTATGATCATGAAGGTAAAGACATTACTGTAGCCTCTGGCTCTTGCCCTGGCGGCTTAGAAGATGCCGTTAAATCCCTCCTTCAGGCGGGTGGTGGAATGGTTGGAGGTCCAGCGGTTTAGGATCAGGTGGACATGTTCTTCCAGAGTCATAAGTGCCTTGAGGACAGGGGCCAGGATTTTGGTGTCAGGCGCTATGCACCTCTTAAGGGCATGGCGGGTGAAGTAGGTGATGCGCCACTGTGCGGCCTGTATAGAGGTGGCCTTTCTGATCCCAGCGCAGCATTTCTTTGAGCCGCCAGGCGGTGGCGGTGGCGAAGCCGCCGGTTTCCAGCTCGGGTCAGGGCCTGCTGCTGCTTTTCGGTTAGCCTACCGCCGTCAGCGGCCTTGAGCACGGCCCAGCTGGTGGCATTGGGCAATTTACGCTCCTTAGCCTTGGCCTTTCGGACCTCGTCCACGGCGGTGGTAAAGAGTTGGACTGACTACATGGAACCAGTTCACGGTGACGTTAACGCAGGGGGAGCCGTCGCCGACGGCGGTCAGGAAGGCTGGCGACATGTCGCAGACCACCTCGACGATATTGTTGTGATCGCCGCCATGCTCATGCAGGAGGCGGCGGAACAGGACCAGACAGTCTGTGCCCTTGCCGGGGGTAACGAAGATGACCGGCTTTTGCTTACGGCCTAGGCCGATGAAGATGGTGACGTAGTTGTGGCCCCGCTTGGAGGCGGTTCCGTCCAGAGCCACGGCCTTGACCCCGCCCAGGTCCATTTTGGACAGGGCCTGGGCCACGTAGAATTGAGCCATCCGCCAAAGTCGTATGTCGCTGACTTCGATGATGCGGGCCGCAGCCAGCACGGACATCTCCCGCACCAGGGTTATGGCCGCCTGCTCGAACAGCAAGGTGAACCGGCGGCCCTCGCGGGTCCAGGGCATCTTGACCTATTTGGTACCGTGGTCGGGGTAGTCCACCCGGGGCATCCGGGCGGTTACGTAGCAATGATGCTGAAAAAGATTGAGGTGTGGCCAGGTGAATTCGTGGAAGTCGTGAGCCTTGTACAACCTGCCACACTCCGGGCAGGGGTACTCGGCTCCCCAGTCGGCGGCAACCTCCAAGAAGGCCTAGTGGGGCTGTTTATCGGTGTCCACACGCTGTCCCACCAACCGCCAAGGCGGTTGCAACCCCAGGCCAAGTGCCAAAAGCTCGCCGGCGTCCATGATTGTCTCCTGCTTCAATTCGGCTATGCGGATCGCTGCATCATGACACCGAAACTACACCAATTCCATTCATGACGATGAAGAGGCATATTTTGGATGGCCTCTTCCAGGGCGCTGGCGCAGTGCAGGTTGTAGGCTGGGTGCTTCAGGCTCTAGGGGCAGCGCAGGCAGTAGGGAGGCTGGATATGGGCCCCCTCGCCCAAGAGGGGGTATAGGGCGCCCGGAAGCTGATGCGGCCGGTGGCGGCCAGAGCGCCCAGGGTCAGGCCGGGGTAGGCCCTCCCAGCGGGCTATGAACCGCACCCGCTGGTGGCGGTCGTTGTCCAGGGCTAGCTTGATGGCCATCTCCATGGCCTCGGCCCCACTGGTCTAGAAGTAGACGCGGTTTCATCTCGGCGGGGCGTGACTGGCCAAGGCCGCGGCCAGCTCTTCCACCGAGGCGGTGATGAACATGGTGGAATAGGCGTAGTGGCAGGTTATGATTTTGTCGGGTACCGCTTGGGCGAGCTCACGCCGGCCATGCCCTAGGCTCACCATCATAGCCCCGCCGTTGGCGTCCAGATAGCGTTTGCCCTGGTCATCAAAGATCCACATGCTCTCGGCCTTGACGGCCAGGGGCAGCTCGCGCGTCCCTCCCCCATTTTGCATGGTATGCCCATGCTGCCTGCTCCGACGATAATTGTAGCTGAATGACAGCAAAGGTAGTCTACGCTGTCCGACCAGGCTTTGCTGGTTCTGGTGGCCTTGGTTAATTCCGCCAAAGATTAGCTCCTTTGGGCTAAGCCGTTGCACTCATGAGGCTTATGTACTTGCAAGCTGGAACGGGAGCCGTCGGCCCTGGCTGGAGCGACGACGTTACCCGCCCCGTTTATGCCCACCGCGGCTCACAACCTTGACAGGGGTGGGGAGTGGCCGTTACAGTTCGGTCAAAGGCGCTGGTTTATTATGGCGCTAATGGGGGATTGCCTATGACGGAGGACAGCCAGGCCGCGATGTTCGCCGAGGTCCACCAGGCCTTCAGCCGCTGGGGGCTTTTGCGGCGCAACCTACGCCTGAATCACCACAACCGCACCTCCAGCGTGCGCTGCGACGACGTTTGCTTCAGCCGCTACCTTGTAAAGGACAAGCCTTGCCTGCCGCCGGAGCTGTCGGGCTGGGTGTCGGCCGGCTCACCAAGGAAGAATGCTTCCGCCTGGACTAGGACGAACGCGTCTGCGTTCTACCCCAGACCCCGGAGCAGCTAGGCCAGGCCTGAGTTTGGCTGGAGCTGGTGCTGGAGCTCTTGCCTGGCGATGAAACCTAGCACCTAATAAAGGGAAACACGCGTGCAAATATATGTATCAGGCTCCCTGGCCTACGACCGCATCATGCATTTCGACGGGCGCTTTTCCGACCACATCCTGCCCGATAAGATCCATGCGCTTAACGTCTGCTTCAATGTCAACGGTCTGCAGGAAAAGCTGGGCGGGACCGCGGGCAACATCGCCTACGGTCTGGCCCAGCTAGGTGAGAGCCCCATGGTTCTGGCCTGCCTGGGGCGCGACGGCAGCCGCTATATGGAATGAATGCGCCAGCACGGCATCGGCGTGGAGTACGTGCGCCAGGTGGAGGAGGAGTTCACCGCCGGAGCCTACATCACCACCGACCAGTCGGACAACCAGATCACCGGCTTCAACCCCGGGGCTATGAAATTTTCCTGCTGCTTCGAGATCCAGGGGTTGGCCCCCCGGCAGTCCCTGGCCATTGTGGCCCCGGGCAACTTAGAGGACCTCACGGAGCTGCCGGTGCGTTTCCGCCAGCTGGGCGTGCCTTTCATCTTCGACCCCGGCCAATCTTTGAACATTCTTAGTGACACGCAACTGGTGCAGTCCATCACCGGCGCGCTGGCGCTGATCAGCAACGACTATGAGCTGGAGCTGATCACCCGCAAGACCAGCCTGGACCTGGTCGGGCTTTTGGGGCTGGCCGGCGCGGTAATAACCACCAAGGGCGATCAGGGCTCGGTCTTGCAGCGGCCCGCGGGCCAGGTCCTCATCCCCGTGGTGCCGGCCAGCGAGGTGAAGGACCCCACGGGTGCTGGCGACGCCTATCGCTCGGGGTTGTTGAAGGGCCTGGCCCAAGGACGGCCTCTGGACGAGGCCTGTCTATGGGGGGCCGCCCTGGCCTCCTATGCCGTGGCCATCTACGGCACCCAGGGATATCGCGTTAACCCTGCCGACTTCCAAGCCCGCCTGGCCCAGGCCAAGGCAGGCCGGGCATGATCACCGGCTCCGGCGACATCGTGCTGATCCGGCGTAAGGAACAACCGGTGTCCTATGCTCGGGTGGAGGAAATCGTCGCCGATCTCAAGGCCGGCTGGTGGCAGATCAAGCTTCTGTTCCTGCAGGTGCCGCTCCAGCACGTCACCTGGATATTGCGGGAGGAGTATATCGACGGTGGCGAGTTCACCATGGGCGGCGAGGCTATGCGCCTGGAGCGCTTGGCGCCTCCAGGCGGCTCGAGCCCGCCGGCGCCGGCGAAAACGGCAAGAACGGGTGGTGCCAAGGTCTTAAGCTTGGCCGGCCGCAAGAGCAAACCGCCCGGTGCCCCGGGCGAGGCGTAAACCGGGTACCCCCGGCTGGGCTTAAGCTGGTCGGGTAGGGTTGTGGTCATAGCCGGCCTTGGCGGCTTCCGTAGAGGTGTTGTCGAGCCGGCCAAAGCCAAGTCCGGTGCCCTGGCGGGGTTTTGTTTTTCGGATTAATTTGACGAAAATTCTCTGATTATCCTGGCCTAATTCTTCCTTTCTCATTTGATCAGATCAATTCTGTTGCGGGGATGCGAACGTGCTCTGGGGAGACGACCTGAATCTATTCCTCGGCGGCAGCTATGATCGCGCCTCGGGCCAGATGGTTTGCCTTTCGGAAGAAACCGCCGGAGCCCTGCTGTGTGGCGGTGACAGCCGGATCAGAGAAGAGGTTTTGTCTGACGTCTGCGATTTTGAGGTGGTGCAAGAGGTAGGCCTGCATGTTCTGGAAGGAGACGCCGGTTAGATGGCTTCTGGCCAAAATCCTGAAGACCAGGGTCAGGGAGGTTCTGTATATGAGGAGGTCGGCGAGGTTGTTTTGGCCGGCTAGGATGATGGGCCGGATTGACTTGGAGTTTCCCTGAAACTGCGTGATGGTGTGCAACTCGGCCAGGATTTGAAACCTGAGGAGGGAGGCTTCATTGGTAATGAGGACGGGTCGCTTTTTGCGATCCTGGGCGATCTCCAGGACCTGTTTTTTTATGAGCTTGGTGAGGACGGCCCTAGAGAAGTTGGCGGTGTCCCACTTCGAGCTCGACGCAGATTTGCCTGTAGAGTTCCAGGATGGAGCCCTGTGAGGCGGTGATCCAGATGATCGGATGCTAGGGGGTGGGTGCAGCCTGCTGGAGGCCCAACGCAAGGCGGTGGATTTCCCGCTGCCCACACATTCCCGGTGACCAGAGCCAGTGCGCCGAGGCGGATGGCGTATCCGAAGCGTTTGGCCACGCCGAGGACCTCGGCGGTCTGCATTATTTTCTTTAGCGTCAGGGCAGAGTTGAAGGGCTTTCTGGTGAGGGCAAAAAAGGCGCGGTAGTTTGGTTTCATGAGTTGCGGACCTCCGGGTCTAGTTTTTGCAAGAAAAGGGATCCGCCAGTGGCGGCCGTGGTGGAGCTGGATCCCAAGCGCAGCAGATGGCGGTCGCGCTTGACCCTGCAATTGACAGCGAGGTTCAGCGGCCTGAGCAAGCCGTGGGAACGATTTTCCAGTAGGACCTCTACGCGGTCGAGGTCATGGTCGTGGTAAAGGGGGATGATTTGCTTGCCGATCAGAGGCGCTGGGGCCTCGTATAGCCTGCCGACCAGGGAAACGTTGCGGTTCAGGGGCACGCGGCGCGGGGCTCTTTTTCTGAAGTAGCCTCCCAGGTCGGTGGGGGCAGGCCTGACGCATAACATCTAGCTGGTGAAGCGTTGCAGGGGAGCCTGTCCGGTGCCCAGATGCTTGCGTTGGTGATAGACGTCCCTAACCCAGCACTCCAGGGCCTCATTGATATCCCGAAGGGTATCGCCCTGGAAGCCGGGGAGAAGTTGGGACCTGACGTTGCGGAAGGATCTTTAGATCTTGCCCTTGCCCTGGGGCACGTAGGGCGGTGAGTGGACCAGGGCGATGCCTAGGGAGGCGGTGATCTCTTCCAGGTGGAGGTAACTCGGCGCATTCCGTTTGAAGGGGTTACCTAATCCGATGATGTGAGCCTGATGGCCGAGGCACGACGCCTCTGGCATCTGCATTATGCCACAGGGGTGTTGTCGCCGGTCAAGATTGCCCGTTTTTTTCTCATGGGCTCTCCTTTCAAGTTTATCTTGTAGGCGTTATGGATCAGGCAGTCGAGGATGGCATCGGCCAGGGGGGGGGCGCTGATGGTTTCGTGCCACTGGTCCACGGGCACTTGGTCGGTGACGATGGTGGAGCCTCGGCCGTAGCGGTCTTCCAGGACTTCGAGCATATCCAAGCTC
>CBCOTF020000096.1:0-5738 GCA_965112955.2 Desulfarculales bacterium
CTTGTTCTTGAATTTGAACTTGCCCTTTTTCCTGCCCAGGGAGCCTTGGGCACGGAAGTGCTCCATGGCTTTGAAGAATAGGGCTCGGAACAAGGGCGAGGGTCTGCGCCGGTTGGCGTAGGACAGTGTGGACCTTTTGGAGGCCGCGCTCACCTCAAGGTAGGACAGCTTGCCCAGGCAGCAGGAAAAACCATGGCAGAGCTCCCTGGCACCGTAAGGCGCCCACCGTCTACCGCTTTTTGCACCAGCAGGGGCTGGTGGGCGAACAGGTTGCCCCATCTGTCGACCGCAGACGCTTCGAGGCCGAGCTGCCCAACGACATTTGGCAGAGAAACGCCATGCATGGGCCGATGCTCCTGGTGGACGACAAACGGCGCAAGACCTACCTCTTCGCCTTAATTGATGACATGAGCTGCCTGGTCGTCCTTGCCGAGTTTTACCTCTCCGAGGGCCTGGCCACTTATCTACAGGCCCTGCGCCAGGCTTTGCTCAAACTGGGGCTATCACGCAAGCTCTACCTCGACAACGCCCCGCCTTCCGCTCCCACCACCTGGAAAAGATCACCGTCTCTCTGGGCATCGCCCTGGTTCACTCACTGCCCTACGTGCCTCAGGGCAAGGGCAAGATCGAAAGATTTTTCCGCACCGTCAGGTCCCAGTTTCTACCCGGCTTCAAGGGCGATACCTTTCGGGATATCAATGAGGCCCTGGAGTGCTGGGTTAGGGACGTCTACCACCAGCGCAAGCCTCTGAGCAGCGGACAGGCTCCCCTGCAACGCTTCACCAGCAATATGGAGTGCGTCAGGCCTGCCCACGCCGACCTGGAAAACTACTTCAGAAAAAGGGCCACGCGCCGCGTGGCCCTGGACGGCACCATTTCCCTGGCCGGCAGGCTATACGAGGCCCCAGTGCCTCTGATCGTCAAGCAAATTATCCTCCGCTACCACGGCCATGACCACGACCGCGTAGGGGTCCTACTGGAAAACCGCTCCCATTCTCTGATCCGGCTGTCACCGCCATAAAGCAGAGCTACGGTGGCCTCTTCCGATGGTACGAATAGCCAGCCTTTTCAGTCAACTGTGCTGCACCATTTCCCCCCCACGGAGTTCGCCGCTTTGGTCGAAGAACACGGTGCCGAGGTCAGGACCAAAGGATTTCTCTGTTGGACCCAGTGCGTGGCCATGCTCTTTTGTCATCTAATCAGGGCCGACTTCCTAAGGAAGATCTGCAAAGGTCTTTCCTGCTGCCTGGGCAAGCTATCCCACCTTGGGGTGAGCGCGGCCCCAAAAAGGTCCACACTGTCCTACGCCAACCAGCATAGACCCTCGGCCTTGTTACGAGCCCTGTTCTTTAAAGCCATGGAGCGTTTCCGTGCCTAAGGCTTCTTGGCAGGAAAAAGGGCGCGTTCAAATTCAATAACAAGCTCCTGAGCCTGGACTCCTCCACCATCACCCTGTGCCTGAGCCTGTTCCCCTGGGCCGAATATAAGCGGGTCCGGGGCGGGGTTAAGGCGCACATCATGCTGGACCACGACGATTACATGCCCAGCTTTGTACTGCTCACCGAGACCAAGGTGGCCGATGTCACCGTGGTCCAGGGGATGACCCTAAACCTTGGCTCCATCCTGGTTTTGGACCGGGGCTACCAGGATTATGCCCTGTTTGGCAAATGAACCGGCCAGGGCGTCTTCCTCGTCACCCGCCTCAAATCTAACGCCGTTTTCGAGGTGATGGCCAATCGGCCAGGACCTAAGGCCCAAACCGTCTTAGCCGATCAAACCATACTCCTCACCGGCAGCCTAACCGATTGTTCCTACCCCCCGCGTCGCCTGGTGGTGTGAGACGAGAAGAATCAAAAGCAGTTCGTGTCCTTGACCAACCACCACAAGTTGATGGCCTCCATTGTGGCTGACATCTATAAGGACCGCTGAAAGATCGAGCTGTCCTTAAAGGCGCTTAAGTAAAATTTTAAGGTCAAAACCTTCGTGGGCACCAGCAGCAACGCCTTGGAAATCCAGAGTTGGACAGTCCTGATCGCCCTGCTCTTGCTCAAGTGGCTTCATCATCTTTCCCTGGCCGCATGGTCACTGTCCAATCTGGCCGCCATGCTGCGCCTACATCTTTTCACAGACAGGGGGTTGCGCGCCTGGCTTCAACACCCCTATCACCCCTATCACACCCCGCCCCGCATTACGGAATAGGTCTAGCTACCGCTCTTGCCCTGACTTGAACAGGCAACCACCAATGAACCAAAAATACCAGCCTAAAAGCGGTGGCCTTATCTCAAAAACTATTAAATTTATAGTTAATTAACCGTTTTTATAAGATCATTTTTAGCAGCTACGCCTGTTTTGGATAGCACTGGGGTTGGAGAAACTGTCACGGGAGCAGAGCCTAGATATGTTCGAAATTCTGGAAGACCGTTACGGCCGAGACTTCACCGTCGTTACCGCCCAAGTGCCCGTGGGCCAGGGGCACGAAACCACCAGCGACCCCACCCTAGCCGATGCCACTCTCGATCGCCTGATCCATAACGCTTACAAGATAAACCTGAAAGGAGAGTCTATGAAAAAGAAGCTAGCAAGCTTGACCGGCGACGAGACCCTTGTGGCATAATACAGGCACCAGCGGCGCCGTGCCCCGGCCACCCGCCCCGCATCACCGGATTAGGTGGCCCTCTTCCAATGGAATGTATGGCCCACTTCTCTGGAATCCGCACGCCAGGCTGGCTACGCCCAGCAGGTAAAAACTTAGAAACAGGGCTTGGTGGTGAAAGGGCGCTACCAGCACCCAGGTTAGCCCGCTGACAGGAGTGAGCAGGGTCAGGAGCAGGCCCCAGGCCGTTCCGCCCAACAGGCTGCCCCATACCAGGGTCGGAGTGAGCCTCGGGGCCAGACGCGCTGCCAGGCGTTTGGACAGCCAGACCGCCAGGGCCAGCAAAAATTCTAACAAGGCTAGGTCCTAGCGCCAGGACTGGAACTTGTACCAGCCGCCAAGGCTGGCCAGAAGCGGCATCCTCACCAAACAGGCCAGGCCGCGCGTGGGTTCCTGCCTGGGTGCCCCGGGCCGGGGGCGTGGTTGGTGCTTAGAAGCGCAGGGTGATGGTACCTGGATCGCCCACGCCGACGCGGCCGATTACCGCCGGTGTCAATCCCTGGCCAGAGAGCATGGCCAGTGCCGGCTCCAGGTGTTCCGGCTCTAGGCCCATGAGCAGGCCGCCGTTGGTTTGGGCGTCGGCTAGAAGGTTCAGGAGCACCGCGTCGGTGGCCCCCTCTAGGCGCATCGCCTGGCGGCAAAACTCGCGGTTGGCGTGACTGCCCATGGGAGTTAGGCCCATGGCGGCCATCTCGTGGGCTTCCTCCAGGATAGGTACCTGACTGGCCACGATCTCCAGTCCTAATCCCGAGGCGTTTGCCAGTTCCAAGGCGTGTCCCAAGAGGCCGAAGCCGGTTATGTCGGTGGCGCCGGTTACGCCGAAGGCCCGCATCACCTGGCTCGCGCTGGCGTTAAGGGTGACCATCAGCTCCACAGCCCGAGCCACCGCCGCCGGAGTGGTCAGGCGAGCTTTCAGGGCCGTAGCAATGGTCCCGGTGCCCAAGGGCTTGGTCAGCACTAGCATCTGCCCGGATTTAAGCCCGGCGTTGGTCACCGCATTTTTGGGGTGCACGATGCCGGTGACCGACAGGCCGTACTTCAGCTCCGGGTCCTCCACGGAATGCCCGCCGGCCAAGACCGCCCCGGCTTGATGGATCATCTCCAGACCGCCGCGCAGTATCTCGCGGAAGACCTCGGGAGGATGCTCCTTCACCGGGAAGCAGCAGATGTTCATGGCGGTCAGCGGCGTCCCACCCATGGCGTAAACGTCGCTCAGGGAGTTGGCAGCGGCGATTTGGCCAAAGACATAGGGGTCATTGACGATGGGGGTGAAGAAATCAAGTGTCTGGATCAAGGCGATCTCCGGGGTGAGCTGAAAGACCCCGGCGTCGTCGGAGGTGTCGGCTCCCACCAGCAGGCGGGGGTCCTGCTCGCGGGGCAAGCCCTTGAGGATGGCGGCCAGGTCGCCCGGACCTATCTTGGCCGCTCAGCCGGCGGCGCGGGCCTTCTCTGCTAGCTTGTTGGGATCGCTCATGTCGTTTACCTGTACCTGCTGGAGTGGCGTTATCATGAATATTATACAATCTCCCGCCGGCGGGCGTCTGCCAATGTTTTTCCGCCGCTACGCCGGGCCCGGCCGGTCTACCTGTCGCTGGGCAGGGCGGCCAGGCACAGGGTTATGAAGGCCTGGGCTATCGGGGAGTGGGTGCGTTTTTTGCAGGTGACCAGGTGGATTTGGCGCTTCACCTCCAAGCTTTTCAGGTCCAATCCCACCACCCGGCCGGTGGCCGGGTCGTCCACCAGGGCCAGACGGCTGATCACCCCTACCCCCACCCGGGCTCGCTCCGCCTGCAAGACGGCCATGGTGGAGCCCATCTGAGCGGGCCCCCTCCAAGGCCTCCAGGTCCATGTCGGCCTGAGCCAGGGTGCGGGTCAGGACTATGCGGGTGCCGTTGCTCGGTTTGCGCAGCACTGCCGGAACTCCGGTCAGGCCGCCAGGGGTGATGCGGTGGCCGACCAGGGGATGCCCCGGCCAGACGGCTAGCACCACGTAGCGGCGGAAAAACCTTGGCAGACGCCCGCCGGCGGGAGATCGTATAATATTCACTGGGCTATCCATGATGGGTATGAAGACCAGGCGCTCCTCGTCCATTACCGCGCCCACCAGCCCCACCTCCAGGCCGTCCTTGAGCACCTTCTCGCAGATCTTGCTGGTGTCGCCCACGGCCAGGGTCACGCGCGCCTCAGGGTACATGGTGCGGAAGCGGCCGACGAACTCGGGTAGCACGTATTGGCCCGGAATGGTTGAGCCGCCCACCAGGAGCTTTCAGCGCAAGCGTCCCAGGAAGGCGTCCACCGCCCGCGGGGCCTCCTCCACCACCTCCAGGATGTGGCCTTGGCGTGTTCGTAGAGCAGCTCCGCCCCCCTGGTGGGCAGTCTCTCCCGCCCCAGGCGCACGCCCAGCTCGGGTTCCAGACTCTTGATGTGCCCACTCACCGTGGGCTGGCTCAAAAGTACCTCGTCGGCCGCCCGCGAGAAGGAACGGCACTCGTACACATTGGCGAAAATTTTCAAGTGTCGCAAATTCATGGGGCAAATACCTCCGGGCCTTGGGCGCTTTGGCGCCGCCAGCGTGGCATGCGGATTCCAGGGAGGTGGGTCATGCATTCCATTTGCAGAGGTCCGCCTAGTCCAGTGATGTGGGCCGGGTGGCCGGGGCACGGCGCCGCTAGTGTCTGCATTATGCCACAGGGGTCTTGTCGTCGGTCAAGCCTGCCAGCTTTTTTTATGGGCTCTCTTTTCAGGTTTATCTTGTAAGCATCATGGATCAGGCGATCGAGAATGGCATCGGCCAGGGTGGGATCGTTGATGGTTTCGTGCTACTAGTCCACGGGTATTGGGGCGGTAACGGCGGTGAAGCCTCGGCCGTAGCGGTCTTCCAGAACTTCGAGCATATCTAGGCTCTACTCCCGTGACAGTTTCTCCAGTCCCCAATCGTCCAGGATGAGCAGGTTGGCCTTAGTACTGGCGACGATCATTGTTTGATAGCTGCCGTCCCCTCGGGCCGCGAGCATTTCGCGCAGGAGGGCCGGCACCCTCTTGTAGGAGACCGAGTAGCCTTCCAGACAAGCCTTGTGGCCCAGGG
>CBCOTF020000097.1:0-6683 GCA_965112955.2 Desulfarculales bacterium
GCAAGGCTCCGGCGGCGGCCTCTTCCGAAGGGCTAACCACCTAGCCCGGGGCGCGATCATAGCTACAGCCGAGGAGCAACCTTAGGTCGTCTCCCCAGAGCACGTCCGCATCGCCGCAGACAGAATTGATCTGATCAAATGAGAAAGAAAGAATCAATCCAGGATAATCAGAAAACTTTTGTCAAATTAATCCGAAAAACAACAGGGCTGAAGTTCGTTTACCTAGGCAACATGCCCGGCCACGAGGGAGGGAAGCACCTACCGCCCCGATTGCCGCAGCCAGGTCGTCAGCTGCCGCAGCCTGTCGCTCAGGCAGAACCGGCTAAAGGACGGCCGCTGCCCGGACTGCGGCGGGGATATTCCGGCATTTGGCAAGGCCTTCCGCCAGCAAAGCCTGAGAGGTCGGAGAAGCCTCTACGCCTGACCGGTTGATGGATTGGCAGCAAGCCTGACCGCACCGGCCTCAGTCGATCTCCTTCATAGCTTGGCGGGCCTGCCGTAGGTGTTCCCAGGTGCGAGGAAAAAGCTGCTTGGCCTCGGTGTGGGGGAAAAACTGGCTGCCGATGTAGTTACCCATGTAGCCTGGAGCCACCGACAATTCGAAATTGGTCATCTTGTCCACGATCTCGCCCACCTCGGTGCGCAACTGGTTGCTCATGGCCGCCAGGCGCGTACCCAGCAACGAGCCATTGCCCACGAAAATAAAGCGCTCCAGGGGCAGCTCGGGCAAGAGACCGATCATGATGGCGCGCTCCAGGTTGATGGACTGGCCAAAACCGCCGGCCAGGATCACCCGGTCCAGGTCTTGGATGGTCAATCCCACGCTCTCCAACAAGGTCATGTAGGCGGCGTACATGGCGCCCTTGGCTCTAAGCAGGTTGTCTATATCCACCTCGGTGAGGGTGATATCGCGGCCGATTTGAGTGTCGTTGGCCCAGGTCAGCACGTATTCGGGGCCGTCCTCGCCCTGGCGCACCCGCGCGAGGCCGCGATCCTGGTTGTAATGGCCAGGTTCATCGATGATGCCAGCCAGGAGCAGCGCCGCCACGGCAGCGATGAGCCCGGAGCCGCAGATACCCTTGGGCTTTGCCTTGCCCACGGTGATGACGGCCGGCTCGCCGGTGAAGGGATTGACCGAGAAATTCTCGATGGCCCCCTTGCTGGCGCGCATGCCGAACTTGATGCCGCCGCCCTCGAAGGCCGGGCCAGCGCTGGCCGCGGCGCAAGCCATCCAGTCGCGATTGCCCACCACCACCTCACCGTTGGTGCCCAGATCGATGAAAAGCGTGAGCCTCTCGTCTTTGTGCATGCCGCTGCCCATTACCCCGCTGACCACGTCGCCGCCCACGTAGGAGGCCACCGAAGGGAAGATGAGCATATGGGCATGGTCGGCCAGGTTCAGGCCGAAGCGGCTGGCCTTGATGGGCGGATAATAGGCCGTCGCCGGCACGTAGGGCTCCAGGCGGATGTATTTGGGCTCCACGCCCAGGAGAAGCTGGGTCATGGTGGTATTGCCGGCAAGGATGGCAATACCGATGTCCTCCAGCCTGGCGCCGGAGTGGTGGGTCAAGGTCTTGAGAACGCTGTTGATAGAGTTAACCGCCGCCTCCTGCACCCGTTTGAGGCCGCCGGGCTTGCCGGCCTGGATGATTCGGCTGATGACGTCCTCGCCAAAGCTGATCTGGGAGTTGAAGTCGCCTTCGGTGCCCAGCACCTGGCCGGAATTGAGGTCGATAAGCTGCGCCCAAACCGTGGTGGTGCCCAGGTCGATGGCCACAGCCAGGTTGCAGTCGGATGTGTCGCCCCCCTCTACGCGTATGACCTGATTGCGACCATTCGTGCGCGCCACGGGGCGAAGGATGGTGGCGGTGACGGTCCATTGACCTTCGCGCCAGGCATTGGGTAAATCATGGATGGCCTCGAACCTGAAAACGAAATCGCTCTGGCCCTTCTTGTGCAAGGCTGAGAGCAGCCGTACGACATCGTTACGGTTGTCGGTCAGGGTGGGCGGCTCGGCGCTCACCACCACCTTGGCCAGGGCGGGAGAGAAGCACCCTGCGGCCTTGAGCTCCTCAGCGCCGATGAGCTTGGCCACCTGGGCCGATCCGGCGGCCAGGGCTTTCAAGGCCATCTTGTCCAGGGTAGACTCCACCGGCACCCGCACCACCACGTTCTCCACTAGGACGGCTCGGCAGGCTTGGCGCACGCCGGCTTCGGCGTCGGCGACGCTGATATTATCGCTTATGCCGCCATCCACCCGCCCCTGCTCGATGGTGACCCGGCATTTGCCGCAGAAGCCCTCGCCTCCGCAGGAAGCGTTGACGTGCATGCCAGCTTCCAAGACCGCTTCCAGCACAGTACCGCCCGGCTGAACCTCCACCGCTACGTTGGAAGGCTCGAAGGTGACCCTCACCGTTTTTTGCGCTTCGTTGCCTACGGGTTAACCTATATCTTCAATAAAATTTTGTTGCCGAAAGACCCCGGCCCGACGGTGAACATGGAAGATCAGCGCCTGCGGTACCTTGTAATAATAACCTTTGGCCGCTTAGCTTTCAACGTCCTAATGGAGAAGAGGCGACCGGCCTCCCTGACAACGTAAGTGGTTTCGACAAGGGCCTGGCGAGTGCTATATTAAAAAAAGTGCAAAGCGCCGCAGTATGGTCAACATAAGGGCCAACGCCCTTGACGCTAAAGGTCACCATGCCTTCCGTCACCCTAAAAATTCTGGTCGTCGACGACTTCGAAACCGCGCGGCATCACTTTTGCAGATTGCTGAACGAATTGGGGCCCCAGCCCCACAGCGCCGTCAGCGCAGCCGAGGCCCTCTTCCTGCTAGGGCGAAAAAAATTCGACATGGCGCTCCGCGACCTGGTGATGCTGGACATGGACGGCCTGGGTCTGCTTAAGGTGCTGCGCAGCCAGAGTGTGGACCTGCCTTTTCTGCTCATCACCTCTTACGGCTCCTTGTCTACCGAGGTGGAGGCGGTGCGCAGCGGCGCCGATGACTACATCATGCGGCCAGTGGGCAGCGGCCTCCTGGCCCACCGCCTGCAGACGGTGCTTGAGCGTAGCAGCTCGGTCAAAAAGCGGGCCAGGCGCCACAACCTGAAAGGCGCTCTGGCCACGGCCGGGACGGCGCCCCACGAGATGAACCACCAACCGCTAATGTCCATCATGGCCTCGGCCGAGCTGATGCAGCTCGTACGCGATCCCGTCCGGCTGCGGGAGCTGACCAAGGTGGTGGTAGAGCAGGCTGCCCGCCTAGGCGATGTCACCCGCCGTTTGGTGAAGTTGGTGCGCTTCCAGACCAAGGCCTACGTGGGGGACCAGGTGATCCTG
Source organism: Desulfarculales bacterium (assembly GCA_965112955.2). GTDB lineage: Bacteria > Desulfobacterota > Desulfarculia > Desulfarculales > Desulfarculaceae > JACRDC01. Next base: position 3,340 of record CBCOTF020000097.1, read on the forward strand.
GACCTGAAGGCCTCCATCGATCCCACGGGGAAGAGCTGATGCCAGACTACGAACACATGCCCGGCCCCGGGAGCCTTCAGACCCAGGCCCCGGGCTTCAACCTGCGCGCCCAATGGCTGACCGCCGGCCCCGATCTGCTGGTGCTGGTCACCGGCGGCGACAGCCCCCACATCGGGGCCGTGGCCGCGGCCACCCCCCGCCCCAGCCTGGCCGATTCCCGACGCACCAGCGCCACGGCCTCGGTGCTGTGCTTTGTGGGGCACAAGGAGGATGATCTGGCCAAGGGCCTGGCCGAATACCTGGCCGCTAGCCTAGGGGTGCGAGTGGTGGTAGCCGCTGGCGCCCACTGGGATGGCCTTCAGCCTGCCCAGATCGAGGCCGTGCGCCACAACGCCCGGCACCTGAGCGAGATGTTGCTGGAGGTCTTGGACCAGGAGGCCTGAGCCCGTCCGACTCCGGCCAGCGAGGCCAGAGGCGATGAGAGAATTGATGCCCACAGAGAAAAAACCTGGCGGCCGCGCCCTGGCTGAGGCTGGTCTTGCTGGCCGGCCTCTTGGAGGCGGGCTTTTTGTTGCTGCGTGCCAGCGGCCTGACCGCCCATCTGACCTTGGACAATCTGCAAGAATTGGCGCGGCGGATGCGCGAGCTGGGCTGGATCGCGCCGGCGGCCTATTTGGCGCTATGGATGGTGGCCTGCCTGTTCTTCCTGCCGGGGCTGCCCATCACTTTGCTGAGGGCGGTGTTGTTCGGAACCTGGTGGGATATCTTCTGGGTAGCGCTAGGCTCCAACCTGGGGGCTGCCTACGCCTTCCTGGCCGCTCGCTACGCCACCCGGCCCCTGGTGCAGTCTTGGGCGGCCGGCAACGACCATCTCCGACGTATCGACGAAGGCGTGGTCTGCCACGGCTGGCGTATGGTGATGATCACCCGTCTGGCGCCATTATTTCTCTTCAACTTGCAAAACTACGCCTACGGCCTTAGCAGGATCAGCCTGCCACCTATACTTTGGTCAGCCTGGTATGCATGCTGCCCGGCACGACGGCCTATTGCCTAACCGGGGGCGCCCTGGTCAGCGGGCATGGTGACGTCAAAAAAATCCTGCTCTATCTGGCCCTGGGGGCGGTCGCCTTGGTGCTGGCGTCGCTGGTCCCCAGCTGGCTCAAGAAACGGGGCTCCACCAGCGATCTGGGTTAGCGCGCAGCCCTGCCCGCTAGGCCGGCGCAATCGCCCGCTGACTCCTAACCGCTGATGGGCAGGGTCAAGAGGGGCGCATGGGCCGGCGGGTTGCCCGACTGCAAGGCTAATAGGGCGTTGAAAAAAGAGAAAACCAGCTTGTTGCGCAGATCCGAGCCGGCCACATAGTACCAGCCATCGCGGTAGGGCATCGCCACCATGACCTCTTCCGGTTTTTGCTCGACATAACGCATCTTGAAAAATTCTGCCCAAAACGGAAAGGCAGCTCCGCGTAGCGGGGAGCCTTGCCGAAGGACTTGCCCAACAGCGCGGCCTCGACCAGGCGAAAGGCCAGAAACTTACGTTCCGACCTTTGGTGAGTGGGGCTGAAAGGTACCCCAAAGCAGCTCGGCTCTCTCCTGGGCCTGCTTGAGGTACAGGAAATGCATGTGCATCCAGTGCTATCCAAGGCAGGCGTAACGGTTAAAAATGATCTTATAAAAATGGTTAATTATTTATAAATTTAGCAGTTTTTGAAATTAAAGCCGTCGTTGTTGGGCTGGTATTTTTTGGTTCAGAGGTGTTGGAGCCAGGCGCGCAACTCCCTGTATGTGAAGAAATTTAGGCGCAGCATGGCGGCTGGGTCGGACAGTGACCATGCGACCAGGGAAAGATAGTAAAGCCACTTGAGCAAAAGCAGGGCGATCAAGGCTGTCCAAGTCTTGATTTCCAAGGCGTTACTGCTGGTGCCCACGAAGGTTTTGGCCTTAAAGTATTGCTTAACCGCCTTAAAAAACAGCTTAATCTTCCAGCGATCCTTATAGATGTCAGCCACGATGGCGGCCGTCAGCTTGTGGTGGTTGGTCAAGGGCACGACCTGCTTTTGATTCTTTTCGTCCTACACCACCAGACGACGCAGGGGGTAGGGACAATCGGTCAGGCTGCCGTTGAGGAGTATAGTTTGATCGGCCAAGACGTTTTGGGCTTTAGGCCCTGGTCGATTGGCCAGCACCTCGAAAACGGTGTTAAATTTGAGGCGGGTGACGAAGAAGACGCCCTGGCCGGTCCACTTGCCAAACAGGGCATAATCATAGTAATCCCGGTCCAAGACCAGGATGGAGCCAGTGTTTAGAGCCAGCCCCTGGGCCACGGTAACCTCGGTGAGCAGGACAAAGCTGGGCATGTAGCTGTCTTGGTCCAGCATGATGTGAGCCTTGACCCCGCTCCGGGCCCGCTTGTACTCGGCCCAGGGGAGCAGGTTCAGGCACAGGATGATGGTGGAGGAGTCCAGGCTCAGGAGCTTGTTCTTGAATGTGAATGTGCCCTTTTCCCTGCCCAGGGAGCCTTGGGCACGGAAGTGATCCATGGCTTTATTGAAGAGAAGAACAGGGCTCGGAACAAGGCCGAGGGCCTGTGCTGGTTGACGTAGGACAGGGTGGACTTTTTTGGAGCCGCGCTCACCCTAAGGTGGGACAGCTTGCCCAGGCAGCAGGCAAAACCCTGGCATATCTCCCTTAGGAAGTCGGCCCTGGCCAGATGACAGAAGAGCATGGCCACGGACTGGGTCCAACAGAAAAATCCCTTGGTCCTGATCTCGGCATCGTGCTCCTTGACCAAAACGGCTAACTCAGTGCGTGGGAAGTAATGTAGCACCACACTGGGATGAGGGGGCATCTCGCTGCGATCACTTAACCGGTTTTTGAGGACCTATCTTGGACAACGTTGATGAGCATTAATAATTGGGAACCCTTGTCCTTGAAGCCTTCCTTTTCCGGTTCTTCGTCGTTAACTATAGAGTTTGATGAGCTCTCCCAGTGTTACGGCGATGAAATAGATCATGGCCATGAAGGTGACGGCACTACGCTAGCCTCTGGCTCTTGCCCTGGTGGCCTGGAAGGTACCGTTAAGCCCCTCCAGACGGGCGTTGGAATGGTTGGAGGTCTAGCGGCTTACGATCAGGTAGACAAACTCTTCCAGGCGTCACTTCAATCTTTTCCAGCATCATTGCTACGTAGCCGCCCGGGTGCCCCGGGCGGACTGCCCCGACCACGGTACCAAACAGGTCAAGGTGCCCTGGACCCGCGAGGGTAGTCGGTTCACCTTGCTGTTCGAACAAGCGGCCATGACCCTGGTGCGGGAGATGCCCGTGCTAGCTGCGGCCCGCATCATCG
>CBCOTF020000098.1:0-4355 GCA_965112955.2 Desulfarculales bacterium
CACTCTGCCAAATGTCGTTGGGCAGCTCGGCCTCGAAGCGCCTGCGGTCGACAGGGGGGGCAACCTGTTTGCCAATTAGCCCCTGCTGATGCAGGAAGCAGTAAATGGTGGACGCCTTGAGGATCACGTCGAGCGAGGTCAAGCGTCAGCGCATTATCTCGCTGATGCGGGTAGTCAATGACGCAGTGGACAGTTCACTGCGCAGGTGGACCAGGGCCTGATCGGTATCCTCGTCCAAGGCCCTGTTGCACCCCGGCCATTCCTGCCCATGGGGTAGAGGAATTCCAGCTTGCCGCCGCTTTGGCGGTAGAGCCTAGACCCATCCCAGGATGGTGTAGCGCGACAGCCTGGTGCAGTTGGAGAAGGGGCTTTGCCACCGCTGGGCGCACTTATCTCGCAATAACCTCTTCCGTTCACCACGCTTCATGTAGTCCCTGACAAAAAAATCGCTAATGACCTCGAAACGGAAGAAGGCTACCCATTTTTTTGATTCTCGTCCATGTCGGTCCTCCATGAGGGTATCTCGCCCAGGTGTAGACCGAGGGGCCGGGCTAGGACAACGGCACCCTTGAATAGGTGGCTTTGGGAGGGAAAGGGCTCTCGCTTTGCGCCGACCGGCTGGCCCCAGCCACTGAGCCAATCGAAGGTCTCAAGCAAGTCGCCCGACCAGCTTGACCCCAGGTGTGAGTTCACCTACCGCAGCAGGTCCTTGAGCCAGTAGCGTTGGCAGGACGCTCCCACACTGAGGCACCACGCCGGCCGGTGCCAGGGGAAACGCTGCCCCAGCTCCATGATCTTCTTAACGCAGGCTGCAACAAAAATTACGATGGCGAACATATGGCAGGGAGTTATTCCCGTCTCTAGGGGTCAGGGGTGCTCCACCACCCTCGGCCATTTCCTTATCCCTGGACCCACATCCAAGGTCCAGAATAATGGGATAAAAATTCCTACCTGGTCAAGCCAATCTGAAAGATTCCCTCACTCCCCGATCAAAACAAAGCAAGGATCAACAGCAGGTTTTTTCCTTATGCGGCGCGTGGGGCATGGGGCGTGTGCTCGGCGAGCCTGGGCTGGGTCTTAAGCCGTTATCATGGGGAGGCGGCCATGACGCGCCGGGCGCAGCGCGGGGGCTGACAGGGCCGGCAGGCTCTTGAAGGAGCCGAAAGCGCGAGTATCGGCCACCGGCACGGCCTGGTGAATCAGGCGCTCGATGTTGCGCAGGAATGTCTTCTCTTCGGAGTTGCAGAAGGAGATGGCCACGCCGTCGGTGCCGGCCCGTCCGGTGCGGCCGATGCGGTGCACATAGCTCTCGGGCTCGTGGGGCAGGTCGTAGTTGATGACGTGGGTGATGCCCTCCACGTCGATGCCGCGCGAAGCGATGTCCGTAGCCACCAGCACCCGGGTGCGGCCAGCGCGGAAGTTGGCCAGGGCGGCCTGCCGGGCGTTCTGAGCCTTGTCGCCGTGGATGGCCTCGGCCTTTACCTCGCTGCGCACCAGCTGCTGCACCACCCGGTCGGCCCCGTGCTTAGTGCGGGTGAAAACCAAAACGCGCTCGGTCTGGGCATCCTTGAGCACTTCGCAGAGCAGGGCGCGCTTGTCGACCTGGGCCACGAAAAGCACTCGCTGGTCAATGCGCTCCACCGGGGTGGCGCTGGGTCCGGCCTCGACCTTCACCGGGTTGGTGAGGATGCTGCCGGCCAGCTTGGCGATGGCCGGGGGCATGGTGGCCGAAAAAAACAAGGTCTGGCGTTTAGGGGGGATCAAGGCCAACAGGCGCTTGATGTCGGGCAGAAACCCCATGTCCAGCATGCGGTCGGCCTCATCCAGGACAAGGATCGCCAACCCGCTAAGGCGCAGATAATCCCGGTTGATAAGATCCAAGAGCCGCCCCGGGGTGGCCACCAGAACGTCCAATCCCTGGTTGCAGGCGCGGATCTGCGGGCTCTGACTCACCCCACCGAAGACCATGGCCAGCTTGAGCCCCAAATGGCAGCCGTAGGCCTTGAAGCTATTGGCGATTTGCATGGCCAGCTCGCGGGTGGGCGTGAGCACCAGGGCTCGAGTAGTATTGGGAGCCGACCGCTGCTTGCTGGCTGAGAGCCGGTGCAGCATGGGCAGGGCGAAGGCCGCAGTCTTGCCGGTGCCAGTCTGGGAGCAGCCCAGCAGGTCGCGCCCTGCCAGAATGGAGGGGATGCTGGCGGCCTGCACGGGGGTCGGCGTGTCATAGCCTAGGCTGCGCAGAGCGCGCTGCAAGGGTTGGCCCAGCGCCAACTGATCAAAGGAACGAAGGGACATCTTGTATCTCTTCCCTGGGAGGTTGGGGGAATGAGCACAAGGGTTCCCCCACTGGTTGGCCGGGCCGGGCTTCGCCCCTATTGGGGCGGAGCGAGGCCGCGGATCAAGGTGCGATAGATTGCTTGGAGAGTTACCAGCGCTGGGAGGGGCGGGACTCACGAGGCTTGGCCTCGTTGACCTTAAGTTGCCTGCCGTCCAGGTCGGCACCATTCAAGGCCTGAATGGCGGCCTGGGCCGCGCCGGGGTCCATCTCCACGAAGCCGAAGCCGCGGGGACGGCCGGTTTCACGGTCCTCGATCATCTTAACCGAATGCACCGCGCCATACTGCTCAAAAAGCTGACGTATGGACTGCTCGGAGGAATCATAGGACAGGTTGCCAACGTAAATACTGGTTGCCATTTTTCAATACCCCTTTGGAAAGTAGTAAGGCCTCCCACCCAGATGGCGGTGGCGGGGACCAGAAAGCCTATTTTTGCTAATGTGAGTGGAGCGGTTAGGCTTGCACGTTTAGCTGAGATTCGGGCTGTATGGTCAATTTAATGCATTAGTATACAGACAATGCTCGCCCTGTCAATAGTCTTTCCCGTCCCAGGCCGGTTATAGCTGCCGCGGACCGCTGGCGACCGCCCTGGATATCTCCCTGCGGACTCCAGGCATACTCAAGACTTATGACCGGGCAACGGTTGTCGCGAACTACCGTGGCCGCCAGGGTAAACCGCTCAGATAGCTCCTTACCATATTCTCTCCCCTGAAATCGCCCTGGGTGATGTTGTAATCGATCTGCTGACGAACGCCCAACAGCTCCTTGCGGATGCGCTCCGCCCGCCAGCTCTGTTGTTGGGCCGCCAGTTTTTGTTGGCCAGTCTATTCCAGGTAGGCAATTTCGTCGCCTAACTCCTGGCCGGGGCTGTCCAGCGCGCTGCCCGGGCCACAGAACAGATGCGAGATATCCAGGGCTGCCAGTTTCTTCAGCGAGGCGATGATGCCTCAGCCGTCGTAGCTGAGCCTTCAGCCCCGATCACGGCCGCCCACGTAGGCGTCCCCGAAGAAGAGCCAGCCTTGGCTAGGCTTGAAAAGGCACAAGTGGTCCTGGCTGTGGCCGAGGGCAAGCGGTTTTGGCCGTGGCCGGGAGTATACAAAACGTCAAAGCGATGACGCTCGGGCTCGATCACCACCGAAGCCTCCAAGTTGTCGTAGGTGGCTGATCCGCCCCAGAGGACTTCCTGGTAGGGCATCAAAGGCGGTCGGGGGGCCACGCAGGATCGGCACCGCCGAGGCGTGGGCATACACCCTCCTGGCTCCGCGCAGGCGCACCAAGGGCTCGTTGCCGGCCACGTGGTTTCCGTGACTGTGGGTGCTTAGCACCGAGTGCACCAGCAGACCCTCTCCAGGACGGCCATAAACTCGGGCACGATGAATTGGCAGTCGCTATCCACCATCAAACCGTTGATGTGGAAGCAAGCGGTGTAATAACCGCCTACGGCCCAGCAGGATGCGGGCCAGGCAAAAACCGGTGACCAGGCCGTGCCCTCTGACTTGGATCATGGATTTGCCCCCACGCCGGGGGCGTGCGGAAGATCCCCCAAACATATTTTAAAGTTTACCAGGGGATATGATTCAAAGAAAGGACAATTCGACCCTGAAAACAAAGGCGGCCCCAGGGCCGCTAAGGCGGATAAAGCGGTGCTTACTCGTCCAGGGCCTTAAGCTAGGGGCCTTGGTCTCCTTGAGGCGCTCTTTCTAGATCTCCCACCCACTGCCCCCACTACCAGGGGCGCGGGGCATGCATTCCATCTGAAGAGGAGCACTTAATCCGGTGATGTGGGCCGAGTGGCCGGAGCACGGCGCCGTTGGTGTCTACATTATGCCACAGGGGTCTTACCGCCGGTCAAGCTTGCCAGCTTCTTTCTCATGGGCTCTCCTTTCAAATTTATCTTAATAGGCGTTATGGATCAGGCGATCGAGTATGGCATCGGCCAGGGTGGGATCGTTGATGGTGTCCTGAGGGGTCTTACCGCCGGTCAAGCTTGCCAGCTTCTTTCTCATGGGCTCTCCTTTC
>CBCOTF020000099.1:0-2887 GCA_965112955.2 Desulfarculales bacterium
CAACGAAAAGTACGATGGCAACCAAATGGCAGGGAGTTATTCCCGTCTCTCGGGGTCAGGGGTGTTCCATCACCCTCGGCCACTTCCTCATTCCTGGACGCACATCCAAGGTCCAGGATAATGGGATAAAATCCCTACCGCTGGTCAAGTCACTCTGAAAAATTTCCTTACTTCCCGATCAGAACAAAGCAAGAATCAACATTCCCCCTCCTGTAAAGCGGTGGCCTGGTGAGCGCGGCGGCGACGGCGGGAGCTGCCCGAACGCCGGCGGCGGGAGCGTTTTTTGACCGGAAACTCGGAGCCTTCTGCGGTCGCGGCCGGGAGGTCGCCGTCGTTGACCGGGGCGACGGCCAGGGCCTCGATGGAGGCCTCGGAGCCGGCGGCGGCCTCCGGGACGGCATCGGCGGCGGCGTTCCTGGCGGAGGCCGATTTGCGAGAGCGCCGCGCGCGGGAGCGCGAGCGGGACTTGCCTGCTTCCCTAGGGGCTGGGGCTAAGACCTCCTCGGGGGGCTCCAACGGCTCCGGCTCGTCCTCCTCCGACGCTGTTTCCAGAGGGCGAAGCTCGGCGGCGGGCAGGAGCTGGTTCGGGAGGGGATCCTCGGGGGGGGCGGGCAGGGCCCAGGTGCTCTCACTGCGCTCCAGGTGCACCTCCTCGGGCAGGCAGGCTGGGTCCGGCGCCACCTCCAGGCAGACCCCGGTCTTGGCCTCCAACTGGCAAAGCTCGGTGCGCTTGGCGTTGGCTAGGTAGGTGGCCACCTCCGTGGCCAGGCGCACGCGCACCGCGCCGTCGCTACATGTTATCTTGCGCCCCAGTTGGCGCAGCACCGCACGCCCCAAGGCCTCCACGGTGCGCAGCATGCCGCGGCCCTGGCAGTGGGGGCAGATGCGGGTGGCTCCGAAATCGATGGGCGGCCGGATTCGCTGACGCGAAAGCTCCAGGAGGCCGAAGCGGCTGATGCGCCCCACCGTGATCTTGGCCTTGTCCTTTTTCAGCTCGTCCTTCAAGGCTTTGTGCACCTTTGCCTGATGCTTGCGGTCACGCATATCTATGAAATCGATAACGATGAGCCCGCCAAGGTCGCGCAGCCTGAGCTGGCGGGCGATCTCCGCGGCCGCCTCCAGGTTAACCACCAGGGCCGTCTCCTCGATTTCCTTGCTCTTAATAGCCTTGCCCGAATTGACGTCCACAGAGACCAGGGCCTCGGTGGGATGGATGACGATGGAGCCGCCGCAGTCTAGGCGCACCAGGGGCTGGTAAATGGTCTCCAGTTGCTGCTCGATGTCGTACTTGCTGAAAATGGGACGCTTTTCGCGGTAGAGCTTAAGGGCCTTTTTGCGCCTAGGGTTCACCAGGCTGATGAAGTCTTCTAGGCGGGCGAAGATTTCGGGGTTGTCTACCAGCACTTCTTCCACTTCGCTGGTGAACAGATCGCGCACCGTGCGCACGGCCAGTTCTTCCTCGCGGTGAATCAGAGAGGGGGCCTTGGCTTGGCGGCTGCGCTTCTGGATGTCCTCCCAGAGCCGCTGCAAAAGCTTAATGTTGGCCAAGAGGTCGCGCTTACTGCGGCCCTCGCTGGCGGTGCGGGCGATGATACCCAGATCGGTGTCCAGGCGCATCTCGGCCACGATAGCCTTGAGCCGGGAGCGCTCGGCGTCAGACTCGATCTTGCGTGAAACTCCTTGGGACTCGCGCCCGGGGGTGAGTACCAAGGACTGGCCAGGAATGGAGAAAAAGGTGGTGAGGCTGGCACCCTTGTTGCCGGTCTCCTCCTTGACCACCTGCACCATGATCTCCTGGCCGCGGTGCAGTACTTCCTGGATGGGCGGCAGGCCCTTGTCGGGGGCCTTGTTGCCAAACAGGTTGTTGCACACATCGGTGATCTGCAGGAACCCGTGGCGGGGGGCGCCGTAGTCTATGAAGGCCGCTTGCAGGCTGGGCTCCACATTGGCTACGATACCTTTGTATATGTTGCCCCGAGTCTGCTCGCGGGCGGCGGTCTCCATGTAGAAGGCCTCCAGCCGGCCATTCTCCACCAGGGCTACACGCAGTTCCTCGGAGTCCATCGCGTTTATGAGCATCTTCTTGACCATGGCGGGCATCCTACCGTATGTGAAGACAAAATACCAGCTGTGCCTAGCTGTGGAGCGGGACGATTACCCTGAAAAAGACTCTACGCCGCCTGCATCCTGCGCCCCCCGGCCAGCCGGGATGGAAGGAGGGCGGTCTAGCTCTGGCGGCCGCGGGGAGTCTGCGGGGCCAGGTCAGGATATTCGCCGGTACCGGTTGGGTTTACCAGCACTACCGGCACTGCGCTTTAGTGCATCACTCTACTCGCTCACCGAATCCAGGAAGCCGCCGTGCCTTGCATTGTAGCTGCGCCCCTGGGTAGACATCACGATCATGCTGGCCCCGATTTTCTTGGCTAGCGACAGGACCTCCCGGGGCGGGTAGCCGACACGCACGCGCCGGGTGATGAGCGGGCAGCCGGCCATTCCCACTTGGCAGAGGACTTCCACCTTAGCCTGAGCGCGTGGATCCTCCTGATTCTGAAATTTCTTGAGGAAAGCGGGGTCGGCGTCGCTATAGATGTGGTCGTAGTCTCTGATGCCCTCGATGACGTAAACCATGTGCACCTCATCCATGGCCTGGGCTAAGATGCTCACCGTGGCAGCGCACGGGTGGACATGACCACAAATCGGTGGGGGCATAAAATTTTGGTTTTTCGTCGTTAGCTATAGGAATTTGATGAGCTCCCCCAGTGATGCGGCGATGCAATAGATCATGGTCATGAAGGTAAAGACATTACGGTAGCCTCCGGCTCTTGCCCTGGTGGCCTGGAAGATGCCGTTAAGCCCCTCCAGGCGGGCGTTGGAATGGTTGGAGGTC
>CBCOTF020000100.1:0-1306 GCA_965112955.2 Desulfarculales bacterium
GTCCTCGTCCAAGGCCCTGCTGCCGCCCCGGTCATTCCTGCCCATGGGGTAGAGGAATTCTCGCTTGCCGCCGCCCTGGCGGTAGAGCCTGGACCCATATCTCAGGATGGTGAAGCGCGTCCGCCTGGTGCGGTTGGAGAAAAAAATTGCCACCGCTGAGCGCAGCTGATGACCCCGAAATAGAAGATGACTACTCGTTTTTTCTGGTTTTCGTCCATGCCGGTCATCCATGGGGGTGTTTCGCCCAGATGTAGACCAGGGGGCCGGGTCAGGCAACGGCACCCTTGGATAGGTGGCTCAGGGAAGGAAAGGATTCTCGCTTTGCGCCGGCCGGCTGGCCGCGGTCAAGCCCCGACCACTAAACCAATCGAAGGCTCAAGCAGGTCGCCCGATTAGCTTGACCCCAGGCATAGACGGCTAACCTGCCCCAGCAGACCCTTAAGCCAGTGGCGCTGGCGGGGGCGCGGCAGGTCAGGATCCCATCTGCCCCGAGCTAGCTTATTGGAAAGGTTTTGCCGAATGGTCTCCATCGAAGCCTGTAACCGGCTCCAGTAGCCCCGCAGCCGTAGCCGGATCACCGCCCGGTAGGCAGGGCAGCGAAAACGATGAAGCCAAATCGCTGTAGAGGCTTCATCAAAGTAAGCAGGCACGAATCCCCCCAAAAAAGCTGGATGCTCCCACACCGGGGTCCCCTCTCCGGCCGAGGCCAGGGGAAGCGCCGCCTCAGGCCCACATCCAAGGTCCAGGATAATGGGATAAAAATCCCTACCTAATCACAGCGCTGTCCGAGACAGGCGTAGTGGCTAAAAATGATCTTATAAAAACGGTTAATTATCTATAAATTTAGTAATTTTTGAGATAAGGCCACCGCTTTTGGGCTGGTATTTTTTGGTTCATTGGCGGTTGCCTGCCCAAGTCAGGGCAAGAGCGGTAACTGGACCTGTTCGGGCCTGAGGGACGGGGTGTGATAGGGGTGTTGGAGCCAGGCGCGCAACTCCCTGTATGTGAAGAGATGTAGGCGCAGCATGGCGGCCAGGTTGGACAGTGACCATACGACCAGGGAAAGATGGCGAAGCCATCTGCGCAAGAGCAGGGCGATCAAGGCTGTCCAAATCTGGATTTTCCACGGCGTTGCTGCTGGTGCCCACGAAACTTTTGACTTTAAAGTTTTGCTTAAACGCTTTGAAGGACAGCTCGATCTCCCAGCGATCCTTATAGATGTCAGCCACGATGGAGGCCGTTAGCTTGTGATGGTTGGTTAAGAGCACGACCTGCTTTTGATTCTTCTCGTCCCACACCACCAGGC
>CBCOTF020000101.1:0-3340 GCA_965112955.2 Desulfarculales bacterium
GCAAGTTAGCCACCCATTCTACGGGATGTGGGCCACTTGGGGTAGTAGGCGACGCTGGATAACCTCTCCACCGGCATTTGCACCCTCCGTGTTAGCTATCTCTATTCCTGCCGAGACCCACTTGGCACTGGTGGCCCGCGGCCTAAACCGAGGCAAGCACATCTTCGTGGAGCAGCCCCTGTTTTTGGAGATCTCCGAGGGCCAGGAACTGATGCGCCGGGCCAAGGAGAAGGGCCTGATGCTGATGGTAGAGCTCTCTTACACTACCACCCGGCGATGATCCGTTTCAAGAGCATGGTGAAGGACAGCTAGCTGGGCAAGCTCCAGTACATTTATTCCAACCGCTTGAACCTGGCAAGTTCCGCAACGAGGAGAACATTCTCTGGCCCTTTGCTGCTCATGATTTGTCGGTTATCCTGGCGCTCACCGGGGAAATGCCCGAGCAAGTCACCAGCTTTGGGGGCAACTACCTGCAATCGTAGGTGCAGGACGTGACCATGCCCATCTTGAGCTTCCCCTCCGGGGTCAAAGCCCACATCTTTGTAACCTGGCAGTACCCTTTAAAGGAGCATAAGCTGGTGGTGGTGGGCACCGAGGGCATGACCATGTTTGACGACGTCTCTCCCGTGGACAAGCTTTTGGTCTATCCCCACCGCATCCACTGAGAGCACCATTTGCCGGTGCCCGAGAAGGTAGAGGCCCGGGTTATACCCCTGGAGAAGGCCGAGTCGCTGAAGAACGAATGTTCCTATTTTCTGGAGGGCGTGGCCTTGGGCCTCAATCCCCGCACCGACGGTCGCGAAGGTCTGGCGGTGCTCTCGGTGCTGGATGCCTGCCAGCAATCCTTGGAGATGGGCGGCGGCGTGGTGCGTCCGGGCCTGAGCGCGTTTAGCGTGGTGCAGTAGCAGAGCTACAGCGTGCACCCCACGGTCATCGTGGACGAGGGCTGCTCCATCGGTCAGGGCAACCGCGCCTGGCACTTTTGCCACGTCATCAGCGACAGCCGCATCGGCGATAAGTGCAACTTGGGCCAGGACGTCATGGTGGGGCCCGACGTCTTTGTGGGCAACGGCGTCAAGATCCAAAGCAACGTCAGCGTATACAAGGGAGTGACTCTGGAGGGCAATGTCTCCTGCGGTCCCTCTATAGGTCTTCACCAACGTCTACAACCTTCGTTCGGCCATCAGCCGCCGGGAGGAGCTCCGGCACACCCTGGTCAAGAAATGGGCCACCCTGGGGGCCAATTGCACCATCGTTTGCGGCAATACCATTGGCCGCCACGATTTCATGGGGGCCGTGGCGGTGGTCAACCAGGCGGCGCAGAAGGGCTGGATGTGCGCTTGCGGCATCAGTCTGCGCTTAGAGGAAGGCAACGCCAAGTGCCTGGTCTGCGGCCGCCACCACGCCCTGGAAGCTGGTCTGCGGCCGCCACCACGCCCTGGAAGATGGCAAGGTGCGCCTGGTGTGAGGGCCGGGGCCGCCCTGAACGGTATTATTACGATGAAATACGGGCGGGGATAAATTCCGCCCGTCTTCGTTTTTTGCGGAGATACCACAACGGAAGTCGCCAGCCTGGGGCAGGGCATGGCCCGACCCGTTGCCGTCCGCCGCGGTTCGCGACTTATCGCCCTGCGGGGGGCACCCAGCCCGGCTACGGCTTGATGGGGCGCATCAGATGAGGAATTCGCGGCACGTTGAGCGAGGGGCGGTTGGCGATCAAATTGCGCATCTGCCAGACGTGACCCAGCAAGAAGGTGGGCTGGCCGTCGCGTTCGGGGCCGTGCTCCAGAAAGCCCTCCTCCAGCCATTCCTGCACCTGGGCCGCGCCTTCGTCGGGGGCCAAGCCCAACACCCGGCTGATTTCTTTCATGGTGACGCGGTCGTTCTCGTTGAACATGGGCAGCACCCTCCGCAGAGCCTTGGGCAGCTTGCGGCGGGCCTGGGCCGCTTCGTGGCTGGCCGGATCGAGGGCCTTCTGCTGAGTGGCGCCGTCGGGGCGCCCCTGTTCCAGGTAGCGCTCCACGTTGGCCATGAAGCCCACGGCCACCCAATCGCCCAGCACCCCGGCCTCCATGAGTTTGGCTGCCGGCGTGCTTATCATGAATTGGCGCCAGGCCTGATAAACTTTAGGATTCAGTTCCAGTTCTATGCGCGCCATAACTTACCTCCACAGATGGTAAGCATTAATACCAAATGCGCCCTCGGACGTCCAGGGCACTCCCGCCTCGCCGCTATGCTGATATAATGCCGGTACAAAAAAAAGGCGGTGACCATAAATGATACCACCACCGTGATCTGGATATATGGCTCCTTGGAGGCCCGCCGACGGGCGGGACCCTTTATTGAGGCCCTGATCGGCCTGGGCAGCTGCCTAATACTTGGAGGCATAGGGGGGGATGATGGCCTGCACTTGAACCTAAGGCCCCAGCCCGACCTGGCCCAAGCCCTGGATTATTGCTCGCCGGAACTGCGTCCCCGGGCCTGCCTGTGGCTGGCCGGCCGGGAGGAACCGCCCTCCCAAGGGGCTCTCGGCCTTGCCCTGCCCGGTACTGGGCCTGGGCCAGGCCGGCCACGAGGGGCTCTTGCCCGCCAACCCCGGCCAGACGGCTAAAGCCTTGGGCTTTAGCTTGCCCTGAATGGCCGGCGCCTAGATCAATGTACCCCTGCGCGATTTTGTGGGGCGCTACGCCAATCTGTTGGAACACTTCCCCCTCAACTCCGAGATGGGCATAGACCATCAGAGCTTGAATACCCTGGGGCCGGGGGAGTGTGCATCTGCCCTTCGGCGACCTGGTGCCTAGCAGCTCCGACCCCAGGGTGTTATTTTTCGGATTAATTTGACGAACGTTCTCTGATTATCCTGGACGGATCCTTTTTTTCATTTGATCAGATCAATTCTGTTGCGTAGATGCTGACGTGCTCCGGGGAGACGACCTGAGTTTGCTCCTTGGCGGTAGCTATGATCGCGCCTCGGGCCAGGTGGTTGGCCCTTCGGGAGAGGCCGCCGGAGCCCTGCTGTATGGCGGTGACGGCCGGATCACAGAGGAGATTCTATTTTACGCCTGCGATTTGAGGTAGTACAGGAGGTAGTCCTGCATGTTTTGGAGGGAAACGCCGGCCAAATGGCTTCTGTTAATTCTTGTTTCGTTCTTATCGGGAGATAAGGAAATTGTTCAGATTGACTTGACCAGGTAGGGATTTTTATCCCATTATTCTGGACCTTGGATGTGGGTCCAGAAATGAGGAAGTGGCCGAGGATAGTGGAGCATCCTGGACTCCTCCACCACACCGGCAGCTTGATCGAGTGACCCTACTTTCTGCGTCGTTTTGTGGAGTGGGA
>CBCOTF020000102.1:0-3154 GCA_965112955.2 Desulfarculales bacterium
TCAGGAGATAGTGGAGATGCGTGGCCTGGCCCTCAATGCCCTGAACCGCTTCCAGCGGGGACCGACGGCGCACTCCCTGATCTATCAGCTGCTTAAACCCATCCGGCCCGAATACTTGCTCCTGATCATGGGCAAGGCCATCCTGCCTGCGGCCAAGCGGGCGGTGAGCCATTATCTCACCAGCCTAGTAAAGGTGCGCTCCAGTCTGGGCGGCGCCGACCTCATGGCCATGGGCTTTGCGCCGGGGCCGGTCTATCGCCATATTCTGGACCGGCTCACGGCCGCTCGCCTGGACCAGGAGATCATGAGCCGCGAGGAAGAGGCTGCCCTGGTGGAACGCGAATTCGGCCCGAGGTCGTAAAGCGAGGCATCATGACCAATTATCTCATCGGCCTGCTGATTAAAATACTGCTCTTAGCCCCGCCCATTCTCATGGCCCTGACCGTGCACGAGGCCTCCCACGCCTTGGTGGCCTGGCTTGGGAGACTCCACGGCCAAGGATGCCGGGCGGTTGAGCCTAAATCCCCTGAAGCATCTGGACGTGGCCGGCACCTTGGTATTCTTTGTCACCGCCTGGGTGGGCTCGGGCATAGGTTGGCCTAAGCCGGTGCCCGTGGACTATCTCCGGCTGAAAAACCCCAACGCGATATAATTTGGATCTCGGCGGCCGGGCCTGTTGCCAACCTCTCCGCCGCCTGCCTGCTGGGGCTGCTTTTGCAACTGTTGGTCAACGCTGGGGTCTTCCGGGAGCCCACCATGCCGGTCTATTATCTGGGGCAAATGTTCATCTTAGGCGTGCAGGTCAACCTTATACTGGCCATGTTCAACCTGCTGCCCTTGCCGCCCCTGGACGGCTCAGGCATCATCACCGGGCTTTTGCCGCTGGAAGCGGCTATGCGCTACCAGGAACTTAAACGCTACGGCTTCGCCCTCCTGCTGGCCCTGATGTTCTTGCCCCAGTTCGTCCACGGCTTCCCGGATATCATCGGTATGCTGGCGGTCTGGCCGGCCCGGGAACTGATGAACTTATTTTGCCGCCCCTGTAAGGACGCTGGCCATGGATCTCGCCGTAAAATTAGAGATTTTCGAAGGACCGCTGGATCTGCTCCTACACCTCATCCGCAAAAACGAGGTTGACATCCACGACATCCCAATAGCCATGATCACCAAGCAATACCTGGACTACCTGGACCTGATCCGCGATTTGAACATCTCGCTGGCCGGCGACTTCCTGACGATGGCCGCCACCCTGGTCCACATCAAGAGCCGCACCTACTGCCGTCCTGGCCGCCAGCGCCAATGAAGAAGAGGGCGAGGACCCGCGCTCGTATCTGGTGGCCAGCTCATGGAGCACCAGCGCATCAAGGAGGCGGCCCAGCACCTGAACCAGCGGCCTTGGCTGAACCGCGACGTCTTCACCCGTAGCGGTGGCAAGCAGGAGGTGAGCCAGGCCTTGGCCAACTCCCAGACCCAGAGGCGGTGGCCGTGGGGATCTTCGACTTGATCGAGGCCTTCCGCCGCCTGCTTAAGCACCAGACCCCGCAGCTGGACTTCAGCCTGCCCGCAGCCCAGATTTCTCTGGAAGAGCGCATGGGGCAACTTCTGGAGAACCTGCGCCGCAGCCAGACCATCACTTTCGGGAGTGTTTCCGGGCCAAGGCCAGCGCGAGTTGGTGGTAATCTTTCTGGCCATCCTGGAGTTAACCCGCCTGGGGCTGGTGCGGTCTTTCAGCAGCGCCCCGCCGAGCCCCAGACCGTGGCCGCGGATTGGGGACCCATGCGCATCTACTGCATGCCCTGGACCGCGAGGAGCAGGCGGAAAAGCAAGAGACGTGAGCGTGGACATCAAGCACATCCTGGAGGCCCTGATCTTCGTCTCCGAGGGCCTTTAAGCTTGGCCCAGATGAGTCAGGTGCTGGAAACCGAGGACAAGGAGGCGATGAGCGCCGCCCTGACGGAGCTGGTGACCGAGTACCAGGGTCTGGAACGGGCCTTCACCCTGGTGGAGGTGGCCGGTGGCTACACCTTCCGCACTCGGCCGGAGTCGGCCTTTGGCTGCGCCGGCTCAGACGCGAGCAGGTTACCCGCCTGTCCCGAGCCGCCCTGGAGACTCTGGCCATCGTAGCCTATAAGCAGCCGGTGCTAAAGGCTGAGATCGAGAGCTTACGCGGGGTGGAGGTGGGTGGAGTCTTGCGCATGCTCATGGAAAAGGACCTGGTGCGCGTGGTGGGACGCAAGGACCTGCCGGGCCGCCCCCTGGTCTATGGCACAACCAAGCGTTTTTTGGAGGTTTTCGACCTCAAGGAGCTGAAGGATCTGCCCACTCTGGAGGAGATGGAGGCCTTGGCCCGTGAGCCTGAGGGAGCCGCCGCGGTCGCCGTCGAGAACGACCTGTTCTCTAGGGCCGCCGACCTGCGCGAGTTGGATGACGAGGAGAAGCCAGAAGATGGCGGCCAGGAGCTCGGCTCTACCCCGTGGGCAGGCTGGACTACGACTCCGAGGGACTGGTGCTGATGACCAACGACGGCGAATTGGCCTACCGGCTGATGCATCCCCGTTTTCACGTGCCCAAGGCCTATAGAGTCTGGGTCAGCGGCCGGCCTAATGACGAGGCCATCGCCCGCTTGCGCAGCGGGGTCATGATCGAGGGGCGCACCACGGCCCCAGCCCGCCGGGTGCATCTCAAGGGCGGCAACGCCCTGCGCAGCAAGCTGAGCTTCATCATCAACGAGGGGCGTAAGCGCGAGATACGCCTGATGTGCGCCATTGTGGGACACCCGGTGCAGCGCCTGGTACGCGTTGGCCTGGGGCCCCTGCACCTGGGCGACCTACCCCAGGGGGTCTGCCGCCGCCTGAGCCAGTCCGAGGTTATAGAGCTCAAAGCCGCGGCTGGCCTAATAACAGGTTGCAAACCCAGCCTGCATGGTGTAAAAAAATCTTCGCAAGCAGCCGGCGGGGGAGATTGCACAGTCAAAACGCCATCCCGTCGTTCTAGCAGCCGAAATAAAGGCCGGTAACTCAGCGGGAGAGTGCCATCCTCACACGGTGGAAGTCAGGGGTTCAAATCCCCTCCGGCCTACCAAGAATGATATCAAGAGATTAGGGGCGGTAATCCCTAAGCCCTTAAAATATTTGTCGAGCCTTTTGGTGTGAAC
>CBCOTF020000103.1:0-17775 GCA_965112955.2 Desulfarculales bacterium
AAGTACGATGGCAACCAGATGGCAGGGAGTTATTCCCGTCTCTCGGGGTCTGGGGTGTCCATCACCCTCGACCCCTTCTTCATTCCTGGACCCACATCCAAAGTCCAGGATAACGGTTAAGCAACGATTGACAATGTTGATTTGTATAAATAAAATAATTTTGATTTTTCGTCGATTACTGTGAAATTTGATGAGTGCCTTCAGTGGTGCGGCGATGACATAGATCATGGTTATGAAGGTAAAGACATTTGGCGGCCAGGAAGTCTGGCGACATGTCGCCAGACTACTGCGACGATATTGTTGTGATCGCCGCCATGCTTACGCAGGAAGCGGCGGAACAGGACCAAACAACCCTTGTCCTTGCCGGGGGTAGCGAAGATGACCGGCTTTTTGCTTGCGGTCTAGGTCGATGAAGATGGTGACATATTCGTCGTCGACCAAAGTCACAGCCTCGCCTTGGACAGGGCCTGGGCCACGTAGAACAGGACCATCCGCCAAAGGCGCATGTCGCTGACCCCGATTATGCAGGCCGCAGTCAGCACGGACATTTTCTGCACCAGGGTCATGGCCGTCCAGCAATGTGAACCGGCGGCCCTCGCGGGCCCAGGACATCTTGACTTGTTTAGCCACCTGGTCGGGGCAGTGCAATGATGCTAAAAAAGATTGAGGTGACGCCAGATGAATTCGTGGACGTCGTGAGCCTTGCACAACCTACCACACTCCGGGCAGGGTACTCGGCTCCCCGGTCGGCAGCAACCTCCAAGAAAACCTCGTGGGGCTATTTATCGATGTCCACACGCTGTTCCATCAGAGCCGCCAGGGCGGTTGCAACCCCCTAGGCCAAGGGTCAAGAGCTCGCCGGCGTCCATGGTTGCCTCCTGTTTCAACTCGGCCATGCGGATCGCTGCATCATGACACCGGAACTACACCAATTCTATTCATGACGACGAAAAGGCATAATTTTTTGACGCTTTAGTCTAACCTTAATTTTAGAGAAGGAGTCGCCGATGATTGAGGTACGTTTCCATGGCCGTGGTGGTCAGGGGGCGGTAACCTCGGCGGAATTGATGGCCTTGGCGGCCATCGCCGAGGGCAAATACGCCCAGGCCTTCCCGAGCTTTGGTCCGGAGCGACGCGGTGCACCGGTGCAGGCTTTTTTGCGTATCAGCGATAAGCCGATCCGCTTGCGGGAGAAGATTTACACACCCGACGTGGTATTAGTTTTGGATCCGTCGTTGTTGTCCACGGCCAACGTGAAAGTGGGTTTAAAGCCTGGCGGCACGCTGGTGGTCAACAGTTCTAAGCCGGTGTCGGCGGTGCGCGGCGAGTGCGGTTTCAGTGGGCGCACGGCGGTGGTCGACGCCAGCAAAATCGCTGAGGAGGAGCTGGGGGTGTCGATCACCAACACGACAATGTTGGGCTCGTTGATAAAGGCCGCGGGGTTAATTAAGCCCGAGAGCATCAACGTTCCTTTGACGGAGCGTTTCGGCAAAATCGCCGACAAGAATCGGCGTGCTCTGGAGCGCGCTTACGCCGAGACGGTGATAGAGGAGTAAAGACCATGGCTGACGAAGGATTGGTGCCCTGGCGGCAGCTGGCCCTGGGGATGGCCATGCCGGAGGCTGGGAGCTCTAAGCGTTTCAACACCGGCGATTGGCGCGGCAAGCGTTATCCGGTGACGGACCGCGAGAAATGCATCAAATGCGGTCTGTGCTGGATCGTATGCCCGGATATGGTCTATCTGCCGGATGAGTTGGCAGAGGGCTTTTACAAGTGGGACAGCTACTACTGCAAGGGCTGCGGCATCTGCATCGCCGAATGCCCCAAGCAGGCCATTGAGTGGCATGAAGAGAAAGAGGAGGACAAGTATGGCCCGGCGTGTGGGTCTTGAGGTATCGCTAGCCTGCGCTGAGGCTGCCAAGTTTGCCAACGTGGATGTGGTGGCGGCCTACCCCATTACGCCGCAGACGCATATCGTGGAGCACCTGGCGAAGCTGGTAGCGGACGGGCATTTGGACGCGGAGTTCGTGCCGGTGGAAAGCGAGCATAGCGCCATAAGCGCCTGCGTGGGCTCTTCGGCCGCCGGTGCGCGCACCTTCACCAGCTCCAGCGCGCAGGGGTTGGCCCTTATGCACGAAATACTGTTCATCGCCTCGGCCATGCGGCTGCCTATCGTGATGGTGGTAGCCAACCGGGCCTTGTCGGGTCCCTTGAGCATCTGGAACGACCACAGCGACATCATGGCCGAGCGCGACATCGGCTGGGTGCAGACCTTCGCTGAGAACGGCCAGGAGGTTCTGGACCTGACCCTGCACGCCTTCAAGGTTGCCGAGGACCCGCGGGTGTGCCTGCCGATGATTGTAAACATGGACGGCTTTTTGCTGACCCACGTCATCGAGCCCTTGTTCATGCCCGACCAGGCAGAGGTGGACGCCTATTTGCCGGCCTTTGTTCCCCAGCAGCGTCTGGATATTGCCAAGCCCATCAGCATGGGCATGGTGGGCATGCCCGAGGTTTACACCGAGGCCAAAAAGGCTTCGTTGGAGGCTCTCTTGGGCTCCTACGAGGTGGTCAAAGAGCATTGGGCGGGATTTGCCAAGCAGTTCGGCCGTGAGTATAAGCCCATCGAGAGGTACCGTACCGAAGACGCTGAGGTGCTGTTCGTCACTATGGGCTCCCTAGGCGAGACCTGCATGACGGCCATCGACGAGTTGCGGGAGCAAGGCGTGAAGGTGGGCAGCGTGCGCATACGCCTGTGGCGTCCTTTCCCGGTGGATGATTTCCTGGCGGCGGTCAAGGACGCCAAGGGCCTGATCGTCATCGATCGGG
Organism: Desulfarculales bacterium; assembly: GCA_965112955.2. Classification (GTDB taxonomy): domain Bacteria; phylum Desulfobacterota; class Desulfarculia; order Desulfarculales; family Desulfarculaceae; genus JACRDC01. Next base: position 2,830 of record CBCOTF020000103.1, read on the forward strand.
CCTTGTCGCCCGGCGTGCCGGCGGGTCCGGTGGCCACGGAGCTGATGGGCCTTTTGTACGCCAAGGGCTACAAGCTGCCGGTGCGTAATTTCGTGGCCGGTCTGGGCGGCCGTGACGTGACTCGAGCCGATTTCAATATGATGCTGGACAAAGCCAGACAAGCTTTTGTCGCATGTGGCGAAATGACTTGCGAAATGGTGGGGGTGAAGGAATGAGTTTAGCCGCTGACGCCCTTAAAGGCTTTGAGAAGATCACCCCAAAAAACATCCCCCTGGTGGAGCCCTTGTCCAAGGGGCACCGGGGCTGCCAGGGCTGCGGCGAGGTCTTGGCCCTACGCTTGGCGGCCAAGGCTGTGGGCAGTTCCATGATCGCAGTTAGCGCTACGGGCTGCATGGAGATCATAACCAGCCCCTACCCGCAGACGGCCTGGGAGACGCCCTGGATCCACGTGGCCTTTGAGAACACCGCGGCGGTGGCCAGCGGCGTGGAGGCCGGACGCAAGGTCCTAATCCGCAAAGGCCGCTGGACCGATGACGGTGCCAAGGTGGTGGCCTTTGCCGGCGACGGCGCCACCGCTGACATCGGCATGCAGGCCTTGTCCGGCGCTCTAGAGCGCGGCCACGACTTCACCTACATCTGCTTGGACAACGAAGCTTACATGAACACGGGCATCCAGCGCTCCAGCTCCACACCCTGGGGCGCCGGCACCACCATCAGCCCGGCGGGCAAGAAGTCCAAGGGCCAGATGACCTGGAAGAAGAATATGGCCGCCATCGCCGCGGCCCACAATATCCCCTACGTGGCCACGGCTTCGCCCGCCTTTCACCTGGACCTGATGAACAAGGTCAAGAAGGCCGTCACCGTGCCTGGCCCGGCCTACGTGCACATCTATGCGCCCTGCCCCACCGGCTGGCGCTGCGCGCCCGAGGATTCCCTTAAGACCGCGCGCTTGGTGGTCAACACGCGCATTTTCCCTCTATACGAGGTGATCGACGGCCGCTACGTGCTCTCCCGCGACGTCAAGAAACCCAAGCCCGTAGAGGAGTACCTAAAGATCCAGCACCGCTTCCGCCACCTGAATCCAGAGGACATCGCCATCATCCAAAAACGCGTCGACCAAGATTGGGACCGCCTCATGGCTTTGGTCAAGGTCACAAACCCAGAAATCCCCGGTGATAAGCTATCTTGACCACTACCAATGGCTTTGGTCAATGCCACAAATCCAGGAATCCCCGCGGATAAACTATCTTGACCACTAGCCGGCGCATTGCCGGCAAGGAGGAGTTTTCATGCTGCAGAAAATTACCGTGATCGGCGCGGGCAACGTGGGCGCCACCTGTGCCCAGCGCGCGGCGGAGAAGGAACTGGCCGACGTGGTGCTGGTGGATGTAGTTGAGGGCATGCCCCAGGGCAAAAGCCTGGATCTGTGCGAAGCCGCCACCATCGAGATGCATGACGCCCTCATCACCGGCAGCAACACCTTTGATGCCACCGCCGGCTCCGACGTAATCATCGTCACTGCCGGCATCGCCCGCAAGCCAGGCATGAGCCGCGACGACTTGATCAAGACCAACGCTGGCATAGTGCACAACGTAATCAGCGCTGCCGCCAAACTTTCTCCCCAGGCCGTGCTGATCATCGTTAGCAACCCCCTGGACGCCATGTGCCATGTGGCCTTGAAGGCTAGTGGCTTCCCCTCGGAGCGCGTCATAGGCATGGCTGGCGTGCTTGACTCGGCCCGTTTCCGATTCTTCATCGCCGAGGCCTTAGACGTCAGCGTGGAGAACTGCCACGCTTTCGTGCTGGGCGGCCATGGCGACACCATGGTGCCCCTGCCACGTCTGTCCAACGTCAGTGGCATCCCGCTGACCGCGCTTCTGCCCGCCGACAAGATCGCGGCTCTGTGCCAGCGCACCGCCCAGGGTGGCGCCGAAATCGTGGCCCTTTTGAAGACCGGCAGCGCCTATTACGCCCCGGCTTCGGCGGCAGTTGAGATGGCTGAGGCCATCCTCAAGGACAAAAAGAAGGTCCTGCCCTGCGCGGTCTACCTCACCGGCCAATATGGCTACAACGACCTGTTCATCGGCGTGCCGGTGAAGCTGGGCAAGGGTGGCGTGTTGAAGGTCATGGAGATCGCCCTGAACGCGGAGGAAAAGGCCGCCTTGGACAAGAGCGCCGACGCCGTGCGCGGCTTGGTCAAGACCCTGGGCGAGTTGGGTTTCTAACAATAACGGTTCTTCGTCGTTAATTTTGGAATTTGATGAGTTCCCCAGTGGTGCGGCGATGAAATAGAATATGGTCATGAAGGTGAAGACCTTGTGGCTTTTCTGATCCAGCGCAGCATCTTCTTGAGTCGCCAGGCGGTGGCGAAGCTGCCGGTTTCCAGCTCGGTTAGGGTTTGCTGCTGCTTTTTGGTTAGCCTGCCGCCGTCAGCGACCTTGAACATGGCCCAACGGGTGGCGTGGGGCAATCTGTGCTCTTTAGCCTCGGCCTTTGGGACATCGTCAACGGCGATGGTGAAGAGTTTGGACTATATGTAATCAGTCCACGGTGACGTTGGCGTCGGGGAAGCTTTCGCCGATGGCGGCCAGGAAGGCTGGCGACATGTTGCAGACCACCTAGGTAATATTGTAATATTGTTGTGATCGCCGCCATGCTCACGCAGGAAGTGGCGGAGCAGGATTAGGCAGCCCTTGCCGGGGGTAACGAAGATGACGGCTTTTGCTTGCGGTCTAGGTCGATGAAGACGGTGACATAATTGTGACCCCGCTTGGAGGCGGTTTCGTCCAGAGCCACGGCCTTGACCCCGCCCAGGTCCATTTTGGACAGGGGTTGGGCCACGTAAAATTGGACCATCCGCCAAAGTCGCGTGTCGCTGACCCCTGATGATGCGGGCCGCAGCCAGCACGGGCATCTCCTGCACCAGGGTTTTAGTCCCGTGGTCGGGGTGGTTCACCCAGGCCACCCGGGCGGTTACGTATCAATGATGGGTGAATTCGTGGAAAATGACAAGGCCCTTTGTTCGGCGCCGGTGTTCAGGCCAGCGCCGAACCGGGTGATCGCCAGTTTCAGGTTGATCTGTCTTCTTTCACAGAGGAGTAAGCGAGGATGGGCAGCAAATACCAAGAGGTGTTCAACCGCAGCATCCAGGACCCAGAGGGATTTTGGGGGGAAGCTGCCAAGGCGATCAGCTGGTACAAACAATGGGACAAGGTTCTGGATGACAGCAACGCTCCCTTCTACAAGTGGTTCGTGGGCGGCGAGCTCAATACCTGCTACAACGCCCTGGATCGTCATGTAGAGGGCGGCCGCGCCGACCAGTTAGCGATGATTTACGACAGCCCGGTCACCGACACCATCCAGCGCTTCACCTACCGCGAGCTTCTGGATCAGGTCAAGCAGGTGGCCGGCGCCTTGAAGGGCATGGGCGTTACCAAGGGCGACACGGTGGTCATCTACATGCCCATGGTGCCCCAGGCTTTGATGGCCATGCTGGCCTGCGCTCGCCTGGGCGCCATCCATTCCGTGGTCTTTGGCGGCTTCGCCCCCAAGGAGTTGGCCATACGCATTGATGACGCCAAGCCTAAGGTGATGATCAGCGCCTCCTGCGGCATCGAAGGCAAGAAAGTCATCATCTACAAGCCTCTCCTGGACAAGGCCATCGAGCTGGCCACTCACAAGCTCCAGAACTGCCTTATTTACGCCCGCCCGCAGGTTCAGGTCGACCTCATAGCTGGCCGCGATCTGGACTGGGACACGGCTATCAATGCCGCCGCTCCGGCCGACTGCGTGCCGGTCAAGGCCACCGATCCTCTGTACATCCTTTACACTTCCGGTACCACCGGCATGCCCAAGGGTATCGTGCGCGACAACGGCGGCCACGCCGTAGCCCTGTACTGGTCCATGAAGAATGTCTACGACGTGGCCCCCGGCGATGTTTATTGGGCCGCCTCCGATGTGGGCTGGGTGGTTGGTCACTCTTACATCGTCTACGCGCCCCTGATCTACGGCGCCACTACCATCGTCTACGAGGGCAAGCCCGTGGGCACCCCCGATCCCGGGGCTTTCTGGCGGGTGATCAGCCAGCACGGGGTAAAGGTGATGTTCACAGCCCCCACAGCCTTCCGCGCCATTAAGCGCGAGGACAGCAATGGCGAGTACCTGCAAAAATATGACATCAGCGATTTCAAATATCTGTTCCTGGCAGGCGAGCACACCGACCCCGACACCTATTATTGGGCCGTGGACCTCTTGAAGCGTCCCGTGATCGACCACTGGTGGCAGACCGAGACCGGCTGGGCCATCGCCGGTAACTGCCTAGGCATCGAGCATCTGCCGGTAAAGGCCGGTTCGCCCACCAAGGCGATCCCGGGCTACGACGTGCGCATTCTGGGAGGCGACGGCCAGGAGGTACCGCGAGGCAATCCCGGCGTGGTGACGGTGAGGCTGCCCCTGCCCCCCGGTACCCTGCCCACCTTATGGAACGCCGACGATCGCTACCTCAACAGCTACACCAAAGGTTACCCGGGGTTCTACTTCACGGGCGATGAAGGCTTCATGGACACGGACAACTACGTGTACATCATGGGCCGCGTGGACGACGTGATCAACGTGGCAGGCCACCGTTTGAGTACGGGCGCCATGGAGGAGGTCATAGCCCAGCACCCTGACGTAGCCGAGTGTGCGGTGATCGGCGCGGCAGACAATTTCAAGGGTCAGCTGCCCGTAGGCTTCGTGGTGCTTAAGGCCGGCGTGGAGCGCAAGCCTGAGGACATCAAGAAGGAGTTGGTGCAGATGGTGCGCGAGCAGATCGGCGCTGTGGCCAGCTTCAAGGAAGCCGCCATCGTACCTCGGCTGCCCAAGACCCGTTCCGGCAAGATACTTCGCGGCACTATGCGCAAGATCGCTGATTCCGCGGCGTATACCATGCCCTCCACCATCGACGATCCCACCAGCTTGGATGAGATCAAGACTGCATTGCTGGGCATAGGCTACGCCAAGCTCCCATAGTAGCCTCCCCCCTGGAGACAACTCGCGCGCCCGGTGCCGAACCAAGCGCGCGGTTTTTTTGAGGGGGCAAAAACAGGCCCAGGTTTTGCGTTGACTTCCCACCGGGGGGGGTTAACCAAGTCCTCAAACTGGGCCCGGACCTGGCGCCGGCCAAGGCTAACCTGCTCAAAACCATCCTGACCATGGATCAAGTCGCTCTGGTCAAGGCCTTGAATCCAGAAACGCCGCCCCCGGCCAGGCCTACCAGGTCGGCTAAGGTCCGAACGTTCCTCGTCCAAGCATCCCTGGCTCGCCTGCTAGGGTTTCATCCGCACCACCATGCCCTTGACGCCGCTACTCTGCTCCAGCTTGCGCTGGGCCCGCTGGGCCGCTTCTCTGGTGGCCAGCTGGCCGGAACGGACTTTGTGCCAGATCTTGCCATCTCGGCCCTTTACCGCAACCACCTGGACCTGAATGCCCTTGACCTTGAGGTTGGCGGCCAGGGCCTGGGCCCGAGGGGCTTGGCCGAAAGCCCCGAACTGCACGGCATAGTTGTCCTGGGCCTTGCTCACGGATGGTTTGGCCACTGACGGCTTGGCCTTGGCCACGGGGACTTTGCGAGTCGGGGCCGGTGAGACGTTGCGGCGGACAGGGACCGACGCCTGGGCCTGGGGCGCCGCGGGTGTGGGTAACGGAGCGGCACCGGCCGGCTCCGTGCTAAGGGGTGCGGCCTCTCGGGTTGACGGGGCAGGCGGGCTGAGCACGACAGCAGAGGCCGGCGCACTGGACGTTGCCGGGTTGGGCAGGCCCTCCGACCGGGATGGCGCGGTGCTTTCACTTATCTTGACCCGCGTGGCGGGAATCTGGGCAACCGGGAGGGGCTGATTCAGGTAGGAATGATACCATAGTATAACAACGATGAGCAACACCGCCCCGCCCAGGGCCCCGGCTAGTTTGGCCGGCGACAGGGGCAGGAGGGCCAGGCGCGAGGCCTTTTCCGGAGCCGCGGCCTCATCCTGGTAGTCTTGCTCCTTCATCTGTTCCCGACGCATGCGGCTGATGAGGCTGTCCTCCTCCTCGAGAGGTGGTGGGGCCGAAGTCTGATGCTCCTCTCTAGCAGGAGAAGGCTCGGCCGTGACCGCGGGGACTTCCACCACCATGGCCACCTGGGGGGCTTTATGGGTTTCCGGGAACGGCGGTTGAGTTTTTTCGGTGGTTGAAGCGTTGGACTTGCTAGGCGTGAACCGTCGATAGCAGTCCTCGCAGAAATAGGCCTTACGCCCCAGCATATCAGTCAGACGCTCCCAAAGGTTGCGCGTCGGGGTGGGCTTGGTTTGGTCGGAATGGCAGGCCGGACAGCGAACAGGCATAAGCAAAAGCCTCCTGACCCTGTATAGTGAAGCAGGCCAAGGCCCTCACGGTTGGCGCCGCAGGGCTGCTACCTGCCTAGGACTGCACCAGCCCTAGTGAAGCCACTGGACCGGCTAGGATGATAGCCTCAACCGGCCCATCAAGCCCAACCGGGGGCATCCGGCCAGTACTTTAACATATTTGGGTCAAAGCGGCAGCGGCCAAAAACCCCGGCGGGTCTAACCCGCGCCTGGGCGCGCTGGCCCTGGCTGCAGTGGGGGGCCTGGGGCTAGTTGTTGGTCGGAAAAAATCATTCCCGGGGTGCCTGAGTAATCCGCGTATTGCTTGGGGGTGAGTCCATGGCCCGCTTAGGCGTTTTGCTCGCCAGGACTGGGGGGGGGGGAGGGAGGAATGGGCAGTTTTGGGCGCCTCGGCCATAGCGTTTGCTATCCCGTAAGATGCGCAGGCGATTCATATAGAGATAAACCATGGGCGTGGTGTAGAGGGTGAGTATCTGGCTGATGAAAAGCCTGCCTATGATCAGTGTTATTCAAGATAGATTTTCAAACCAAAAGCCAACAATACCGCACTGTCCTACGCCAACCAGCACAGGCCTCGTCCTTGTTTTGAGCCCTGTTCTTCAAAGCCATGGAACGCTTTCGTGCTCAAGGCTCCCTGGGCAGGAAAAAGGGCAAGTCCAAATTCAAGAGCAAGCTCCTTAGCCTGGACTCCTCCACCATCACCCTGTGCCTGAGTCTGTTCCCCTGTGCCGAGTATAAGCGGGCCAAGGGGGGGCGAGGGTCACATTATGCTGGACCACGACGACTACATGCTCAGCTTTGTCCTGCTCACCGAGGCCAAGGTGGCCGATGCCACCGTGGCCCAGGGAATGGCCCTAAACTCTGGCTCCATTCTGGCCTTGGACCGGAACTACCAGGATTATGCCCTGTTTGGCAAGTGGACTGGCCAGAGCGCCTTCTTCGTCACCCGCCTCAAATCTAACGTCGTTGTCGAAATGATGGCCAATCGGCCAGAGCCTAAGGCCCACAAAACGTCTTGGCCGATCAAACTATCCTCCTCACCGACAGCCTGACCGATTGTCCCTACCCCCTGCGTCGCTTGGTGGTGTGGGACGAGAAAAGTCAAAAGCAGGTCGTACTTTTGATCAACCACCACAAGCTGACGGCTTCCATCGTGGCTGACATCTATAAGGACCGCTGGAAGATCGAGCTGCCCTTCAAGGCGCTTAAGCAAAACATTAAGGTCAAAACCTTCGTACACACCAGCAGCAACGACTTGAAAACCCAGATTTGGACAGCCTTGATCGCCCTGCTCTTGCTCAAGTGGCTTCACCATCTTTCCCTTACCGCATGGTCCCTGTCCAACCTGACCACCATGCTGCACCTAAATCTCTTTACATAAAGGGAGCTGCGCGCCTGGCTCCAACACCCCCATCACACCCCGCCCCTCATGCCCGAACAGGTCCAGTTACCGTTCTTGCTCTGACTTGGACAGGTAACCGCCAGTGAAACAAAAAACACCAGCCCAAAACTTGTAGATAATTAACCGGTTTTATAAAATTATTTTTTAGCCGCTATGCCTGTCTTGGGCAGCACTATTGCCGAATGGTCTCCGCCGAGGCCTGGAACCGGCTCCAGTAGCCCCGTGGCTGCAGCCGGGTCACCGCTCGGCAGTCAGGATAGCGGAAATGCCGAAGCCAAATCGCCGTAGGGGCTGCATCAAAATAGGCATGCACGGGGATGCACGGGGGGAAAGCCATGCCCCCAAAGCCGGACGCCCCCACGCCGAGAGCACCTCTCCGGCCGGGGCTAGGGGAAGCGCCGCCCCAGCTCCATGATCTTCTTGACGCAGGCTGCAACGAAAAGTACGATGCCAACCAGGTGGCAAGGAATTATTCCCGTCTCTCAGGGTCAGAGGTGCTTCACCACCCTCGACCACTTCTTCATTTCTGGGCCCACATCCAAGGTCCAGGATAATGGAATAAAAATCCCTACCTGGTCAAGCTAATCTAAAACATTCCCTTATTTCCCGATTAGAACAAAGCAAGAATCAACAGCAGCTTCCTCAATTTCAACCTGCCTACGGCCTGAATCTGGGCAACCAAGTCGCCCAGGCCGGTGGCCTATTTGACACACCCTGAGCACAAGTCTGTGGCCTGCGCCCCACAAGGCGTGGTGAGATGGGGATCGCCGGTGGGCATTAGGGGGCTTCATTCAAATAAAGATTAGTTTTGTCACCTAGTTAAAGCAAGAGTTCCGCCAGTTGTTAGGCTGTGTTTGGTATAATTGTTGCATGGGGATAAACAGACAGAATAAACACCGGCAAGGAAAATCGTCCATGCAGCTCTTTCAGCGCACCCTCAATCGTACCGTAACCTGCACCGGCATCGGTCTGCACAGCGGTAAACGCGTCAACCTTAGCCTGCGGCCGGCTGACCCCGATACCGGCCTGGTCTTCAAGCGCAGCGATCTGCCCGGCGCTCCGCTGATTCCCGGCGACGTCAACCACGTGGTTGACACCCGCTTCTCCACCACCGTAGGCAAGGACGGCGTGACCATCTCCACCGTGGAGCACCTGCTCTCGGCCCTGGCCGGCCTGGGCGTGGACAACACCCTGGTGGAGGTCGACGCCCCCGAAGTGCCGATCATGGACGGCTCCAGCGCGCCCTTCGTTTTTTTGATCAAAACCGTTGGGCTCACGGCCCAGGCCCGGCCCCGGCAATTTTATCGCGTCAAACGCAAGGTGGCCATCAGCGAGGATGACAAGCAGGTCAGCGTGGTCCCGGCCGACGACCTTAGCATCGACTTCACCATCGAATTTGACCACCCGGCCATCCGAAGCCAGAGCATGGGCTTCCAATGGACGGAAAGAAACTACGCCAAGGAAATCAGCCGGGCGCGTACTTTCGGCTTCTTGTCTGACATGCGTCGCCTGCACGAGCAGAACCTGGGTCTGGGCGGTAGCCTGGGCAACGCCGTGGTGGTGGATAAGTACCGGGTGCTCAACGACGACGGCCTGCGCTTCCCCGACGAGTTCGTGCGCCACAAGGTGCTGGATTTCCTGGGGGACTTGGCCCTGGTTGGCCGGCCCATCCTGGGCCGCTTCGAGGCCTACAAGTCCGGCCACGACCTTAACAACAAACTGTTCAAGAAGCTCCTTGCCGACCCTCAGGCCTGGCAGCTGGTCACCCCCAACCGGAAGCAGGCCGCCGCTGCGGAGCAGGCCTTCAGCCAACCTCGCCGATCCTCGCGTAGCGTCGTAGCCTAGAACCGCCCTGAAGCAATCCCAAGCCCCCGCCCCACCCAGGCGGGGACTTTTTTGTTGCCCTTGCCACAGTGGCGCCACTCCCGTAACATAGCCTTGTATTTTGCTTATCTTGATAACCAAGTAGCGATCAAAGTCATCCATGGCTTTGATCGCTTATCGGCCAGGCAAAAGCACGAATTTGCCCAACTTCCCGGGCGCTGGCGCGCCCGGCGGGCTATCTGTGGCCCGCATGCCAACTTGCGATCCAAACTTATCGTTTGATCGCAAGTTGTGTTACTCCGACCAGGAGCGGGCGTGGCCCCCAGCGACACCCTACAGCAGACCAGGGAGCTAAGGCGGCGCAAGCGCGAGCACATTATCATGGCCGTACTCCTGGTGATAGTGGTGGCCGTCACCTTCCTGGAGGCCCAGGTAGTGCACCTGCCCCACGATCTGCCCCTGGGCTCGTCCCTGCTGGTCTTCGCCCTAATCAACTTGAACACTCTGCTGCTCCTGCTTCTGATATTCCTGGTTTTTCGCAATCTGTTCAAGCTAACGGTGGAACGCCGCAAAGGCGTCTGGGGCTCCCAGTTGCGCACCAAGTTGGTGGTAACCTTCGTTATCCTCTCCCTGGCCCCCACCATCCTGCTGTTTTTTGCCGCCTTCCAGTTCGTGGGCACCTCCATAGAATACTGGTTTAGCGTCCAAGTGGAAGGCTCACTGATGGAGGCCCTTGAGAGTAGTGAGAACTATCACCAGCAGCTGGCCGACGGCACCCTGCACTTCGCCGAGCTAGTGGCCGCCGACCTGGGGCAGCGCGGGCCCTTGCCCGCCGGCCCCAGCAAGCTCCTGGGCGAGTTTCTGGAAATTAGGCGCGCCCAGTACGGCCTCACCGCCGTCCGGGTACTGCTCCCGGACCTGAGCGAGGTGGGGCACGCCATCCAGAGCGGTACCCACCTCTCTCACCTGGATTACCTGCCCCTAGACCTGGTGACCCGGGTCCTGACCGGCGACCAACCCCTGAGCCTTCTCCAGGCGGCGCCCACCGGCGACTTCTTGGCCGCGGTGCAGCCCCTACCCCCCCCCAATCCCAAGGCCGGCGGCCGGGCGCTAGGGGCGGTGGTGGCCTTCAAGTTCCTGCCCAATGGCTCCCTAGCCCGGGTGCAGGGGGTACAGAAGGGCCTAGAGAACTACCGTCAGCTCAAAAGCCTTAAAAATCCCATTAAGACCAACCAGTACATAACCCTGTCCATCGTCACTCTGCTGATAATCTTTGCCGGCACCTGGTTCGGCTTTCACCTAGCCAAAACCATCACCGTGCCCCTGATGGAGGTGGCCCAGGGCACCCAGCGCATCGTCGGCGGTGACTACGATTTCCATATAGACATGGAAGGCCCCGACGAAATCGGTGCCCTAGTCAATGCCTTCAACCGCATGACCGCGGACTTGAAGACCAGCAAAGCCCGCCTGGACGAGGCCCAGGAGGAGATGCGCCGCACCAACCTGGAGTTGGAGCAACGCCGGCGCTATATGGAGATCGTGCTGAAAAACGTGGCCGCCGGAGTGGTGGCCGTGGACGCCCGCGGCATCGTCACCACCTTCAACCCCTCGGCCGAGCGCCTGCTCAAGGTGCAGTCTGCCACGGTGCTGGGCAGCCACTGGCGCAACGTGGTGGACAGCGAGAACCTGGAGCTAGTGGAGCGCCTCTTGGGCAACCTCTCCACTGGCAGCCGCAGGACCGTGGACCAGCAGATGCGGCTCAACATCGACGGCGAGGCCCTGACTCTGATGGTGCACCTGGGCTTCATGTGCGACGACGCCGGCCAAGCCCTGGGCATGGTGGTGGTCTTCGAAGATCTCTCGGAGCTGGAGAAGGCCCAGCGCATGGCCGCCTGGCGCGAGGTGGCCCGGCGCATCGCCCACGAGGTAAAAAACCCGCTCACCCCCATCAAACTCTCGGCGCAGCGCCTGGTGCGCCGCTATGAGGAGCACCTGGGCGATGACGCCAAAATTTTCCACGAGTGTACCAGCACCATCATCCATCAGGTGGAGGAGCTCCGGCGCCTGGTCAACGAGTTCTCCACCTTCGCGCGCCTGCCCTCGGTCCGATTGGCGCTGGGCGACCTGTCGGCCATCGCCGAAGAAGCGCTGTCGCTGTTCCGTACCGGGCACAGGGATATAAGCTTCGAGATGGAGGCCGAGGAGGGCATACCCATTTTCGATTTGGACCACGAGCAGATGTCACGCGCCATCATAAATTTGATGGACAACGCCGTGGCCGCCCTAGAGGAGAGCCTGCCGCCCAAGCAGGTGGTGGTGCGGCTGTCCTATGATGACATCCTCAAAATCGTGCGCCTGGAGGTGGAAGACAGCGGCCCAGGAGTGTCGGCCACCGACCGACTACGCCTGTTCGAGCCATACTACTCCACCAAGAAGGGCGGCACCGGCCTGGGTCTGGCCATCGTCAGCACCATCGTATCCGATCACAACGGCTACATACGCGTGCAAGATAACCAGCCCCACGGCACCCGCATCATCATCGAGCTGCCGGCCCGCGGGGCCAGGGTGGCGGTGTAGACCATGCATAGAGATAGCCGTCATCAAGCTATAGCCTGTCATTGCGCAGAGCTTTGGCGACGAAGCAATCTCTCTTTTCGCTCTTATGTCATGCCCCGAGGGGAAAAAACGAAGCGGGAAGTTGCTTCGCTGCGCGCACTGTGACAGCAATCTTTTTATGGTTTGCCATCGACAAACGCCCCTAGCAAGGCCTGAGCACCCTCATGATATGGGCGGAAATCAATGGTATGGAAGGCGGGCATGCCCAGCTACATCCTCATAGTCGACGACGAGAAATCCATCTGCCAGTCGCTCAAGGGCATCTTAAGCGACGAGGGCTACGATGTCTCTACGGCCAATGAGGGCGGCAGCGCCCTGGCCATGGTGGAGGAAGACGTCCCGGACCTGGTGCTGCTGGACATCTGGATGCCCGGCATCCACGGTCTGGAGGTGCTGGAGCGCCTCAAGAAGCGTCAGCCCGGCCTGCCGGTTATCATGATCTCCGGCCACGGCAGCGTGGAAACCGCGGTCAAGTCCACCCGGCTGGGGGCCTTCGATTTCATCGAGAAGCCCCTGGATATGGACAAGATACTGGTGGCTGTGCGCAACGGCCTGGCGCTGGGTCGCCTGGCCGAGGAGAACCTATTCCTGAAGGCCAAAGCCGAGCCGCCCCGCCTGACCGGTATGAGCCCGGCCATGGAGGAGCTGCGCCAGGCCATCAACCGCGTGGCTCCCAGCAACGCTTGGGTGCTGATAACCGGCGAGAACGGCACCGGCAAGGAGCTGGTGGCCGCCGCCATCCACCGCCAGTCCCCTCGCGCCGCCGCGCCATTTGTGGACGTCAACTGCGCAGCTATCCCCGAGGAGCTGATCGAGAGCGAGCTTTTCGGCCACGAGAAGGGCGCCTTCACCGGCGCAACGGCCAAAAAGCGCGGCAAGTTCGACCTGGCCGACCGGGGCGTCCTGTTCCTGGACGAAATCGCCGACATGAGCCTCAAGACTCAGGCCAAGATACTGCGCATCCTGCAGGAGCAGCGCTTCGAGCGCGTGGGTGGCACCCGCACCATCAGCGTCAATGTGCGCGTGCTGGCTGCCACCAACAAAGACCTCACCGCCGAGATCGCCGCCGGCCGCTTCCGAGAGGACCTATACTACCGTCTGGCGGTGATACCCATCCAGGTGCCGCCCCTGCGCCAGCGTCCCCAGGACATCACGGCCCTGGTGGATGAGTTCCTGGCCAGCCACGCCGCCCGCGGCTTGACCGAGCCCAAACGCCTGACCCCCGAGGCTCTGCAGATACTAAAGGTCCAGCCCTGGCCCGGCAACGTGCGCGAGCTGAAAAATCTGGTGGAACGTCTAGTGATCTTGAGCCCCAAGCGGGTCATCGGCCCTTTAGACCTGCCGGTGGCCATGCGCCCGGCGGTTCCGGCGACCTTCCACCTGCCCCCAGCCCTGAGCGACCCCGACTTCAAGGAAGCCCGCGCCGCCTTCGAGCGCATGTATTTGGGGAAAAAGCTGGAAGAAAACGGCGGCAACATCAGCCAGACCGCCGAGGCCATCGGCTTGGAGCGCTCCCACCTGCACAAGAAACTCAAGCTCCTGGGTGTCAAGATCGTCAGCAACGGCGACGGGCCTGGTGCCCCCGGCGCGGCATAAACGGGGTCGAATGCCTCGACACCCATTAACGGGTCGATAGGGACGGTGATCTTGGCTGGTGCCGGCGGCTCCTATTGAGATCCCGTCCCTGGGACAATAAACCGGGCGGGGAAAATCCCCGCCCGGTTGTTTTGATTGACTGAACCCAAACCTGCCCCTTCTTAGCAGCGAGGCCGCCAAGTGTCCGCGCCAGCCTAGAAGCTGCTGAGCGCCGCCACTTCGCTGGAGGTGAGCACGCAATCGATATCTAGCAAGATCTTAACCTCTTGCTGCCCCCCTTGGCCATGCCCATGATGGAGGTGGTGTCCAGGCTCACCCCGAAATTTGGCGTAACTCCACCTCGGCGCCCTTGACGTCCACCACGTCGTTGATCCGGTCCACCACGATGCCCATCTGTATCGTTATCCCCTCTGACATCAACTCCACCACAATCACGCAGGTGCGGTCGTCGGGCTCTTTGTATGGCAGACCGAATTTAAACCGCAGGTCGATGACCGGAACCACCTTTCCCAGCAGGGTTATCACCCCCACAATGCGGATTTCATTTCAAGCGGGCCAGTGATTCCACGCGATAGGGGCCACCGATTCCACGGCGAGTGAGCCACTCATCCCATAGGATGTGGGCCATTTGGGGTAGTAGGCGACGCTGGATAACATCTGATTGGCTATGCTGCGCCTTTCCAACACGGCGGGTGCAGATGCCGGCGAAGAGGTTATCCACGCGTAAAATCAAGGAAGTACTTCGACGGGAGCACGAGGCCGGCTACGGCAATCGGGACATCACCAAGAATTGCGGGATAGACTGGACCACGGTGCCCCGTTACCTGCGTCGAGCCGAGCGCGCCGGCCTGTCCTGGCCCCTCCCCACCAGTTTGGATGAAACGCAGCTTGAGCGACTGCTTTTTTCACCTCCACCTTTGCCGTCCACGGATTTTCGCCCAGAGCCTGACTGGTCTCCCAGGTCCATCAAAAATTAAGGCGTAATTGTATAACCCTGGCGCCAGCTATTGATTCTTGCTTTGTTCTGATCGGGAAGTAAGGGAATTTTTCAGATTGGCTCGATCAGGCAGGAATTTTTATCCCATTATCCTGGCCCCACACCCGAGGTCTAGAATAATGGGATAAAAT
>CBCOTF020000104.1:0-1118 GCA_965112955.2 Desulfarculales bacterium
GGGGCGGGGGTGTTCGACCACCCTCGGCCCTTTCTCATCCCTGGACCCACATCCAAGGTCCAGGATAATTGGGATAAAATCTCTACCTGGTCAAGCCAATTTGAAAACTTCCCTCACTTCCCGATCAGAATAAAGCAAGAGTCAACATATAGCCCCAAGATGTGGCTGATGGCCGCCACCAGGTAGGCCCCCACCTCGTCGGCAACCTGGCGGAAGATGCTGAAATCTATGACCCGCGGATAGTAAGAGGCTCCGGTGAAGATCAGCTTGGACTGAGACTCCCGGACCAGAAGGGCGCGGGCCGCCTCGTGATCCACCAGGCTCGTGGAGGGCTCAGCCCGTACTAACGCACCTCGTAGAACTTGCCCGAAAAGCTCACCTTGGCCCCGTGGGTCAAGGGCCCTCCCGCTGACAGACTCATGTCCATCACCCGGTCATGGGGCTCTTTAAGAGGCCCAGGAATACCGCCATGTTGGCCGACGAGCCCGAGTAGAGCTGCACGTTAGCGTGCTCAGCCCCGAATAGCGCCACCCCGACTTAGGGCGATGTCCTCGATTTGGTCTATGAATTCCTGGCGTTGGTAATAGCGCCGGATAAGGATAGCCCTCAGAGTATTTGTTGGTCAAAACGTTGCCCGTGGTCTCCATCACCGCCGGCGAGGCGTAGTTCTCGCTGGGGATCAGGCGCAACACCGAGATCTGACGGCTGGATTTCTGGGCTATCAGAGCGACGATTTTGGGGTCCGACTGGCTAGCTGACTCATAATTCTATCCTTATTAGATTTGGCTAATTAAATAATATTACACGGGCCGTTAGCTATGTCAATGTTACAGAAAAGGGTGGGGAAGGTCTTCTTTGGTAGGAAGGCGGTGGAAGGGAATGCCCCTAGGACCGTGCCAAGCTGTTCCGCTGACTTTAACCGCCTGTACACGCCGGCCAGCCCCCCTGGCTTCCTCCCACAACCTAATCCCGTGCCCCGCGCCTAGCACGGCCATTCTTGATCGCCGCGAGGAGGCCAGACCATGACGGCTGGTCAACACGGGTGTGTGCCGCTATCTTCGCCACGGCCCCCAAGCCCTCGCCGCCGCGGTGAGGGCTTGGCACCGGCAGAGCCCGGT
>CBCOTF020000105.1:0-1056 GCA_965112955.2 Desulfarculales bacterium
CCTGGACGGGCTGACCATCGCCTGCGACTGCGCTCACGGCGCCACTTACAAGGTCGCTCCAGCGGTGTTCTCCGAGCTGGGCGCCCAGCTTAAGCTTATCGGCGTGGACCCCGACGGCACCAACATCAACACCGGCGTGGGCTCGCTGCATCCCGGACGACTGCAAGAGATAATCAAGAGCGGTCAGGCCGATATGGGCGTGGCCTTCGACGGCGACGGCGACCGTCTGGTCATGGTGGACGAGGAGGGCGAGCTCATCGACGGCGACCAGATCATGGCCATCTGCGCCGACGACATGATCGGCCGCGGCTCTCTGAAAAAGGCCACCGTGGTGGCCACGGTTATGAGCAACCTGGGGTTGGAGCTGTGTCTGCGCAATCGCGGCATCCGCCTGTTGCGCACCAAGGTGGGCGATCGCTACGTGGTGGAGGCCATGATCAAAGGCGGCTACAGCCTGGGCGGTGAGCAGAGCGGGCACCTGATCTTCCTGTACCATAACACCACCGGCGACGGCGTGCTCTCGGCCTTGCAGGTGCTGGCTATTATGGTACTCACCGGCAAGCCCTTGTGCGAGCTCAAACGCATCATGATCCGGCTGCCCCAGGTGCTGATCAACCTCCGCGTCGACAGCCGACCGCCCTTGAGCGAGGTGCCGGGCATGGTCAAGGCCATGCGCCAGCAGGAGGAGCGCTTGGGCGAAACCGGCCGCATCCTGGTGCGCTACTCCGGCACCGAGCACCTGTTGCGCATCATGGTGGAGGCTGATGATAAGGATCTGATGAACGACGTGGCCTTGACGCTCAAAGAGACGGCTCTGAAAGAGCTCGGGCCCTACGGAGTGCCTCCCGCAGGGCATTGACGGGTCGGTTGGCGTTGTTCCATGGACCCGCGCGGACGGCTCCCGTTGCAAGGTTGCGAGGTAAAAACAGCCAGGGGGCAGGTGCTGCTGCGGGTGCGGCTTGTCCCCTATCCCCCATCGGGGGAAAGGGCCAGGGTGAGGGGGCTGGCTGCCCCGGCGGGCAGTAACTGGTCAATTATTGTTGTCATCCTGGTCAG
>CBCOTF020000106.1:0-1032 GCA_965112955.2 Desulfarculales bacterium
AGTGTTGTCCAAGATAGGTTCTCAAAAACCGGCTAAGTGATCGAAGCGAGATGCCTGCACCCCAGCGTGGTAGGGCGGTTCTGCCAAAAGTCAACAATACCGCGATAATAGAGAGGGAAAGGCCATGGTACGAGTAGCCAGCCTGTTCATTTAACTGCTGCATCACTTCCCCCGCATTGAGTTATCCGCCTTGGTCAAGGAACACGGTGCCGAGGTCAGGACCAAGGGATTTCCTTGTTGGACTCAGTTCGTGGCCATGCTCTTCTGTCATTTGGCCAGGGCCGACTTCCTAAGGGAAATCTGCCAGGGTCTTTCCTGCTGCTTGGGCAAGCTGTCCCACCTTTGGGTGAGCGCGCCCCCAAAAAGGTCCACACTGTCCTACGCCAACCGGCACAGGCCCTCGGCCTTGTTCCGAGCTCTGTTCTTCAAAGCCATGGAGCGCTTCCGTGCCCAATGCTCCCTGGATAGCTGGATAGGAAAAAGGGCAAATTCAAATTCAAGAACAAGCTCTTGCGCCTGGACTCCTCCACCATCACCCTATGCCTGAGCCTGTTCCCCTAGGCCGAGTACAAGCGGGCCAAGGGTGGGGTCAGCGGATTCCAGGGAAGTGGGGCATGCATTCCATTTGAAGAGGGGCACCTAATCCGGTGATATGGGCCGAGTGGCTGAGGCACTGCACCGCTGGTGTCTGCATTATGCCACAGGACGCTTGTCGCCGGTCAAGCTTGCCAGCTTTTTTCTCATAGGCTCTCCTTTCAGGTTTATCTCGTAGGCGTTATGAATCAGGCGATCGAGGATGTCATCGGCCAGAGTGGGATCGCTGATGGTTTCGCGCCACTAGTCCACGGGCACTTCGGCGGTGACGATAGTGGAGCCTTGGCCGTAGCGGTCTCCTAGGGCTTCGAGCATATCCAGGCCCTGCTCCCGTGACAGTTTCTCCAGCCCCCAGTCGTCCAGGATGAGCAGGTTGGTCTTGGAACTGGCGACGATCATCTTTTGATAGCTGTCGTCCCCTCGGACCACGACCACTTC
>CBCOTF020000107.1:0-3069 GCA_965112955.2 Desulfarculales bacterium
GTAGCGTGCCAGTAGTTGCGCAGTGCTTCCCGCCCGCCTGACGCGGCCGGCCAGCCCCAGGTTCAGCACCCCGTCTCGGCCGAAGGCCCGGGCGTAACCCCCGGCGCGCCGGCTAGATCCAAGAAGGCCATGCCCTGTAGCCGTTGGGCCAAATGCTGCGGCAGGGGGCGTTCCTCCACCAGGGTCTTTTAGATAAAGCCGGTGCGCGACAGGCTTAAGGTGCGTCCCACCAGTCCCGTGGCCCCGCCTGCGCCCAGGAGCTAGGCTCCTAGCAAGGAGCCGGTGCGGGTCCGAACTTCCCAGCCGTCCTCCAGAGGGGCCAGCCCTCGGGCGCGCTACCCCATCACCAGAACCCTGTATTCCTTCACGCGCTGGCGCAGGAAGTCATTTAGCCTGCGGCGTTCCACTAAATAGACGGCGGTGGTTCCGGTGAGGAAGCACTGGGAGGGGCGTCCGGCATACTCCAGATATATGGAGAAGACGGGTTAGGCCTTGAGCCAGGCCGGCGGCTCCAAGTGGTCCAGGTAACCCATGGCCCGGACCGAGATGCAGCCGCCGCAGGGCTTGTCGCGGAGAGGGCGGGCGTCTAGCACCAGCACCCGGGCCCCGCCCCGGGACAGGCAGATCGTCGCGGCCGCCCCAATCGGGCCCAGTCCCAATACAATGACGTCGAAGCCCCCCTGCATACCCGCTTATCCGTGCCGGCCCCGGTTGCTACCGGCCTGGTTCATGTCAATAGATTGGCATGTCAGAGCGCATTCTAGACTTAGGCTGCAGACGAAGCAAGCTCCCTGGCGCCGTTGGCCTGGACTTGAGCCATCATCCCGAGGCTGATCTGCTGGCTGATTTCGCGGTCGGGTCGCCCTTTAGGGATGACAGCCTCGACCAGGCCCGCCTCATGTACGTGATGGAGCACGTCCACGATCTGGCGGCGCTCTTGGGCGAGGTGCACCGGGTGCTCAGGCCAGGGGGGGGCTCTTGCATATCCTCGTCCAGCGCTTCTCGGCCAGCTCCTCCCACACCGATCCCAGCCATTAACGACACCTGAGGCGTTATAGCTTCGACTATTTCTGCGTCCTGGCCGTCAACGATTTCCGTCCCTCTCAAGGCGGTAAAATAAGGCCTGGTGCCCCAGGCTGGGCATATATACGGGTCTATACGGGTCGGTTGGCGTTGTGCGGTTCCAGCCAGCGCTGCCGGCTCCCGTTGCAAGGCCACCGTGGTGGAAAGCCAGGGGTCGGTGCCCCGGGCAAGCCAGCCGCGGTAAGATGCGGTATCATTGCTGCACTGCAACCTCAAGCCACCACCCCGAGAGGCATCCATGAGTGCACCGCGCTTGGTCTACGCCGACCACGAAGGCAACGTCTACGATCACCCTGGGCTGGCCATGCGGCGGCCGCCGGGGCCTGGAGCGGTGGACGAGCAGTGCATCGACCTGCCCGAGGGCAGTGGGCTGTCCTCTTGCCCGGGCGCTTGCCGGCGGGGGTGGGAGCCGGCGGCCGCCTGGAGGTGTTGGAGGACGACCCCAGCGCCCCTTTCGTAGGCCCACCGCGAGGCCGCTCTATAACCCCGGCGCACACCAGCACCCTGAGCGCCGCCTACCAGACCCAGGCGGGCGCGCCCATCCTGCCGTTGTTCGCCTACAGCGCCGTGGGTTTCTCACGGGGGCGCTTCGTGGCCACGGGGCTGCGCGTGGATTCCCTGCCCCGCCAGGACGCAAGCCGTTTCCCCTCCCCGGAACGCATCGCTCTGGCGGCCAAGAAGTTCCTGCGCACTTATCCCCACAACCGTCTGGTGCAGCACCTAGGCACCTGCGCGCTGACCAACTGCTGTCCGGCGGCGCGAAACCTGATGCTGGGACGCTGGGAGGCCCCCCTGCCTATCAGCCCGGACTGCAACGCCTCTTGCCTGGGCTGCCTCTCCAGCCAGCCCGGGGGGCGCTTTCCCACCACACAGGAGCGAATCAAGTTCACTCCCAACTCCGACGAGGTGGCCGAGGTGGCCCTGCACCACTTAGAAAAGGGGCGCGACCCCCTGGTGAGCTTCGGCCAGGGCTGCGAGGGCGAGCCCCTACTGCAAGGTGAGCGACTGGCCGAATCCATCAGCAAGATCCGCAAGCTCAGGCGCAAGGGCACTATCAACCTCAACAGCAACGGCAGCCTACCCCTGGTGGCGGCGCGCCTGATGCGCGAGGGCCTTAGCTCCATACGCGTGTCATTGAACAGCCTTATCCCCCAGCGACACCAAGCCTACTATCAGCCCAAGGGTTGGACGCTGGATGACGCCATCGCTACCATCGCCGAGGTCAAGCGCGTAGGCGGCTTTTGCTCCATCAATCTGCTGTGCCTGCCCGGGCTCACCGACCGCCCCGAGGAGGTGGAAGCCCTGTGTCAGCTGGTGGAGTCCACGCGGCTGGACCTAATCCAGTGGCGCAACCTGAACATCGACCCCGAGGTATATCTCAAAGACCTGGGCCTGGGGCAGCCGGACAAACGCCTGGGCATGGAGCAGCTCATAAAGATGATGCGCGCGAGCTTCCCCTGGCTTAAGCACGGGTACTTCAACCCGCGCGTGGGTTTAGGGCTTGCCGTACGTGGCAGTTGATTCAGGAAAAGCTGACGAAAAATAAGGCTGCCCATCCCCGGAGGTGGCGGCTTTGCTGATGGTGGGCTGCGTTAAGGGCGGCTTCCGCCTCGCGCAAGCACTTCCTGGTTAATGGGGGCCCCGACCGGAATCGTCATGGCAATCTGCTGAACAAGGCCAGGAAAGGCAAGCCCACCGCTACCCGGGCCTGGCTAGCGGTGGGAGCGAACACTTGTTATTATACACAATATGTGGCGCCAAATAACATAATATAAAAACATATAGCGTATGGCCTGTCAGCTAGAGATGTCTGCCTTGCCTTGGGTCAGCGATTAACAATCGCTCCCGCTCCCTTAACAACCGCCTCCCGGATTGCAACAATTTTAAGCCTCTTCGTCGTCATGAGTTGAATTGGTGTAGTTCCGGTGTCATGATGGAGGGGATTCGCATGGCCGCGAGTTGAAGCAGAAAGCATTCATGTACTCA
>CBCOTF020000108.1:0-3132 GCA_965112955.2 Desulfarculales bacterium
GCTCTTCCAAAGTCATGAGCGCCTTGAGGACCGGAGCCAGGGTTTTGGTGTCAGATGCTATGCACTTCAGGGCATGACGGGGAAAATGGGTGATGCGCCACTGGGTGCCCCGTACAGAGGCAACCTTTCTGATCCAGCGCAGCATCTCCTTGAGCTGCCAGGCGGTGGCGGTGGCGAAGCCGCCGATTTCCAGTTCGGTCAGGGCCTGCTGATGCTTTTCGGTTGACCTGCCGCCGTCAACGGCCTTGAACACGGCCCCGCGGGTGGCCTTGGGCAGTTTACGCTCCTTCGCCCCGGCCTTTCGGAACTCGTCCACACGGTGGTGAAGAGCTTGAACTACATGGGACCAGTCCACGGTGGCGTTGGCGCCGGGGAAGCTTTCGCCGATGGCGGCCAGGCCAGGAAGACTGGCGACATGTCGCAGACCATCTGAGCGATATTGTTGTGATCGCCGCCATGCTCACGCAGGAAGCGACGGAACAGGACCAGACAGCCCTTGCCCTTGCCGGAGGTAACGAAGATGACCGGCTTTTGCTTGCGGTCTAGGTTGATGAAGACGGTGACATAGTTGGTGGCCCCGCTTGGAGGCGGTTTCGTCCAGAGCCACGGCCTTGACCCCGCTCAGGTCCATTTTGGACAGGGCCTGGGCTACGTAGAACTGGACCACCCGCCAAAGTCGCGTGTCGCTGACCCCGATGATTCGGGCCGCAGCCAGCACGGGCATCTCCCGTACGAAGTCGTGAGCCTTGCACAACCTGCCACACTCTGGGCAGGAGGGGTACTCGGCTCCTCGTCGGTGGCGATCTACAAGAAGACCTCGTAGGGCTGTTTATCGGTGTCCACACACGGCCCCACCAGCCACCAGGGCGGTTGCAACCCCAGGCAAAGGGCCAGAAGCTCGCCACCGTCCATGATTGCCTCCTGTTTCAATTCGGCCATGCGGATCGCTGCATCATGGCACCGGAACTACACCAATTCCATTTATGACGACGAAGAGGCGTCTTTTTCAGCATCTGGCTGGCGCTATCATCAGGGCCCGATCGCCCTCGATTTGCCCCAGGCGGTTGTTGTTCTGCTTGAGGTCATCCAAATAGACGTAGAACAGGTGCGGCTACCGCCCCATACGCTGGGCGGTCTTGACCTGCTGGCGGGCCAGGGTGAGGAAGCCGCGTCGGTTGTAGCGTCCGGTCAGCTCGTCCACAAGGGGCCGAGCTTCCAGCTCTTGGCGCAGCCTTGCCAACTCGGTGATGTCCCACAACAAGGCTAGGAAGGCGGGCTGCTCTTGCCAGGTGTGTCCGCCACCCGCATCTCCACCACGGTCTCCTGCTCCTGGCCGTCCATGAGGCACATCTCGCGGCGTTGGCCGGTGACCAAGGAAAAGGCTAAGGGCCACACCACCAACTCATAAATCAGGTGACACAGGATCATCGCGGCGGCGGGGTTGACGAACAGGACCTAACCCTCCTTGCTCGCCACGATCAAGCCGTCGACGGCGTCGATGAACAGCTGGCGTAGGTTGCGCTTCCACTATTTGCATGGTTTTTCCCACCTGCTGCTTGCGCTCAGTGATGTCGCGTCCCACCGACTGCACCGCCACCAGGCGTCCGGCCTGGTCGAAGATGCCCCATTGGGTCTCATTTCTGCTAACGTCTCTCGCCGCTAGGGACGAGATAGGGCTGCTCACCGCGGCTGGGGGGGGGCTGGGGTATGAGATAGGGCAGCAGAGCCTTGAGACGCTGTTCGTTAACAGATGGCCGATGCTCGAAGAGGTTTGTTTCCGGTCCGTCCCGCGGTGGAGCTGCCGAAATAACCCTGGAAGGCCTGGTTCAGGGTGCCATCGGGGCGGTAGCGGCAGATCAGCAGCAAGAGCACCAGGGCCAACCCCCAGTTCCAAGGTCTCCGGGCCGGCCCCGCCCTGCCCGGCCAGGCCCAAGAAGTTTTCAGGGCCGGCCGCGGGCAGGGCAGTATAGTCCGCGCCCCCGACTCGGGCTAGCAGTACCGCCATGGCGGCGGTTTCCCCGGCGCCTCTAGATTATTCATCACGGGGCTCCTCCAGGCCATGATTTGATCCAAGTTTCCAGGGCCTATTAATCCCTTGGCGCATGGCCACCGGCGGTTCAAGGCCAAACATCACAGGGCAAAAGCGGCCATGCCCCGTCTACGCTCAGGCTTCGCCTAGTGTCTAGAAGCTCCCGCCAGGCCTAGTTTAGACTTAATTACTCATTGATGACCTATCCGAGACGCATGAGCGCGGCCGCAAAACAACCTTATCGGCACCAAGGGAGGCAAAGACGAACATAAACCGACCGCCCTTTAGCGTGGACGAGTACTGAGAAATGTGCCGCCACTACGAGGCCCTTTGCTATAAACGCTTCAATGTTGTCCAAGATCGGTTCTCAAAAGCCGGCTAAGTAATCGAAGCGAGATGCCCTCATCCCAGCGTAGTGCGGCATCGTTTCCCCCACACTGAGTTCGCCCCCTTGGTCAAGGAGCACGGTGCCGAAGTCAGGACCAAGGGATTCCCATGTTGGATCCAATTCGTGGCCATGGTCTTCTGTCATCTCTGGCCAGGGCTGACTTTCTAAGGGAGATCTATTAGGGTCTCTCCTACTACTTGGGCAAGCTGCCCCACCTTGAGGTGAGCGCGGCTCCCAAAAGGTTCATACGGTTTTACGCCAACCAGCACAGGCCCTCGTCCTTGTTCCGAGTTCTGTTCTTCAAAGCCATGGAGCGCTTCCGTGCCCAAGGCTCCCAGGGTAGGAAAAAGGGCAAGTTCCAATTCAGGAACAAGCTCCTGAGCCTGGATTTCTCCACAATCACCCTGTGCCTGAACCTGTTCCCCTGGGCCGAGTATAAGCGGGCCCAGGGCGGGGTCAAGGCTCACATCATGCTGGACTACGACGATTACATGCCCAGCTTTATCCTGCTCACCGAGGCCAAGGTAGCCGGTGTCACCGTGGCCCAGGGGCTGGCTTTGAACGCTGGCTCCATCCTGGTCTTGGACCGGGGCTACCAGGGCTATGCCCTGTTTTGCAAGAGAACCGGCCAGGGCGTTTTCTTCGTTACCCGCCTCAAAGCTAACGCCGTTTTCGAGGTGATGGCCATTCGGCCAGGGCCTAAGGCCCAAAACGT
>CBCOTF020000109.1:0-4119 GCA_965112955.2 Desulfarculales bacterium
GCGAGAGCGGAACACCTTGAAGCCTTTTCGCCTTTTGGATACCGGCCTCTTGAGCGCCGCCGAAAACATGACCCTGGACGAGGTGCTCACCCGCCGGGCCGGCCTTGGGTTGAGCCCGCCCACTTTGGGGCTCCTGCGCTTCTCTCCCGACGCAGCGTTGCTGGGCTATCACCAGGAGGCGGCCCGAGAGCTACGCCTGGATTACTGCGCGCAAGAAGGCATTGAGTTGAGCCGCCGCCTCACCGGCGGAGGAGTGCTGTTGTTCTAGAGTTCGGCCTTGGGCTGGGGGCTAATCGCCTCCCAGTGCGCGGTGCCCTTTCAGGGCGGTTTCGAAGTCGCGCTGACCCGAATCTGCCAGGCCGCTGCCCTAGGCCTAATCGGCCGTTTCCTGTGCGCCTTGCTGCGCGTGCCGGTGGAGAAGCTCAAGAAGCGTGAGATCGAGTCTCTGATGCAGCGCCTGGTCTTTTTGGAGGACCTCTTGGGGCGCTAGCTGGACCTAACGTAGCTGAAGGCGATCCTGGTGGCCCGCCCAGTTCAGGGAAAGCTTGGGCCTGACGCTAGTCCCCGGACAACTTAGCCCCGAGGAGAGGGAGGAGCTGGCCTAGCGTCTGCCCTACTACTGCTCGAGCAATGGCGAACCTGCGCCAGCCCCGGGACGGCCGCCCTCTGGTTGCAAAGCATCACCTGCCCCCACGGCCTCTGCGTGTGCACTTGTGGCTGGACAGCAGGGGCAGTCGCGTACAGAAGGTCTTGCTGTAGGCGACTTCTTCAGCCGGCTCCCAGCGCCTGGTCATGGACCGGAGGCGGCGCTATGGGGCAAAGCCCGGCCAGGGTTTTGGGGAGAGCGGTGCTGAATTTCCTAAAAACAGGAACAGCCTGGAGGGCACCGCGCTAGGCCAGGTGCCCAGGCCGTGGCCCGGGCCGTCGCCCACTGCGCTTTGGGAGAGAGTTTCGTTCAGGAGGAGGCTGCCGAGCTGTTTCTGGTGGGGGTGCACCTGGCAACCTGCGCAGGCGCTGAGCCGGCTGGCTGCTCCTTGCCCTACTGTGCCAAGCCGGTGGAGTGCGACTACCGCCAACTAGCCGACTGCGGCCGCTGCGGCCGGTGCCAGCTCTCGCTGTTCTACGATCTGGCCGAGGAGCTGGGGCTCACCCCCACGCCCATCGAGAGCTTTTAGCACCTGATGGGCGTGCTGGCCGGGGTGAAGGCTCAGGGCGGAACTTTCGTGGGCTCTTGCTGCGAGGCTTTTTACAGCAAGCACCAGCGCGCGCTGGTGCAACGCGGTGCCAGCGGGATGCTAGTCAATTTGGATTCCACCACCTGTTACGACCTGGGCAAGGGCATGGAGGCCTACGCCGGCCGCTTCGATCACCAGACTTCTATGAACGCGCAATTAAGCGAGAAAATGGCGCGGGTCATGAGCGGAGGCTGAGATATGGCCGGCGAGGCGCATAAGGTTGACGTAATGGCTGCCGGTCGGCCGGGGCCTGCGCGGCGAGAGCCGCGGCTTTGGTCGAGGCCAAGGTGCTACTGGTGGAGGCCAAGCGCCGGGGCAGGGCTATGCCCCACTGCGCCGAGTTCGTGTCCCGTTTGCTGGGCCTGGAGGTGGAGATAACCCCTCGGGCGCAGGTGCAGGCTGTGGCGGGCGTGGAGACCTGGCTGGCAGGGCAAGGCGTCTTCACCGCCGGGCCGGGTTGGGTGCTAGACAGGCAGGTCTTCGACATGGCCCTCCTGGAGGCCGCCGCTTTAGCCGGGGTTGAGGTCTGGGTGGCGCCAGGCTCCGGGGCCTCCGAGAGGGGCGCTGGCTCCTGGCCAAGGGTGCTGTACGTCGTCAGCTGCTGGTCGGGATAGTGGTGGCTGCCGACGACGCGGCCTCGGCCTGTGCTCGCTTGCCGGTGGGGTAGGAGCTCATGCCGGTCTGCAATACACCGTGCCCTTAGCGAGGCCCTTGGAGTGCACCCAAATCTTTTGGCGTCCTAATATCGCGGCGGTTACGCTTGGCTCTTTCCCAAGGGGCAGGTGGCCAACCTGGGCCTGGGCTGCCAGGGGCAGGCGCGGCGATTCCTGGAGGAGCTGCGCTTGAGCTTGCTGGCCCGGGGGATAATCCGCCCAGGGGTGCTGGCCTACGCCGGCGGGACCATACTCGTGGGCGGTCCCCGCGCTGATTGGGTGCGCAAGGGCGTAATCCTGGGCGGGGACGCCGCCGGTCTTACCCACCCGGTGAGCGGCGCGGGTATACCCCAAGCCGTCTTGTCCGGAGGCGAGGCCGCAGCCTTGGCCGGGGGCCAGGCCGCCGCCGGCGAAGACTATGCCCAAAGCCTGCATTGCGCTATGGCCGTCATCTGGCGTGGGGTCTGGCTGCCCGCGTGCGTTTGGCCCAGGACTGGGACGGGGCCGACTTCAGCGTTTTGATGCGCACTATCTGGCCGGCTTGGGGACGCATGGGGCTTGAGCTCGCTGAGCTGATAGAAGAGCGCCGCGGGGCCTGCCCTAGCAGGCCGCGGAGCCGGGGCTGACCATCTTTCTACCGGGCATGTTCGAGGCCTACGGCCTGCGGGGGCGCTATCCGGCGGTGAGCATCACCGGCTCAGAGTGCGGCCGCCAATGCCAGCACTGCGCAGGCCGGCGCCTGGCCCCCATGCGCCCGGCCACCACCCCGCATGAGCTGCTGGCACTGGG
Source organism: Desulfarculales bacterium (assembly GCA_965112955.2). Classification (GTDB taxonomy): domain Bacteria; phylum Desulfobacterota; class Desulfarculia; order Desulfarculales; family Desulfarculaceae; genus JACRDC01. The sequence goes on from CBCOTF020000109.1 coordinate 2,678, forward strand.
GTGTGAGTTGGCGGCCAGCGGGCAGGCGGGCCTGTTGCTCAGCGGAGGCGGCGACCAGAGCTGGCGTCTGCCCTGGCGGAAGCTGCTGCCGGCCATCGCCGAACTCAGCGTCAGCACCGATCTTATCCTCACCGTTCACGTGGGGCGCATAGACGCCGCCCTGGCCCGTGACCTAAAGCAAGCTGGGGTGCGCAGGCGCTTATCGATGTGGTGGACGACCGGGACACGGCTTGGGAGGTCCTGTGTCTGGCCGAGGGCATGGCAGGTCAGGACGAAACCCTGGAGGCCCTGTACGGCGGCCGGCCTTGAGGTGGTGCCACATATCATCCTGGGCTTGCACGGCGGCCGGCTGCGCGGCGAGTTACAGGCCCTGGAGATCGTAGCCGGGCTAGACCCGAAGCGGGTGGTGCGGGTGGTCTTCATGCCACTCAAGCGTACGTCCCTGGCCGGGGCAACGCCGTTGCCACTGGAGGATGCCGCGCGTTTTATCGCCCAGGTCCGCCTGCGTCTACCGCGCGAGCTCGGCATCATCTGGGCTGCGCCCGGCCGCGCGGACGCTATCGATACCAGCTAGACGCTTTGGCGGTGCGGGCCGCGGTATCAACACCCTGGCCATCCCCTCCGACGCTGCTCTGGAGACCGCCCAGGAGCTTGGCATGCCCGTGAGCTTTCAGAATACCTGCTGCTCGCTGGGCTAGAGGGCCTCGACTACCGTAACGGATCGGGAAACGACATTGGGACAAAGACGGGCGGGGGTTCCCCCCGCCCGCTTGGCTCAGGCTTTCATACGGTAGCCTTACAACGGGAGCCGCCGGCGCTGGTCAAGGGAAGAGCGCCTTTCGACCCGTATATGCCCCCCGTGTGGCACTCCGCTTAGACAAGCAGGAGGTACTTGCGGCGGATTTCCTCGTTAGCCTTGAGGTCGTCGATGCTGCCCTGATAGCGAATCTGGCCGTTGTCCAGGATGTAGCCGCGGTAGCTAAGGAACAGGGCCCCCTCCTGATTTTGCTCGGCAAGAAGGACCGTGAGCCCGGTTTCCTTGAGGTGGGTGATCTGATCGGCCAGCATCCTGACCACCAGCGGCGCCAGACTCTCGGTGGGCTCGTCCAAAAGCAGAAAATCGTGGTTGGTCATCCGGGCGCGGGCGATGGTGAGCATCTGTTGCTCGCCGCCGCTCAAGAATCCGGCTTGGCGGCTGTCGATGGCTTTGAGCGGTGGGAAAAATCATAGAGCTTGTCCTTGTCCCAGCCACTGCACATGCCGGGTCGCGCTACGATTTCCAGGTTTTCCCCCACCGACAGGTCGGCCAAAACCTTGCGGTCGTCGGGCACGTAGTCCAGGCCCTAACGAGCCAGCAGGTGGGGGTTGGCTCCGGCCACCTCCTGGCCCTCGAAGATGATGCACCCCTCGCGCGGTGGTGTGAGCTCCATGATGCTGCGTAT
>CBCOTF020000110.1:0-4487 GCA_965112955.2 Desulfarculales bacterium
TCCCCTCGAAAACGGCGTTAGGTGTGAGGCGGGTGGCGAAGGAGACGCCCTGGCCGGTCCATTTGCCAAACAGGGCATAATCCTGGTAGCCTTGGTTCAAGATCAGGATGGAGCCAGGGTTTCGGGTTAACCCCTGGGCCACGGTGACATCGGTCACCTTGGCCTCGGTGAGCAGGACAAAGCTGGGCATGTATGTAGTCGTCGTGATTCAGAATGATGTGCGCCTTGACCCCGCCCTTAGCCCGTTTATACTCGGCCTAGGGGAATAGGCTCAGGCTCAGGGTGATGGTGGAAGAATCCAGGCTCAGGAGCTTTTTCTTGAATTTGAGCTTGCCCTTTTTCCTGCCTAGGGAGCCTTGGGCATGGAAGCGTTCCATGGCTTTGAAGAATATGGCTCGGAACAAGGACAAGGGCCTGTGCTGGTTGGCGTAGAACAGTGTGGACCTTTTTGGGGCCGCGCTCACCTTAAGGTGGGACAGCTTGCCCAAGCAGTAGGGAAGACTCAGGCAGATCTCCCTTAGGAAGGCAGCCCTGGCCAGAGATGACAGAAAAGCATGGCCACGCATTGGGTCCAACAGGGGAGTCCCGTGGTCTTGACTTCGGCACGGTGCTCCTTGACCAAGGCGGAGAACTCAGTGCGGGGGAAGTGATGCAACAGTTGACTGAATAGGTTGACTACTCATACCATGGCCTTCCTTTCTTTTTGTCGCGGTATTGTTGGCTTTTAGCCGAACCACACTATTACGCTGGAATGAGGGTATCTCGCTTCGATCACTTAGCCGGCTTTTGAGAACCTATCTTGGACAACACTGATAATTAATCGTTTTTATAAGATCATTTTTAGCCGCTACTCTTGTCTTAGACAGCATTGCCTCTACATAAAAAATTTTTTAATGTATGGGCGGGGGTTCCCCCCGCCCGTCTTTTTTTATCTATTTGGGAAGCCCCTCAACGGGAGCCGGCAAGACGCGCCAGTTCGACAGCGCCAACCGACCCGTTTAGGCCCCGCCGGGAGGCACCCGATCTAGAGACCGGCGGCGATGACGATTTTTTGTACCTGGCTGGTGCCTTCGTAGATCTGGGTGATCTTGGCGTCGCGCATCATGCGCTCCACGGGGTACTCCTTGACGTAGCCGTAGCCGCCCAGCACCTGTACGGCGTCGGTGGTGACCTTCATGGCCGTTTCAGCGGCGAAGAGCTTGCTCATAGCCGAGAAGCGGATAGCCTCCTTGGGCACTCGCGAGAGGTCCTTGGGTACCTCCTGGAACATGGCGCAGGTCTTGTAGACCAGCTGGCGGGCCGCCACCACCTGGGTGTCCATGTCGGCCAGCATCCAGTTTAGCCCCTGGAAGCTGATGATGGGCTTGCCAAACTGCTGGCGCTCCTTGGCGTAGGCCACGGCGTAGTCCAGGGCGCCCTGGGCGATCCCCAAGGCCTGGGCCGCCACGCAGGGGCGAGTGAAGTCCAGGGTCTTCATTAGGATATGGAAGCCGTCGCCTTCCTGGCCCAGGATGTTTTCAGCCGGCACCTCGCAGTCCTGGAAGACCAGCTCGCAAGTGGATGAGCCGCGGATGCCCATCTTGTCCTCATGCTTGCCGATGGAAAAGCCCGGCGTACCTTTCTCCACCACGATGATGGAGACGCCGCCCTTGTGAGGGGCCTTGGTGAGGTCGGTTTGGGCAGCCACGCAGACATACTGAGCCACGTCAGCGTGACTGATGAATTGCTTGCTGCCGTTGATGATGTAGTTGTCACCCTTTTTTACGGCCTTGGTGCGCAGGCCCGCTACGTCGGAACCGGCCCCCGGTTCGGTGAGGCCAAAGGCCACCAGATGCTCGCCGCTGGCCAGGCCGGGGAACCATTTTTTCTTCTGCTCGAGGCTGGCGGCCAGCATCATGGGCATGGAGCCTAACTCGTGCACCAGGAGGATCACCGCCGAGGAACCGCAGACCTTGGCCACCTCTTCCACGGCTAGGCAGAAGGCCAGGATGCCCATCTCGGCCCCGCCGTACTCCTCCTTGAAATCGCAGCCAAAGAGCCCGTTTTCGCGGAATATCTCCACGGTATCCCAGGCGAATTCACCTTTGGCGTCGCGGGCGGCCGCGCCGGGCGATAGTTGCTCCTGGGCGATGCGGCGCACGGTGTCGCGCAACATGATCTGTTCTTCGGTCAGGTCGTACTGCATGAGGTTGGCTCCTTTATGAAGAGGATGAGGCCCAGGTGGCGGCTAGCCGGCCACCTGCCGGCATATTACTATGGTAAAATTAATATTTTTGTCGCAGTGGCGTACTTTCTGGTGATCCTTGGAGGTTTCGGGGTATTGCCCGCCGAACTGTATGAGGCTCAAAACCGGGAAGATGTCGTGGTAGAAAGAGCCGCAGAGCTCGTCGGTATCCCAGCAACATAGGATGAACTTGTCGCCCACCTGGTGACCGGCGGAGCAGGGACCGTCGGTCTCGATCCCCTCGGCTTGAATAATTCCATGTCGGTGGGTGTCTGGACCATGCTTGCCTTCTTGCCTATCCACCGATTAGGTATTTATTGCAAAAATTTCCCTCGGATATTCCAGGACTTAGGCTTTGGCGCTAATTGCTGGCGCGCGTCAGCGCGGCGGTAACTGGCGTTAAGCTAAAGTTTTTTTGGGGGTCTTGGGAGGGGGGACCTTCTTTCAAAAAAGTCCCCCCAGCTTTTTCTTACTCGTTCTCCACCAGCATGGACATGCCCATGCCGCCGCCCACGCACAGGGTGGCCAGGCCCAGGGTGTTGTTCCGGCGTTTCATCTCGCCCAAGAGGGTGATGACCAGGCGAGCGCCGGTGCAGCCGGTGGGGTGCCCCAGGCCGATGCCGGAGCCGTTGACATTGACGATGTCGCGGTTAAGATTTAGGCCCTTTTCGCAGGCCAGGTACTGGGCGGCGAAGGCTTCGTTGGCCTCGATCAGCTCGATGTCCTTCAGCGCCACGCCAGATTGCTTGAGCAGCTTCTGGGTTGCGGGTACGGGGCCCCAGCCCATAATATTTGGGTCGCAGCCAGCCGCTGCGAAATCCACGATCTTGGCCAAGGGAGTGAGCTCCAATTCTTGTGCCTTCTGGCGGGAGGTCAGGATGGTGATGGCGGCGCCGTCGTTGAGGCCGGAGGCGTTGCCGGCGGTGACGGTGCCGTCTTTGGCGAAGGCGGGCTTGAGCTTGGCCAGGTCGGGCATGGTTAGGCCCAGACGCACGTGCTCATCGGTGTCCACGATTTTCTCACCCTTGCGGGAATTGATCTTGATGGGCACAATCTCGCCCTTGAATTTGCCGGTCTTGATGGCGGCCTCGGCGTTATTATGCGAGCGCAGAGCGATGGTGTCCTGCTCCTCGCGGGAGATGCTGTATTTGCGGGCCAGGGTCTCGGCGGTCTGGCCCATGATGTACCCCGGAGGGTCCAAGAGGGTGGAGCCTGAGTGCAACAACGCCCACATGGAGTCTATCATCTGGCCGTGTTGCAGGCGGGCGCCCCAGCGGGCCTGGGGCAGGGTGTAGGGGACGTTGGACATGGACTCCACGCCGCCGGCCATGATGATGTTGGCGTGGCCGGACTGAATAGCCATGGCGGCCTGGGCCATGGCCTGCATGGCGCTGGAGCACTGGCGCTGGATGGTCACCGCGGGCACTTCCTGGGGGATACCGGCGGCCAGAGCTGCCGTGCGGGCGGTGTTGGCCTCGTCGGGGGCCTGACAGCAGTCGCCCAGAATGACGTCATCCAAGAGCGCCGGGTCTAGGTTTGGCACCTTGGCCAACACGGCCTGGATCACCTGAGCGGCCAGTTGGTAGGCGCGCACCGTCATTAGGCTGCCGCCGAAATCGCCGATGGGGCTGCGAGCCAGGGAAACGATGACAACGTCTTGGGGATTTTTCATACTGCACCTCCGCAAAGCACTGTGGTCGCGTGGGGATAATGGGATTTAAAAAAAGGCCTCTTCGTCGTTATGAGTGAAATTGGTGTAGTCCCGGTGTCATGATGCAGCGATTCGTATGGCTGAATTAAAGCAGGAGGCAATTATGGACGCCGGCGAACTTCTGGCCCTTGGTCTGGGGTTGCAACCGTTCTGGCGGCTGGTGGGACAGCGTGTGGATACCGATAAACAGCCCCACGAGGTCTCCTTGGAGGTTGCCGCCGACCGGGGAGCCGAGTACCCCTACCCGGAGTGTGGCAGATTGTGCAAGGCTCACGATCTCCACTAATTCACCTGGCGTCACCTCAATCTTTTCCAGCATCATTGCTACGTCACCGCCCGGGTACCCCAGGTGGATTGCCCCGACCACGAGGCCAAACAGGTCAAGATGCCCTGAACCCGCAAGGGCAGCCGGGTCACCTTGCTGTTCGAGCAGGCGGCCATGACCCTGGTGCGGGAGATGCTCGTGCTGGCTACGGCCCGCATCATCGGGGTCAGCAGCACGCGACTTTGGCGGGTGGTCCAGTTCTACGTGGCCCAGGCCCTGTCCAAAAT
>CBCOTF020000111.1:0-14900 GCA_965112955.2 Desulfarculales bacterium
CGTTGTCGAGGTAGAGTTTGCGTAGTAGCCCCCGTTTGAGCAGGGCCTGGCGCAAGGCCTGTAGATAAGTGGCCAGGCCCTAGGCGAAATAAAGCTCGACGTGGACGATCAAGCGACTCATGTCGTCGATGAAGGCGAAGAGGTAGATTTTACGCCGTTTGTAGTCCACCAGGAGCATCGGCCCATGCATGGCGTCCCTGCGTCCCTCTGCTAAATGTCGCTGGGCAGCTCGGCCTTGCAGCGTCTGCGGTCGACAGGTGGGGCAACCTGTTTGTCCACCAGCTCCTGCTGGTGCAGAAAGCGGTAGACGGTGGGCGCCTTGAGAATCACGTCGAACGAGGCCAAGCGTTGGTGCATAATCTCGCTAATGAGGGTAGTCACTGACGCAGTGGGCCGTTCCCTGCGCAGGCGGACCAGGGCTTGGACGGTGTCCTCGTCCAAGGCCCTACTGCCGTCCCGGTCATTTTTGCCCAAGGGGTAGAGAGATTCCAGCTTGCCATCGCCTTGGCAGTAGAATTTGACCCATCCCAGGATAGTGAAGCACGACAGCCTGGTGCGGTTAGAGAAGGGGACTTGCTACCGCTGGGCGCACTTGTCCCGCAGTAACCTCTCCCGTTAACCACGCTCCATGTAGTCCTTGGCAAAAAAATCGCTGATGACGCCGAAACGGAAGATGGCTACTCGATTTTTCTGGTCCTCGTCCATGTCGGTCCTCCATGGGGGTGTTTCGCCCAGGTGTAGACCGGGGGACCTGGCCAGGACAACGGCACCTTTGGGTAGGTGACTTAGGGAGGGAAAACGCTCTCGCTTTGCGCCGACCGGCTGGCCGCGGCCACTGAGTTAATCGAAGGCCCCAAGCAGATCGCCCGACCAGCTTGACCCCAGGCATAAACTCACCTGCCGCAGCAGGCCCTTGAACCAGTGGTGCTGGCGAAAGTGCGGCAGGACAGGGTTCTATCTGCCCCGGGCTAGCTTATTGGAAAAGCTTTGCCGAATGGTCTCCTCCGAAGCCTGGAACCGGCTCCAGCAGCCCCGCGGCTGCAGCCGGATTATCGCCCAACAGTCCGGGCAGCGGAAACGTTGAAGCCAAATCGCTTTAGGATCTTAATCAAAATAGGCAGACACGAAACCATGCCCCCAAAGCCGGACGCTCCCACACCGGGGACACCCCTCCGACCGGGGCCAGGGAAAACGCAGCCCCAGCTCCATGATCTTCTTAACGCAGGCTGCAACGAAAAATACGATGGCAACCAGATGGCTGGGAATTATACCCGTCTCTCGGGGTCAGGGATGCTCCACCACCCTCAGACATTTCCTCATTCCTAGACCTACATCCAAGGTCCAGGATAAGATGAGGCAAAAAAACTTAAGGCTTAGGCAGTTAAGCCTAAGCCCGTGTTTTTATGGTCGGGACGACTGGATTTGAACCAGCGACCCCCTGAACCCCATTCAGGTGCGCTACCAGGCTGCGCCACGTCCCGTCGCCGAAAGTGTATCTACCACCCGCCCACCTGCTTGTCAATCGAGGACCTGAGTCGAGACCGCCAATTCTTTCGGATTGGCGGCGGGCTGGCTGGCACAGGCCTGACTCAGGACTCGGCGTTCTCCTGGGCAGTGAGCCTCTCCAGTTTTAGCGCCAGCTCCTCCCAGCGGGCCGAAACCCTATCCAGACGCTCTTTGGCCCGGCCATGGCTCCGCGACAGGCCCTGCCAGCGCTCAGGGTCGGCGTAGGTCGAGGGCTTCACCATATCCTGCACGATGGCATCAAGCTCGGCGGTGGCTTGATCCACCTGCCCCTCCACCTTGGCCAACTCGTCCTTGAGGGGCTGGACCTTCTGATATAGGGCGTTGCGCGCCTGGGCCTCCTGGTATTTCTGGGTAGCGGACTTGGGGCCGCTGACCGGGCCTTCCGGGCCTGGGTCCGCGTCGCCAGGCGTGGCTTGAGCGGTCGGCGGGCTGACGGGGACGGCGGGGGCCTTCGGAGGATGAGGCTCCAAATGCCGCTTCCACAGGCGGTGGAAGTCATCGAAGTTGCCGGGGAAGAGCGTGACCAGCCCCATATCCACATAGGCCACTTTGTTAGCCACGGCGTTGATCAGGTGGCGGTCATGGCTGATGAGTACGATGGTGCTCTGGTATTTACGCAAAGCCATCTCCAGTACCTGGCGGGACTGGATGTCCAGGTGGTTGGTGGGCTCGTCCAAGAGCAGCACGTTGGGCCCGCTTAACAACAGTTTGGCCAGCACCAGACGGCTGCGCTCGCCGCCGCTAAGCACGCGCACTTTCTTGAAAACTTCGTCGCCCTTAAACAGAAAGGCCCCTAGAGTGAAGCGCAGACGCGATAGGGCCATGAGCCCAGCCACCGTGGCCAGCTCACTTAGCACGTCATTGTCGGGGTTCAAGTCTTGCAAAGCGTGCTGGCTGAAAATCCCCAGCTTGACCCGCCCTCCCAACAAACGCCGGCCTTTGCTGGGTCGCACTTGGCCGCTCAAAAGCTTGAGCAACGATGACTTGCCTGCGCCGTTGCGTCCCAAGAGTGCCAGGCGGTCACCGCGCTGCACTTGGAAGTCCAGGCCCCGGTACACCGACTTGTCGTCGTAGGACAGGTCCACCCCCAACAGCTCCACCACCACCTTGGCCGACCGGTCCACTTCCGGCAACTCGAAGAACATTGTCTCCTCGCTGGCCGGCGGCTCCAGCTTCTCCATGGTCTCCAGCATCTTCAGCCGGCTCTGCACCTGTTTAGCCCGATCCTTGCGAAAGCGGTTGCGCTCCACGAAGTTCTTGATCTCGCGAACGCGCGCCTGCTGGTTGTTGTAGGCCCCCTGCTGGGCCTGGCGCCTGGTCTCGCGCTGGGCCTCATAATCGCTGTAGTTGCCGCCGTAGGTGAAGACCTGCCCCTGCTCCACCTCGACCACGCGGTTAATCACTTTGTCCAGGAACACGCGGTCGTGGCTGACCAGCACTAGGGAGGCGGGGCTAGCCACCAACTGCCCTCCAGCCACAGCAGAGACTCCAGGTCCAGGTGGTTGGTGGGCTCGTCTAAGAGAATCAAATCGGGATTTGACAAGAGGATGCGCGCCAGGGCCGCGCGCATGAGCCAACCGCCGGAGAGCGTGCTAACGTCACGCCCCAACTGCTCTTGACTGAAACCCAGCCCGGCCAGGACCTTGCCGGCCCTGGCTTCCAGATCGTAGCCCCCCAGCCCCTCGAAAATGGATTGCAGCTGCCCCTGACGGGCCAACAGCTCCACCGCCGTGGAGGGGTTGGGCTTCTTGGCCAAGTGCTGATGCACTTCCCACAATTCGGCCTCCACCTCGCTGAGGCGATCGCCTGTGCTCATGGCCAGTTCCAACACCGTCTGCCCCGACAGGCGCAATAAATCCTGGGGCAAATAGCCCAGGCGCAGGGTTTTGGCTCGGAAGACCTGGCCCTCGTCAGGCTCCACATTGCCCAGCATCAGCCCCAGAATGGTGGACTTGCCAGCGCCGTTGGGACCCACCAGGCCAATGCGCTCGCCCGGCCCCACGTGTAAGCCCACGCCCTTTAACACGTCCTGGCGGCCATAAAACTTGTATACTTTGTGTAGGGTAATCATGGGGCCATTGATACCATCCGCCGGGGCGCTCTTCAAGGCAGCGGGCGGTATACTCCCCCAAGGTCCACTTCCATTGGCCTCACCCACTGGTCAAAACCTGATGCCGCCCCCAGGTCGCACTCGACACAGGGGCTAGCTTTTTGTCAAGGTTAGTTGCCCCAAGGCTACGAAACAATCATCCGTGCCAGGTCGCTTATACCAAAAAACACTTTGCCTCCGGACAACGGATTGATCACGCCCGATAGCGATTTGGATACGTCGGGAGTCAATTTTTGGCGGTTATTCGTCGTTGTCGTTAACTGTAGAATTTGATGAGTTCCCCCAGTGGTACGGCGATGAAATAGATTATCGCCATAAAAGTAAAGACATTACGGTAGCCTCGGGCTCTTGCTCTGGCGACTTGGAAGATGCCGTTAAGCCCCGCCAGGCGGGCGTTGGGATGGATTGACGATCCAGCGGCTTAGGATCAGGTGAGCATGCTCTTCCAGCAGAGTCATGAGCGCCTCGAGTACCGAGGCCAGGGTCTTGATGCCAGGCGCTATATACTTCAGGGTATGGCGGGTGAAGCGGGTGATGCGCCATCGGGCAAATCCGTACAGAGGTAGCCTTTCTGATCCAGCGCAGCATCTTCTTGAGCCGCCAGGCGGTGGCGAAGCCGCCGATTTCCAGTTCGATCAGGGCTTGCTGCTGCTTTTCGGTTAGCCTGCCGCCGTCAGCGGCCTTGAGCACGGCCCAGCGGGTGGCCTTGGGCAGTTTATGCTCCTTAGCCTCGGCCTTTAGGACCTCATCCACGGCGGTGGTTAAGAGTTTGGACTACATGGAACCAATCCACGGTGACGTTGGCGCCGGGGAAGCTTGCGCCGATGGCGGCCAGGAAGGCTGACGATATGTCGCAGACCACCTCGATGATATTGTTGTGACCACCACCATGCTCACACAGGGAGCAGCGGAACAGAACCAGACAGCCTTCGCCCTTGCCGGGGGTAACGGAGATGACCGACTTTTGCTTGCGGTCTAGGTCGATGAACACGGTGACGTAGTTGTAGCCCCGCTTGAAGGCGGTTTCGTCCAGAGCCACGGCCTTGACCCCGCCCAGGTCTATTTTGGACAGGGCCTGGGCCACGTAGAACTGGACCACCAGCCAAAATCGCGTGTCGCTGATCTCGATGAAGCGGGCCACAGCCAACACGGGCATCTCCCGCACCAGGGTCAAGGTGACCCGGCTGCCCTGGCGGGTCCAGGGCATCTTGACCTGTTTGGTCCCATATCGGGGCAGTCCACCCGGGGCGCCATAGCGGTTATGTAGCAATGATGCTGGAAAAGATTGAGGTGACGCCAGGTTAATTCGTGAAAATCGTGAACCTTGCAAAACCTGCTACACTCCGGATAGAGGTACTCGGCTCCCCGGTCGGCGGCAACCTCCAAGAAGACCTCGCGGGGCTGTTTATCGGTATCCACACGCGCTCCCACCAGCCGCCAGGGCGACTGCAACCCCAGGCCAAGGGCCAGAAGCTCGCCAGCCGTCCATGATTGCCTCCTGCTTCAACTCGGCCATGCGGATCACTGCATCATGACACCGGAGCTACACCAATTCTACTCATGATAACGACGAGACTCTACAAAATTAGCAGTTTTTGAAATAAGGCCGTCGTTTTTGGGCTGGTGTTTTTTGTTTCACTGGCAGTTGCCTGTCCAAGTCAGGTTAAGAGCGGTAACTGGGCCTGTTAGGGCATGAGGGGCGGGGTGTGATAGAGGTGTTGGAGCCAGACGCGCAACTCCCTGTATGTGAAAAAAATTAGGCACAGCATGGCGGCTAGGTTGGATAGTGACCATACGGTCAGGGAAAGAAAGTAAAGCCACTTGATAAGAGTAAGGCGATCAATACTATCCAATTTTTGATTTCCACGGCGTTGCTGCTGGTGTCCACGAAGGCTTTGATTTTAAGGTTTCGCTTAAACGCCTTGAAGAGCAGCTCGATCTCCCAGCGGCCCTTATAGATGCCAGCCACGATGGAAACCGTCAGCTTGTGGTGGTTGGTCAAGAGCACGACCTGCTTTTGATTCTTCTCGTCCCACACCACCAGGCGACGCAGGGGGTAGGGACAATCGGTCAGGCTACCGATAGGAGGATGATTTGATCGGCCAATACATTTTGGGTCTTAGGCCCTGGCCGAATAGCCATCCCCTCGAAACCGGCGTTAGATTTTGAGGCGAGTGACGAAGGAGACGCCCTGGCCGGTCCACTTGCCAAACATGGCATAGTCCTGGTAACCCCGGTCCAATACCAGGATGGAGCTAGGGTTTAGGGCTAGCCCCTAGGCCACAGTGACATCAGCCACTTTGGCTTCGGTGAGCAGGACAAAGTTGGGCATGTAGTCGTCGTGGTCCAGCATGATGTGGAGCCTTAACCCCTCCTTTGACCCACTTATACTCGGCCAAGGGGAATAGGCTCAGGCACAGGGTAATGGTGGAGGAGTCCAGGCGCAAAAGCTTGTTCTTGAATTTGAACTTGCCCTTTTTCCTGTCCAGGGAGCCTTGGGCACGGAAGCGCTCCATGGCTTTGAAGAACAGGGCTCGGAACAAGGACGAGGGCCTGTGCTGGTTGGCGTAGGACAGTGTGGACCTTGGTGGGGCCGTGCTGACCCCAAGGTGGGACAACTTGCCCAGGCAGCAGGAAAGACCCTGGCAGATCTCCCTTAGGGAGTTGGCCTGGCTAGATGACAGGAGAGCATAGCCACGAACTGGGTCCAGCAGGGAAATCCCTTGATCCTGACCTCGGCACCGCGCTTTTTGACAAGGGCGGAGAACTCAGTTCGGGGGAAGTGATGCAGTAGTTGACTGAACAGGCTGGCTACTCGTACGATGGCCTTACCCTTTCTTGGTCGCGGTATTGTTGGCTTTTGGCAGAACTACACTACTACGCTGGGATGAGGGCATCTCGCTTCGATCACTTAGCCGGTTTTTGAGAACCTATTTTGGACAACACTGTGGTACCTTTCGCAATTGATAAGTGCCTTTGGCATTTTTTGGTACTTGAAGATCTCGGAATTGTCGTTGATTTTAAATTATGTTTCTTTCTAGATACTGCGAGTGACGCAGGCAACAAATTGTTCTAGCCCCCAACACATATCGGTCCATTAAAATAGAATAGGAAGTCCCGTGGCTTACCTTTTTTTTTATTTATGCTCGCCCCTTGCATGTACAATTGAGTTGCTACGGGGACCGAGCACGCTGGTAATAGTAGAATTGGTGCCTTCGACCCGTTATCACCCCGCCCGGGGTCTCCGCCTACTCGTAGTGCACCTCGGGCACGTCTTCCTCCAGACGCAGGAGCACGCGTTTTTTCTTGCAGAGGTTCACGTCCTCCCAGGTCACCTCGGTGCCGGTGGAGTCTACCACCACCAAATCCCAGCGGCACTGGCTGTCTTGACGGGAGAAATTGATCTTGGCCTCCTCGCCAGGCAGTAGGAGGTCGCGCTTGAGCAGATCCTCTTCCCAGGCGGTGGCCTGCAAGGGCACCACGTAGAGTTTGTCCATGGCCAGGCCGGTCTGGTTGACCAGGATGAAGTCATGCTTGCCTGTTACGGCCGCCCCGGCGGGGGCGGCAAGCGCGGCGGTCAGCAGCGCGGCCACCCAAGTTTTGCAGAGCATTTTATACCCCCCACTGAGGCCTTTTATCCAACCGCCAACCAATTTAGCATATCCAGGGCGCCAAGCAAGCCCTTAGCGTTTATCCGCCGGCGGAGTGGCCGCCGAGGCGGTGCCGGCGGCGGCAGGTTGCGGATTCCAGGGAAGTGGGGCATGCATTCCATTTGAAGAGGGCCACTTAACCCGGTGATGTGGGCCGGGTGGCCGGGGCACAGCGCCGCTGGTGTTCGCATTATGCTACAGGGGGGGCTTGTCGCCGGTCAAGTTTGCCAGCTTTTTCTCATGGGCTCTCCTTTAAGTTTATCTTATAGTCGTTATGGATCAGGCGATCGAGGATGGCATCGGCTATGGTGGGATCGCTGATGGTTTCGTGCTACTGGTCCACGGACACTTGGGCGGTGACAATGGTGGCGTCTCGGCCGTAGCGGTCTTCCAGGACTTCGAGCATGTCCAGAGTCATCCAGTATGAGCAGGTTGGTCTTGGAACTGGCGACGATCATTTTTTGATAGCTACCGTCCCCTCGCCTCGGGCCGCAACTATTTCGCGCAGGAGGGATGGCACCCTCTTGTAGGAGACCGAGTAGCCTTCCAGACAAGCCTTGTGGCCCAGAGCGCAGGCAAGAAAGCCTTTGCCTACGCCGGTGGGTCCGCTGATGAGCCGGTTGTGGTGTTCGGCAATTCATCGGCATGAGGCCAGGTTCATGATGAGTGATTTGTCCATGCCGCGCCTTTGCCGGTAGTCGATGTCCTCCAGGCAGGCGTCATGCCGGAGCTTGGCCTTGGCCAGCCTGTTTTTGAGCCGGCGATTTTCTCTTTGGATGGTCTACCTGTCCACCATCCGGCCCAGTCTTTCCCCGAAGCCCAGTTTCTGGGCCTCGAGGATGTTCAGCTATTTTTTTAGGGCCTTGAGCATGCCCTCTAGCCCCAGGGCGCGGAGTTTGTCCATGGTGGGAGTAATCAACATGGCTTCCTCCTTAGGCGGTCAAGAAGTAGCCGGCTCCGCGGAGGCTAGGATGAAGGATGGGATTGGATCCCGGATCCGGCGTTAGCAAAAGCGCCGCGTCCAGTGCCTTGTCGATGATGTGCTCTACGCTCTTGGAGCTGAGGGCCCCATAGGCCAAAGCCCTCGGGCAGGCGGCATCCACTCGCGCCTCACCATGTTTTTTGGCCATGGTGACCAAACCTAGGCAGGCCCTGAAGCCTTGCAGGGGATGCGCCCGCCGGCTCATGATCCCCTCGGCCAGTTTGGCCGTGGCCTCGCCGATTTTGTGTATCCAGTTGGTCCTTCTTTCGGGGATCCACTTGACGTACTCCCGGTGGAGACGGAGCATGTGCTCAGCCAGGGTGGTGAACCCGCTTTGCCCCAGGATGCGACAGTAGGCCATGGCGGGTAGAAGCTTGAGCGCTGGTTTGTCCAGGGACTCGTACATGGAGAGCAGACTGCCGGGCAGCTTTTTGACAGGCCGATTGTTGAACCGGTCTAGAAGCCCACGGATCGCCTGGTTGAGTTCAGCCAGACTGAAGAAGGTCCTCTTGCGCAGGGCGGCCGGGATCACCCTCTCCACCAGTTGCACTCTCACCTCGGCCTTGGCCTTGTCAGGAGATTCTCGTACCCGGATTGGCAAAACCGTCGCGCCGTAGTGGGCGCCCATCTCCTGATAGTCGGGTTGATGTCGGGCGCGTAGTGGCAAGCCTTGCTCACCACGGGTTTGAGGTTATCGATCACCATCAATTCCGTCATCCCGCCAAAAAACTGGACGGCCCACTGGTGGGAGCCGATCCAGTCTGACGAGTCCTGGGTCCACGTGGCCTCGGCAAAAGTGTAGCCTGCTGACGCCCAGAACCGCCACGAAAATCTGGGCTACACTAACCTCACCTGCCAGGGGGACCACCACGTCCACGATCCGGCTGACATAATCGATAAACGTCTTCTCGCCAGCCCGGTGCTCTTGGCGCATGACCAGCCCCAGCTTGTCCGACCATTCCCGGTAACGCTCGTACAACCAGCTATATTGGTAGCCCAAGGCATGGACCGCCTTGTACTCCTCCCACAGCAGCTCCAGGGTTATACTCTTGCGCCGCAGCTTTTGATGGACCTGGGACCAGTTAGGCTCCGGGCGAAAACCCGTAGACGGCAGAGGTGGAGGTGGAAAGAGCAGCCACTCAACCTGCGTCTCATCCAAACTGGTGGGGAGGGGTCAGGACAGGCCGACGCGCGCGGCGCGACGCAGGTAGCGGGACACCGTGGTCCGACCTATCCCGCAACTCGTGGTAATATCCCGGTTGCCGCAACCGGCCACATGCTTCAGCCGAAGTCCTTCCTTGATATTACGCATGGATAACCTCTCCGCCGACATCTGCACCCTCCGTATTGGAAAGGCGCAGAATAGCCAATCAAGTGTTATCCAGCGTCGCTTACTATCCCAAGTAGCCCATATCCCGTGGAACCGGTGGCCCACATCCCGTGGAACCACTGGCCCGCTTGAAACGAAATCCGCATCTTGGGTGTGGGTCCAGAAATGAGGAAGGAGCCGAGGGTGATTGAGCATTCCTGACCCCGAGAGACGAGAATAACTACCTGCCATTTGGTTGCCATCGTACTTTTCGTTGCAGCCTGCATCAAGAAGATCATGGAGCTGGACGGCGTTTCCCTTGGCCCCGGCTGGAGAGGTGCCCCCGGTGTGGGAGCGTCCGGCTTTGGGAGTGCGATTTCATGCCTGCTTATTTTAATGGCCTTTTCGTCGTCATGAGTGGAATTGGTGTAGTTCCGGTGCCATGATGCAGCGATCCGCATGGCCGAGTTGGAGCAGGAGACAATCGTGGACACCGGCGAACTTTTAGCCCTTGGCCTGGAGTTGCAATCGCCCTGGCGGCTGGTGGGACAACGTGTAGATACCGATAAACAGCCCCATGCGGTCTTCTTGGAGGTTGCCGCCGACTGGGGAGCCGGAGTACCCCTGCCCGAAGTGTGGCAGGTTATGCGAGGCTCACGACTTCCACGAATTAACCTGGTGTCACCTCAATTTTTTCCAGCGTCATTGCTACGTAACGCCCGGATGCCCCGAGTGGACTACCCCGACCATGGGATCAAACAGGTCAAAATGCCCTGAACCCGCGAGGTCAGCCGGTTCACCTTGCTGTTCGAGCAGGCGGCCATGACCCTGGTGCGGGAGATGCCCGTGCTGGCTGCGGCCCGCATCATCGGGGTCAGCGACACGCGACTTTGGCGGGTGTCCAGTTCTACGTGGCCCAGGTCCTATCCAAAATGGACCTGGGCGGGGGGTCAAGGCCGTGGCTCTGGATGAAACCGCCTCCAAACGGGGCCACAGCTACGTCACCGTCTTCATCGGCCTAGCCCGCAAGCAAAAGCCGGTTATTTTCGTTACCCCCGGTCAGGACAAGGGCTGTCTAGTCCTGTTCCGCCGCTTCCTGCGTGAGCATGGCGGCGATCACAACAATATCGCCGAGGTGGCCTGCGACATGTCGTCAGCCTTCCTAGCCGTCATCGGCGAAGGCTCCCCCGGCGCCAACGTCACCGTGGACTGATTCCATGTAGTCTAACGCTTCATCACCGCCGTGGACGAGGTCCCAAAGGCCGAGGCTAAGGAGCGTAAACTGCCCAAAGCCACCCGCTGGGCCGTGCTCAAGGCCGCTGACGGCGGCAGGCTGCTAGCCGAAAAGCAGCAGCAGGCCCTGACCGAACTGGAAACCGGCGGCTTCGCCACCGCCACCGCCTAGCGGCTCAAGGAGAGGCTGCGCTGGACCAGAAGGGCCATCTCTGTATGGAGGGCCGCCCAGTGGCGCGTCACCCACTTCACCCGCCATGCCCTGAAGTACATAGCGCCTGACACCAAAACCCTGATCCCGGTCATCAAGGCGCTCAGGGCTCTGGAAGAGCATGCCCACCTGATCCACCAGATCCTAAGCCGCTGGACCTCCAACCATTCGAACTCCCGCCTGGAGGGGCTTAACGGCATCTTCCAGGCCGCCAGGGCAAAAATCAGAGGTTATCGTAACGTTTCCACCTTCATGACCATGATCTACTTCATCGCCGCACCACTGGGAGAACTCATCAAATTCCACAGTTAACGACGAAGAACCGTTTTTTGGCGGCTAAGGGGCGGGCATTTTTTGGGCTAGTTAATTCGAAATGTGTCAAAACGTCAAATGACCTCCTCGGGAGGCGAAAAGGCAGTGGATTTCGTGGAATATGATGTCCTGTTCGTCCAGGCCATTGGCTCAATTCAAGGCCGGCCGGCATTGCGCCGAGGCCGCGGCGATTACCATCCTGGAAGATTTAGCGTCGAGGATCCCCTGTCGGCGGTTAAGGTGGCCTCGGCCTTCGGGGACGGCATCGCCGGCAGCACCCAGGAGTTGTACGGCGCCTTCACCGGCAAGGTGATTACCCTTAGCAGCCTCTTGGGGCGCAGCGAGCCCGGCCTGGAGCTTAAGGATTGCGTCCGGCTTATCAAGGAGTTTAAGCTGGGTTTTGCCAAAGAGTTAGGCAGTTTGCAATGCCGGCCTCTGCTGGACGCCCAGGCTCAAAAAGGACGGGAAGCCCCCGCCTCAGATTGTGCTCAGATCACGATCCGGGCCATCAGCCTGCTGGGGGGCTTGATGCAAACACGTCAAGACCTGCCCCCCAGTCTCCCTCTTGGGGGGGCGCAACCCTCACCGGGGCCAAAGCTGGCCCCCGGGGCTTGTCCCTTCGGCGGCTGCGACTGCTAAGGATGCTTTCGCGTTCGTTGGTTCGGCTCTCTGAATCAAGACGGGCGGGGGCAAATCCCGCCCATTCCATGTCTTACTCAAAGAGCCCTCAACGAGAACCGCCAACGTCAAACTTTGACGGCAGCGCCACTCGACCCCTATATGCCTTGCCCGGAGCGCCAGGCTAGTAGCGGAAGAGAGCCGAACCCCAGGTTAAGCCGGCGCCGAAGGAGTTGACCAGCACCAGGTCGCCGCGCTTTACGCGCCCCTCGCGCACGGTTTCGTCCAGGGCCACGGGGATGGTGGCCGCCGAGGTGTTGCCGTATTTGTGCACTGTCATCACCACCTTTTTCAGGGGAATGTCTAGGCGTTTGGCCACCGCCTCCATGATGCGCAGGTTAGCCTGGTGGGGTATAAAGCAGTCCACTTGGCTGCTGGTGAACCCGTTGTGGTCTAGGGCCTCTTGGCCAGCGTCGCTGAGCGCACGCACCGCATGCTTGAAGACCTCCTGCCCCTGCATCTTCACCACGCCCAGGCGCTTGGCCACCATCTCCTCCGAGGGCGGGATACGCGAACCACCGCCGGGCACGTACAACAGCTCCCACAAGTCGCCGTCGGAGTGCAGGTGTGTAGAGAAGATTTGCCCCTGCTCCGAGCGCTCCCGGGAGCCTAGCACCACGGCCCCGGCGCCGTCGCCGAAGAGCACGCAGGTGGCCCGGTCCTGATAATCGATGCGCTGGCTGACTATATCGCCGCCCACCACCAAGGCCCGCTTGCAAGTGCCGTCGGCGATGAAGCGCATGGCCACGGCCACGCCGTAGATGAACCCCGGGCAGGCGGCGTTGACGTCGAAGGCCACCGCACCCTTGGCCCCCAAGTTATGCTGCACTATGCAGGCGCAGGAGGGGCTTAGCATGTCGGCAGTGGAGGTGCCCACTACGATCAGGCCCAGCTCCGAGGCCGTCACGCCGGCCATCTCTAGGGCCTTGGCCGCCGCTGGGGTGGCCAGGTCGCTCATGGCCTGACCGGGCAGGACCATGCGCCGCTCCTTGATGCCGGTGCGGGCCACAATCCACTCGTCGCTGGTTCGAGGACTCAATAGGAATTGGGCACCACCCGCTCCGGCATATGGGAGCCTGTGCCTAAAATGCTGACCTTGAACAATGATATTCCTCGTTTCACCGCGGCCCGCTCGGGCAGAAGGGGGGCGTGGCTAGGGACAGGCCGACCCTTCTCGCGGCTCCTTCCCCCCCCCCGGTGAGCGCAATATATCAAGATAACCCCAAACATCCCTTCCGGTCAAGCGGTATACCCGCCGCAGGGCATATACGTGTCGATCAGAGTTGTGGCCAGATTCTGCCTCGCCGACTCCCGTTCCAGGTTGATCCGCCAAGCATTCTGGGGCCAACTGCGCCCGTCTTGATCTTTTATCCCGACCCCGTGTCCCGCCTCTAGCCTAGCCATTCTTGGATTGCCGGCAAGGGGCTGGCCGGGCAATGGTTGGCCGTGGGCTGGCCCGAGCATTGGAATCCGGTCACAAAGGCCATGCCTCCGCACCGGAGCCATGTGGTATGGCCGGGCGGTGAGGCGGGGCGCAAAAAGAACCGCTTGATCTTAGTTCCCTAGCCAGACAGAAACACGGGCGGAAATAAGCCCCGCTGCTGCATGTGGACACCAAGCTAAAAGGCAATAAATTTGGTGAGTTGCCGCGTCACATCCCTGTCGGGACGCTCTTCGCAACGACAGCTAACGTTGGATGTCCCTTAATTTCGGCCATCTCACCCGCTGAGGGAGAGGGGGAAGCGGGGCCTGGCCGTACCCAGGTTTTCGCATTTTGTTACGGGATTAGCTAGAACGGGAGCAGCCAGGGGATGGTGCCGCGACCCGTTTACGCCCCGCGACGGGCGCGCCGTTAGAGGCCCAGCATGCGCTCTACCGAGGCCATGGCCTTCTGGCGTATGTCCTCCGGCACTTCCACGGGCTCGCGCATGGTCTCAAGGCTGGCCAGGACCTTTTCCAGGGTGATGCGCTTCATGTTGGGACACACGGCCTTTTCGTTTACCGGGATGAAGGTCTTGCCGGGGTTTTCATTGGCCAGGCGGTGTAGGATGCCGGTCTCGGTGCCCACGATCAAGGTCTGCCCCTGGTATGAGCGGGCGTAGCGCAGGATGCCGCCGGTGGAGAGCGCCAGGTCGGCGGACTCCACCACGTCGGGACGGCACTCGGGGTGCACCACCACCTCGGCGCCGGGGTGCCTGGCTTTCAAGGCCGTGATCTGCTCCACAGTGATCTTCATGTGCGTGGGGCAGTAGCCGGGCCACAGGATCAGGTCGCGGCCGCTTTGCTGCTGGGCGTAGTGTCCCAGGTACTGGTCGGGAATAAAAATGACGGGCCGGTCCGGGTCCATGGCCTGAACCATCTTGACGGCGTTGGCCGAGGTGCAGCAGACGTCGCACAGAGCCTTGACCACAGCGCTGGAGTTGGCGTAGCAGACCACCTGGGCGTTTGCGTGCCTGGCTTTGAGGTCGGCCAGCTGCTCGGCGGTAATCATGTCGGCCATGGGGCAGCCGGCATCAAGGTCAGGCAGCAGCACCGTCTTGTCCGGGGAGAGGATCTTAGCCGTCTCGCCCATGAAGTGCACTCCGCAGAAAACGATGACCCTCGCGTCGGTGGCTGCGGCCTGGCGGCTGAGTTCCAAGGAGTCGCCCACAAAATCGGCGATATCCTGTATCTCGCCCCGCTGGTAATTATGGGCCAGGATCAGGGCCTGGCGCTCTTTTCTCAACCGGGCGATGTCTTGGATGATCTTTTTGCTCATGCTCCTGGCCGCCGTGTTGTGGATGGTTGGAGGTCAAGGCCCATGGCCCACTTTATACCACAGCCCCGGTGTTGCTTTTCGGATTAATTTGACGAAAGTTCTCTGATTAACCTGGATTGATTCTTCCTTT
>CBCOTF020000112.1:0-11879 GCA_965112955.2 Desulfarculales bacterium
TACCGATAAACAGCCCTACGAAGCCTTCTTGGAGGTTGCCGCCAACCGGGGAGCCAAGTATCCCTCGGTCATGCGGATCACTGCATCATGACACCGGAATTACACCAATTCCACTCATGATGACGAAAAGGCCAAAATCGTAGGCGTCGAACAGAACCTCTTTCCTGCTCCGGCCGTTACCGCCATGCAGCAGGGCTCCGGCGGCCTCTTTCGAATGGCCAATCACCTGGCTCGAGGCGCGCTTATAGCTGCCGTCGAGGAGCAACCTCAGGTCGTCTCTCCGGAGCACGTCAGCATCGCCGCAACAGAATTGATCTGATCAAATGAGAAAGGAAGGAGCAGGCCAGGATAATCAGAGAACTTTCGTCAAATTAATCCGAAAAACAACACGGCTCAAGGAGATCCTGCGCTGGATCAGAAGGGCACCTCTGTATCAGCACGCCCAGTGGCGCACCGCCTTCATCGCCGCACCACTAGGGGAACTCATCAAATTCCACAGTTAACGACGAAGAATCAATAATTATAGCATGGTCTGAGCCTGTAAGCATCTACTGGTGGTATGGCTGGAGGCGGATATACTAACTAGTGTGGTTATTAAAGGAAATAGTCAGCTTTGGATTAGGCTTTGGGTCGCGGCCAGCAGGTGGAAGCAGTCCGATAAGATCACATTTCCGTGGGGCACGGCCAGCCTCCAGCCCAGGCCGTCGGCCAAGCGGCGGCGGGGGCCGGTGATGACCACCGGTTAGGGCTGGTCCGTCGGGGCCGAGGGAAATCGTCAAGAGCCGTGTCCCTGGTTGTCGAAGACCTCGGCGTCGCTGAGCATGCCCTTGGTGAAAAGCTCTACACAGCCGGTGTGGTGTTCATAGATGCCTAGTACCCGGTGTATGTTGCCCAGATTGACTACGCAAACACCCTGCCGGGCTAGATCGGCTACGGTCGGTTTTTGCAGAGCGCTCCAGGCCGCGGTGGCGGCGATGTCCATCAAGGGGGTCGTGGAGGCCTCCTGATCCTTGCGGGCTCGCATGCGGGTCATGGCAGGTGGGGCCTGTGCGAAGATCAGATCGGCCAGGCGGCTCCCAGCCGCCTGAAAGCGCGCTCACATCTGGAAGCGGCGCTTGCGGTTGGACAAGCCCGGCGAATGGCTGTGGTCGCACAGGGCCACGGCTAGGCGACCCGGTAAGTCCACCTCGAATAGGGTGCAGGCTTGGCCAAGGGCCTTCAGGTCCAGGTCAGTGGTGGGCACGATCGCCGCTTCCGGGGGCGAGGCCTTTACGATGACCATCCCCTGGGCGTGGACCTTGCTTAAATCGTCGGCCAGGGAGGCGGCCGCTGAGGCAGACAGGCCGTTCTTGGCTGCAGGCTGTGAGGATGCGTGTCGCCGCCACCTGGGTAGGCGAGGGCAGCACCATTTTTACGACATTTTCGATGTGTTGGCCAGCTCGCCACAAGATGTAGATCCTGGGTGTTTTCGCCTACGTCCAAGGCCAGAAGGGATTGCAATGCCATGATCTGATATATACACGTCCGGAAGGCTCAAGGTCAGGGGCTGGCTGCCGGCGGGATCGCCGCACCCCGAAACCTAAGAGGGATTGTCGCGTCGGCACGGGGCTCGCTATATTTCACAAAGGGACATCGTACACGCATAGAGACCATGAGCGGTTGACGCGGTTGGACTTGTCCCATATAATTTTTTAATTTATGGGCAGACGGTTGCTTCTAGCCGCCGGCGCCCATTGCCTTCGAGCGAAAGTTAACCCCATGTTCGACCACCTGAGCGACCGCCTGGCTGAGACCTTCAAGCGGCTCAAAGGGCACGGCAAGCTTTCCGAGAAGAACATCGCCGACGCCCTGCGCGAGGTGCGCTTGGCCCTGTTGGAGGCCGATGTCCACTACAAGGTGGCCAAGGATTTTATCGAGCAGGTGCGCCAGCGGGCTGTGGGGCAGGAAGTGGCGGGGAGCCTCACCCCCGCCCAGGTGGTGGTTAAGATCGTCTACGAAGAGATGACCGCCCTCATGGGCGGCGAGGCCCAGCCGCTGAACCTGGCTGGCCGGCCGCCCTTGATCTACATGATGGTGGGCCTCCAAGGCTCTGGTAAAACGACCACTAGCGCCAAGGTGGCCCTGGCGCTGAAGAAAAAGGGCCGGCATCCCTTCCTGGTGCCGGCGGACGTGCAGCGCCCGGCGGCCATCGAGCAGCTCAAGCGCCTGGGCGCCCAGATCCAAGTGCCGGTGAACGACAGCGACTCGGGCAAGAGTCCGGTGGAGATATGCGCGCAAGCTTTGGCCTCTGCCGCCCGGGTCAGCGCCGACGTGCTGATCCTGGACACCGCCGGCCGCCTGCACGTGGACGAGCTCCTCATGGCTGAGCTGAAGGCTATCCACGAACGTTTACGGCCTCAGGAGGTGCTCTTGGTGGCCGACGCCATGACTGGTCAGGACGCGGTGAACGTGGCCAAGGCTTTTCACGAGCGCCTGGGCCTGGGTGGTGTGATCCTCTCTAAAGTGGAGGGCGACGCCCGCGGCGGCGCAGCCCTGTCCATCCGCGCCGTCACCGGGGTGCCGATCAAGCTCCTGGGCGTGGGGGAGAAGCTCGACGCCTTGGAAGCCTTCCACCCCGGGCGCATGGCCGGGCGCATCCTGGGCATGGGCGATGTCTTGAGCTTGATGGAGAAGGCCCAGGAGGCCTACGACCAGGAAAAGGCCAAGGAAATGGCCAAGAAGCTGGCCAAGAACGCCTTCACCCTGGAGGATTTCAAGGATCAGCTGCAGCAGATAAAGAAGATGGGCAACTTGGAGTCCATCCTAAGCATGCTGCCTTTGGCAGGCAAGCTCAAAAAAATTAATGAGTTCCAGCCAGAGGAGAAGGAGATCAAGCGTACCGAGGCCATCATCAACTCTATGACCATGGCCGAGCGCAAGGACGCGGGTATAATCAATGCCTCTTGCCGCAAGCGCATTGCCATGGGCAGCGGCACCACGGTGGCCGAGGTAAACCGGTTGTTGAGGAATTTTGCGGAAGTCCGCAAGATGATGAAGAATATAACCCGCAAGGGTCCCAGGAAGGGGCTAGGGCGCCTAATGCCCATGCGCTGAGCCCTGTTAACCCTAGCTCGATCACCTAATTTGGAGCGAAGAGAGAAAAAGTTATGGCAGTGAGAATTCGGTTGGCCCGCCTAGGGGCCAAGAAAAAACCTATGTACCGCATCGTGGCCGCCGACTCCCAGGCCCCCCGCGACGGCAGCTTCCTGGAGATCCTGGGCACCTATGATCCCCACACCAACCCGGCCCAGGTCCGCGTAAGTGCCGAGTCGCTCAAGAAATGGCTGGATCGCGGCGCCCAGCCCACGGACACAGTGGGCAGCCTGCTCAGAAGCAAGGGCCTGTTGCCCGGCTCGGGGGCGGCGGCGGTCTAGGCCTTACCGACTGGTTTCCTTTGGTTTCGCGCCACCGGTCATATTTTCAAGGTGGAGGTGCTGAATGAAGGAGTTGATCAAATACATTGCACAGGCGCTGGTGGACCATCCCGAGCACGTGGAGGTCAACGAGGTGGAAGGCGAGCAGACCTCGGTGCTCGAGCTCAAGGTGGCCAAGGAGGACCTGGGCAAGGTGATCGGCAAGCAAGGCCGCACGGCTCGGGCCATGCGTACCATCCTCAGCGCAGCCTCCGCCAAAATTCGCAAGCGGTCGATGCTGGAGATCATCGAGTAGCCATGGCGCGGTCCGATTTGATCCTCATGGGTCGGGCCTCGGGGGCCTTCGGGCTAAAGGGTGAGATCAGGATTTTTCCCTACGGCCGCGACCCGGAGATCTTTCTGCGGGCGGGACGTCTGTATTTGGGACCTAACCCCGAGGCGGCCCGCCCCCTGACCCTGGTTTCCTTGCGCGAGCACGGCGGCCTGGTCCTGGTCACCGTAAAGGAGGTGAGCGACCGTATCCAGGCCGAGGCCCAAGCCGGCGCCTGGGTTTACCTGGAGCGCTTGGCTCTGGGGCCCCTGGACGAGGGCGAGTACTATTGGTACCAACTTAAGGGCGCCGCGGTGGTGGATCGGCAGGGGCGCCGGCTGGGGAGAGTGGTCGCGATGAGCGATATGGGTGCCCACGATCTGTTGCTAGTGCAGGCTGACGATGGTAAAGAGGCCTTGATTCCGGTAGTGGAGGATATCGTTCTCGACGTGGACCTGGCGGCGAGGCGCATCACCGTGGAATTGCCCCAGGGACTCTTGGAGGTCCAGGGCTGGCCCGAGAACGCGCCCGAGTCGGGAGGCTAGGCCCCCATGCTTTTTGATATAATAACTCTGCTGCCCGAGGTTTGCCAATGCTACTGCCAGGCTTCTATCCTGGGAAGGGCGGTCAGGGCGGGGTTGATAGGCTTGAGGCTAATCAACCCTCGGGAATTCGCCACGGATCGCCACCGCACCGTGGACGACGTGCCCTATGGCGGGGGCGACGGCATGGTGATGATGCCCGGGCCCTTGGTGGCGGCTTTGGAGAGCCTCAAGGAAGGGCCGCCGGCGCGGGTGATCCTGCTATCGCCCCGGGGCCGGCGCTTCGATCAGGCCAAGGCCCGGGAGCTGGCCGGGTGCGAGCGTTTGGTGCTGGTGTGCGGTCGCTATGAGGGCGTGGACGAGCGGGTGCGGCTCCTGGCCATCGATGAGGAGTTGAGCCTGGGCAATTTCGTGCTCTGCGGCGGCGAATTGGCGGCCTTGAGCGTGTTGGAGGCGGTAAGCCGGCTTTTTCCCGGGGTGTTGGGCGGGGCCGATTCGGCGGGGGCTGACAGCTTCAGTGATGGGCTCTTGGAGCATCCACACTACACCCGCCCCGCCGAGTTCCGGGGGCTCAAGGTGCCCGAAGTGCTTGTTAGTGGCCATCACGGGGCCATCGCCCGTTGGCGGCGCAAAGAGTCCATCCGAGGCACTCTGCTGGGGCAGCCTGACTTGTTGGAAGGCGCCCTGGTCAGCGACGAGGACAAGCGGCTTTTAAGCGAGGTAAGACAGGAAGAGGGAATCTGACGGCCCCGGCGGGCAGCCGGGATCAATATATAATGTGACGGCACATCCCGGCCCCGGCGCTTTAACGACGCCATCGGGCCTTGTCCAAGGAGACGAGCCATGGATGTCAGGGAGAGGACTACGCTCGAGCAGATGCGGGTGGATATGCCCGAGTTCCGCGCCGGTGACACGGTGAAGGTGCACGTACGCATCAAAGAGGGTGAGAAGGAACGCCTGCAGATTTTTGAGGGCGTGGTGCTACGCCGTCGGGGAGAGGGCATGGGCGCCTCCTTCACGGTGCGCAAGGTTTCCTACGGCGTCGGCGTGGAGCGCATTTTCCCGCTGCACTCGCCGATCATTGACCACGTGGATCTGGTGCGCCAGGGGCGCGTGCGCCAAGGGCGCATCTACTATCTGCGTAACCTGCGTGGCAACGCCGCCCGCATCAAGGAAAAGAAGTGGGTCTAACCCGTGGCCTCCAGCCCACGGCGGGGCAGGGGCGGTCTGACCAGCCAGACCGAGGATAACCTGCGCGTCCAGGGCTATGCCTTGGTGGCTGGCGTAGACGAGGTGGGGCGCGGACCCTTGGCTGGGCCGGTGGTGGCCGCAGCGGTGATTTTGCCCGTCGGCTGGGACAATCCCGGCGTGGACGACTCCAAGCGTTTGACCGCTCCGGTGCGCGAGAGCCTGGCTGCCCAGGTCAGGGCCACGGCCCTGACCTGGGGTCTGGGACTGGTGGAGCCGTCGGAGATCGACTACCTGAACATCCACCGGGCCAGCCTGCTGGCCATGGCGCGCGCGGTGGAGGCTCTCACGCGACTGCCGGATTTTCTTCTTGTGGATGGCCGCTTCACGCTGGGCATGGAATTGCCTCAGCGCGCGGTGGTTGGCGGTGACGGGGCCATCGCCTCTATAGCCGCGGCCAGCATCCTGGCCAAGGTTCACCGTGACGGCTTGATGCTAGGCTGGCACCAACGGTGGCCGGTCTACAACTTCGCCGCCAACAAGGGCTACGGCACTGCCGAGCATCTGTTGGCGTTGAGGGAGCACGGCCCCTGCCCCCTGCATCGCATGAGCTTCGCGCCGATGGTCCAGCAGGAATTGGGCCTTGCTTTAGGCGGGGACAGGCCCGGGGCCGCGCAGCCAAGTCGCTGGCCCGCGCGCACCTGGAGATCCAGGGGCTGAAGGTGGTGGGGGCCAACCGGCGCTTGGCTGGCGGCTAGCTGGATCTGATAGTCTGGGAAGGCCCGGTGCTGGTTTTCGTGGAGGTGAAGGGGCAACCCCTAGGACATCTCGGTACGCCCGAAGAGGCGGTGGGTCGGTGTAAGAATGGGCGGTTGATGCAGGCCGTCCAGGCTTATCTATCCCAGTTGGCGGCACCGGAGAGCCGCTCTGCCGATTCGACGTGGTGGCGGTGGAGTTTGGGGTCGGGGTCAGCCTCACCGGCGCCACCTGCGAGACGCCTTTAGGCAGGGGGGTAGGTAAGGGGACTAGTCATGTCCACCCTTTACGTAGTGGCCACGCCCATTGGCAACCTGGAGGATCTCTCCCCCCGGGCCGCTCGTGTTTTGCGTGAGGCGTCGGTGGTGGCAGCTGAGAGCCGGGTTCGGGGCAAGAAGCTTTTAAGTCATCTGGGCATCCGGGGCAAGCGGCTCATCTCCTGCCGGGAGTCCAACCGTCGCCGCGCCACCCAGCAGGTGGTGCAGGTCCTGGATGCCGGCCAGGACGTGGCGCTCATTTCCGACGCCGGCACCCCCGGGGTGAGCGATCCCGGCGTGGTGGTAGTGCAGGCCGCCGTCCAGGCGGGGCACCGCCTGTGCCCGGTGGCCGGCCCCAGCGCCCTGGCCGCGAGTTTAAGCGTCTCGGGCCTACCAGGGGTGCCGCTGGTGTTCCTGGGCTTCGCCCCGAGCAAGCCTGGGGCGCGCCGGAAGCTTTTACAGCGGGCCGTGGCCAGCGGCTGGACCTTCGTGCTTTTCGAGGGGCCCCATCGCCTGGCCGAGACCGCCGAGGATCTGGTCCAGGTGGCCGGTGGCGAGAGGCCGGTGGTGCTGGCCCGGGAGCTGAGCAAGCTCAACGAGGAGGTGGTGCACACCACCTGCCAGGGGTTGGCCGAGTTGGCTAACGCCAAGGAGGCCCGGGGCGAGATCACCCTGGTGGTGGCCGGCGCCCCCTCCCGGTTCCAGGAAGATGAGCAGGAGAACTTGGTAGGGCGGCTCTTGACCCAGGGCTTGGCCCAGGGAGAGCCCCTTAGCCGTCTGGCCAGACAGGTGGCCCAGCAGAGCGGGCAACCCCGCGAACAGGTTTACCGGCGGATTTTGGAACTCAAACAAGCGCGGCCGCAGCAGGATCTGGACACAAGGACCGAGCAAATGGAATCAGTGGAATCATTAGGCGACATTATGTGCCAAGAGGACACTTTCCAGTGCCAGTTGAAGGTCAACAATAGCCTGGGCCTGCACGCCCGCGTGGCAGCGCGCATTGTCGAGACAGTGCAGCGCTACGACTGCCAAGTGGTGCTGTGCAAGGACGGCCTGGAGGCCGACGGGGCCAGCGTGCTGTCCATACTGGCCCTGGATGCCCCCCTGGGCAGCCGCATTACCGTGCAGGCCAAGGGTAAATCCGCCCGCCAGGCCCTGGAGGCCTTGGAGGGGCTGTTCACGAGCGCCTTCGGAGAGTACTGATGGTCCCCAGAGACAAAAAGATTTTGTATGGCGTGGGGGCCTCGCCGGGGATAGCCATAGGCCGGGCTATGGCCGTGCCGCGCCACAAGGTGCAGGTGTCCTACCGGCCCCTGCATGACCAGGCCGAGGCCGAGGCCGAGGGGACGCGTTTCGAGACGGCCCTGGCCGCCACCCATGACGACCTTATCTCCGCCCGCGACGACCTGGGTGCCATCCTGGCCGACTACGCCTACATCATCGAGGCCCATCTGCTCATCCTCAAAGATCGCATGATCAAGGACCGCACCGCGGCCATCATCAGCGGCCAACGCCTCAACGCTGAATGGGCCTTGTCCCAGGCGGTGAGCGAGGCCAAGGTCTTTTTTCAGAAGATCAAGGATGACTACATCCGCTCACGCTTCGCCGACGTGGAATACGTCACCGACCAGGTGCTGCGCCATCTTTCTGGGCAGCAGGGCTCGACCCTGGCCGCCATCCGCGAAAAGGTCATCGTGGTAGCCCACGACCTCTCGCCTGCCGACACCACTCAGATGGACCTGGACTGGATTATGGGTTTCGTCACCGACATGGGCGGCCCCACCAGCCATACGGCCATCATGGCCCAGGCCAAGGCTCTGCCGGCGGTGCTGGGGTTGGAGCGCGTGAGTTTAGAGGTGCAAAACGGCGATTTCCTCATCGTCGATGGCTCGGCCGGCGTAGTAGTGGTAAACCCCGACGACGAGACCCTGTACTATTACCGCGACAAGCAGAAGGCCTACGAGTTCTACGCCCAGGAGATATTGGCCCAGGCCCACCTGCCGGCCCAGACTCTTGACGGCCACAGCGTGGACGTGGGCGCCAACATCGAGCTGGCCGAGGAGGTGGGCATGGTGCTGGGCTACGGCGCCGAGTCCGTCGGCCTGTACCGCACCGAGTTCTTCTACATCACCAAGAAGACTATCCCCACCAAGGACGAGCTGTTCCACAACTTCCGGGCCGTGGTCCAGCGTTTGGGAGGCCGGCCGGTTAACATCCGCACTCTGGACATCGGCGGCGACAAATTCGCCAGCTCGGTGGACCTGGCGCCGGAGATTAACCCCGCCTTGGGACTTAGGGCCATCCGCTTTTGCCTCAAGGAAAAGGAACTGTTCAAGGACCAGCTGCGAGCTATTTTGCGTGCCTCGGCCTTTGGCAAGGTGCGGGTGCTCTTTCCCCTTATCTCCGGGGTGGAGGAGCTGGTGCAGGCCAAGGAGCTGTTGGAGCAGTCCAAGGCCGACTTGGTGCGTCGGGGTCAGTCCTTCGATTCCAAGCTCGAGGTGGGCATCATGATCGAGGTGCCTTCGGCGGTGGCCGTGGCCGACCTACTGGCCAAGCACTGCGACTATTTCTCCATTGGCACCAACGACCTGATCCAGTACTCTTTGGCTATCGACCGGGTCAACGAGCACGTGGCTCATCTCTACCAGCCCCTGCACCCGGCGGTATTGCGTATGATCCAGATGGTGGTTCAGGCCGGGCACCAGGCGGGCATCAAGGTGGCCATGTGCGGCGAGATGGCCGGTGATCAGCGGGCGGTGCCGCTGCTCCTGGGCCTGGGGCTAGATTCCCTGTCGCTCAACGCCCTGGGCATACCCCGGGTCAAGCAGATGGTGCGGATGACCCACCGGGGCGCTTGGCTGGAGCTGGCTCAGCGAGCGTTGACCTTCCCCACCGCCGCAGAGGTGAGCGCCTTCATGGATACCGAGCTCAAGCGCTACTTCCCCCAGGTCTTCGGCGGTCAAGTTCCCCAATAGGCGGCCAGGGGGCTTGTGAGTCGGTTGGGTTTTTGCGCGCAACCCATATAGCGGGTGCCAGGAATGTCCTCGGACGGCATAAAGCTCGTCGCCAAAAACAAAAAGGCGCGCTTCAACTACGAACTTGGTGACCGTTTGGAGGCCGGCCTGGTGCTCAGCGGCACCGAGGTTAAGTCTCTGCGTATGGGTAAGGGTAACCTCATAGACGCTTACGCCAAAATCAAGGACGGCGAGGCCTGGCTGATTTCCTGCCACATCAGCGCCTATCCCTACGCCCACTTTGACAATCACGACCCCGAGCGCTCCCGCAAGCTCTTGTTGCACCGCCGCGAGCTGCGCAAGTTGGAATCCAAGCTCCAGGAGCAGGGATACAGTCTCATTCCCCTGGCAATGTACTTCAAGAACGGTTTGGCAAAGGTGGAGCTGGCCCTGGCCAAGGGCAAGAAGCTCTATGACAAGCGTCAGTCCATCAAGGAGCGTGAGCAGAAGCGTGATGTGGCCAGAGGCATGCGCCGCAAGCCGCGTGCCAGCGGCAGGGACTAAACGGGTTGCGTGCCTGCGGCGGGGCTTAAACGGGTCGGTTGAGGCGGTCTGCTGGTCGGCGCTGGCGGGCCCCGTTGGGGGTACGCCGGATATCCAGAAAAAATCCGAGTTACCGGTTAGTGTTGTCCAAAATAGGTTTTCAAAAACCGGTTAAGTGATCGAAGCGAGATGCCTTCACCTCAGCGTGGTAGTGTGATTCTGCCAAAAGCCAACAATACCGCGCCCTGCTCTTCAAAGCCATGGAGCGCTTCCGTGCCCAAGGCTCCCTGGACAGAAAAAAGGGTAAATTTAAATTCAAGAACAAGCTCCTGAGCCTGGACTCCTCCACCATCACCCTGAGCCCGAGCCTGTTTCCCTGGGCCGAGTACAAGCGGGCCAAGGGCACCGCGACTACATGCCCAGCTTTGTCCTGCTCACCGAGGCCAAGGTGGCCGATGTCACCGTGGCCCAGGGACTGGCTCTAAACCCTAGCTCCATCCTGGTTTTGGACCGTGGCTACCAGGACTATGCCCTGTTTGGCAAGTGGACCGGCCAGGGCGTCTCTTTCGTCACTCGCCTCGAATCTAACGCCGTTTTAGAGGTGATGGCCAATCGGTCAGGGCCTAAGGCCCAAAACGTCTTGACCGATCAAGCCATACTCCTCACCGGTAGCCTGACCGATTGTCCCTATCCCCTGCTCCGCCTGGTGGTGTGGGACGAAAAGAATCAAACGTAGGTCGCGTTCTTGACCAACCACCATAAGCTGACGGCCGCCATCGTGGCTGATGTCTATAAGGACCGCTGGAAGGTCGAGCTGTCCTTCAAGGCGCTTAAGCAAAACCTTAAGGTCAAAACCTTCGTGGGCACCAGCAGCAACGATTTGGAAATCCAGATTTGGGTAGCCTTGATCGCTCTGCTTTTGCTCAAGAGGCTTCACCATCTTTCCTTGGCCGCATGGTCACTGTCCAACTTGGCCGCCATGCTGCGCCTAATTTTTTTCATATACAGGGAATTGCGCGCTTGACTCTAACACCCCCATCACACCCCGCCCCTCATCCCCGAGCAGGTCCAGTTACCGCTCTTGTCCTGACTTGGACAGGCAATTGTCAGTGAAACAAAAAACACCAGCTCAAAAGCGGCGGCTTTATCTCAAAAACTGCTAAAGTTATAGATAACCAACCGTTTTTATAGGATCATTTTTAGCCGTTACGCCTGTCTTGGACAGCACTGATTACTGATAGGGTTAATTGGTGTTGTTTTTAGGATTAATTTGACGAAAGTTCTCTGATTATCCTGGACTGATTCTTTCTTTCTCATTTGACCAGACCAATTCTGTTGCGGCGATGCGAACGTGCTCTGGGGAGACGACCTGAGTCTGCTCCTCAGCGGTAGCTATAATCGCGCTTCGGGCTAGGTGGTTGGTCCTTCGGAAGAGGCTGCCGGAGCCCTGCTATATGGCGGTGACGGTCGGATCAGATAAGAGGTTCTGGTTTGACGCCTGCGATTTTGAGGTGGTACAGGATGTAGGCCTGCATGTCCTGGAGGGAGACGCCGGCCAGATAGTTTCTGGCCACTACCCTGGAGGCCAGGGGCAGGGAGGTTCTATCTATGAAGAGGTCGGTGAGGTTGCTCTGGCCGGCCAGGATGATGGGCCGGATTGGCTTGGAGTCTCCCTGAAACTGAGTGATAGTGTGCAACTCGGCCAGGACTTGAAGCTTGAGGATGGAGGCTTCATCGATGATGAGGGCGGGTTTTTTTGCGATCCTGGGCGATCTCCAGGACTTGTTTTCTGATGCGCTTGGTGAGGCCGGCCTTTAAGAAGCTGGCGGTGTCCATTTCGAGCTCGACGCAGATTTACCTATAGAGTTCCAGGATGGAGCCCTGTGAGGTGGTGACCCAAATGATCTGATACTCGG
>CBCOTF020000113.1:0-6835 GCA_965112955.2 Desulfarculales bacterium
CCGCTTGAAACGGAACCCGCACGCTGTTCCGCGTCAACCTGGCCGGGGGCGGGGTTTCGAGAAAAGACTGGGTTTAATGGTGGATGGGGAGGCCATCCACAGAGAAAACCGTTGGTTCAAAACCAGGCTGGCCAAGGCCAAGCTCCGGTATGACGCCTGCCTGGAGGATATCGACTACCGGCAAAGGCGCGGCAGGGACAGATCACTCATCATGGCCCTGGCCTCATGCCGATGGACCGCCTAACATCACGACCTGCTCATCAGCGGACCCACCGAAGTAGGCAAAAGTTTTCTCGCCTGCGCCCTGGGCCACAAGACTTGTAGAAGGCTACTAGGTCTCCTATAATAGGTCTCCTACAATAGGATGCCAGTAATAGGTCTCCTACAATAGGATGCCAGCCTTTCTGCGCGAAATGGTCGCAGCCCGAGGGGGGTGTTGGTTCTTGCTTTGTTCTGATCGGGAAGTAAGGGAATGTTTCAGATCGGCTTGACCAGGGAGGGACTTTTATCCCATTATCCTGGATCTTGGATATGGGTCCAGGAATGAGGAAGTGGCCGAGGGTGGTGGGACACCCCTGACCCTGACAGACGGGAATGACTCCCTGCCATCTGGTTGCCATCGTACTTTGCAGCCTGCGCCAAGAAGATCATGGCGCTGGGGCGGCGTTGCCCCTGACCCCGGCTGGAGAGGTGTCCTTCTTCAAATGGAATCCATGGCCCACTTCCTTGGAACCCGTAGACAGGTCGCGTACGGGCCGGAAAAATATCTGCATGTAGGTGAAAAAGGTCATCAGGGTGTCCAGGGTCAGTCTGCCCTGCACCACCTGGCCGCCGCCGTATCCACAGGCTCAGCCCTACGGTCAGGCTGGCGAATAGCTCGGTCAGCGGCATGAAGATGCTCACCACCTTGATCTGGCGCATGCCGGATTGGTAGTAGTCTTGAGTAAGACGCTTAAATTTCTGCCATCCTTGTTCCTCGGCCTGGAAGCGCTTTACGGCCATGAACCCCGTGAGCGTTTCTCTCAGACGTGCATTGATATGCCCCAAGTGGCCTTGCAGGTTGCGGAAGGCATCGCGCGTCAGATGCGAAAAGAGTCCGGCCATCAGGCCGATGACTGGGCTTAAACCCAGGTAGGCCAGGGCCAGGCGCTGCCCGCCGCTCAAGGTGTGGGCCCTCCCCCAGTATGGTCTCCAGACCTTTGTCCAATAGGCGCACCTCGGCGGCGCTTGGCGCCGCCCACATATCCTGCTCGCTGGTCTGGGGCCGGTCTAGGAGTAGGTTAGGGCGCGTACCGTGGCTGAGAACAAAAAGGCCTCCTGGGGCGCCTGCACCATCAGGGCGCGTCGCGTGGCCGGGGCCAGCTCCAGAACGTTAACCTCGGCCAGCCACACACCCCTCGACGGCTGGTCGTAGTGCCGGCTGAAGAGGGTCTCGGTAGGGTGGATTTGCCCGAGCCCATCCGCCCTACCAGGGCCTTGGTCTGGCCAGCGGGGGCCAAGAAATCCACCTGGCTTAACGCCGGCGAAGTCCGGCCGGGATAGCTGAAGGAAAGTCCGTGCACCACCAGGTCCAAAGGCGCGCCTTGGGGCAGCTGGCGGAGTCGGAGCGGGTTCTGCGTCAGGGGTTGGGCGAGAGGCACCTCTTCCACCTTGAGGAGCGAGGCCTTGGCCCGCTGCATCAGGCTCACCACACAGCCTAGCGCCATCATGGGCCAGGTCAGGAGGCTCAAATAGGCGGTAAAAGCCACGAAGTCGCCGGTAGTGATGCAACCGGCCATCACCAGCCAGCCGCCAGCCCCCAGCACTATGGCCAGTCTCAGGCTGGTGAAGAAGGTCATTAGGGGGGAGAACAGGGCTGGGAGCCGGGCTAGCCCCATATTTAGTTCCAGGTAGCCGCGCCCTGCTCGGATCGGGCGCGCCTCCTCGCCCGCCATCAGGGCGCAGGCCTTGATCAGCCCCACTCCGCTGAAAACCTCGCGTACCTGATTGGTGATCTGCCCTAAGGCCTTTTGCACCTCCCGGTCGCGCTGGTGCAAACGCCCGGACTGCGTCCGGGTCAGCATCACGATCAGGGGCATGGGCAGCACCGCCAAGGGGATCCAGAACGGGCTGATGTAGAGCATGAAACTCCACTGCCGCTGTGCCCAGCACCAGGTCGTCCATGGCCGCCATCAGGCCGCGATGTCGGTGGCCATGCGGATGTTGTGCAGGTCGTTGGTGCTTTTGGCCAACAGCTCGTCCGGGGGGCGATTCACCCGGTAGCACTGGTGCATATCCTGGAGATGCTCGAAGAACCGTTAGCGCAGGTCGCGTCCCATCAAGCGCGAAAAGCCCATGAGCAGGGGCCGTCACACCAAGCGCAAAAAAGCCATGCCCCCAAACGCCAACCCCAGCACCCCGGCGGCCTGCCATACCATAGCGGTGCTGGTGGCCTGGACCAGGTCGTCCACGGCATACTTGATCAGGCGGGGTACGTAGAGTTGCAAGAGGTCCACCGCCACCAGCCCCACGGCCAGAGCCTAGCGCCCAGCGCCTTTGCCAGGCCAGGTCCTTGAGTAGGCGTCAACCGTTAGTCGTGGGCCCTCATCCCTTGGCCGTCTAGGTATCAGCTGGTACGAACAGCCACTTGGCCTGGACCGAGGATGAGGAAGTCGTTGCTCTTCTCCAGGGACTGCTTTTCGCTGCCCAGGATGGAGACCCAGGCCCGGTAGGCGCCGCCCTCGGGCAGCTTGGGCAGCTGGTCGCAGCGTACCACCAACTGAAAGTTGCGGCGAGTGACGTCCTCCACCTTGACAAAGAGGGGCTTTACCGGCCCGGCCGGGGGGGGGCATATCCCCGCTCTTGAAGCGGGTCTCGGGTTGCAGGTTAAGCTGCATCCACAAAGCTTTGTAGCCTTTGAGGTCGGCCAGGTCGGCCACCACATACACCGACAGCCCCGGCTTTTCTGGGCCCTCTCTTTCGTCGCTGACCCAGGTACGCTGGAAGCGCGGCGCCCGCCCCTGACTATCGTCGCTGCCGTTTAGGAGTGCGATGTCGCCCTCCTTGGAGGGGCCCGGCGGCCTAGTCCTTCTCGGAGGAAGGAGCCACGCCCTGGCCGAATTGACAGCGGCACGGCACATCCACCTCGGGACTCTTTTCCACCGGCTTTTGGCCAGCCCCCAGAATGGTCAGCGAGGCCTTCAGCTTGCCCTCCGGGGACACCGATGGCAACTGGTCGCAGCGCACGAAGAGCACGTGGCGATTCTTGGTGGCGTCGTCGATGCGCTGGTACAGGGATTTAATCGCTCCGGCGCCCTTGCCTTCGGCCTTGAGATCCAGGCGCAGCCACAGACCTTGCTCAGTGGATATGTCGGTGACCTCGGCGCGCACGTACACCGCCAGGCCGCGTACCCCCCCCAGTTCGTGGTTGTCCTCCACGTACACCGAGCTGAAGCGTGGCTCATTGGGCTGGCGGGCACGCACCTGGGCCGAGGTGGGGACCGCCGGCGCTAAATCGTTGAAGTAGGGCTTCACCGCCGCCAGGAGCTTTTTTTCCCCGGTCAGGCCCTCAAAGCGCTCCACCACCCGGCCCTGGGGATCGATAACTAGGGTGGTGGGCAGAACTTTGACCTGACCCAGCTTGACGGCCAGGTCCTTGTCGCCCATCACCATCGGGAATTCCACGTTGTTGTGCACCGCGAACGGCTTGATCACGGGCAACCCCCCGGTATCCAGGGAGAAGCCCACTACGCTCAGGCCCTTGCCCGCGTATTCCTGCTGTAGCTTGTTAAGTTTGGGTATGCCGTCCTTGCAGGGACGGCACCAGGTGGCCAGGAAGTCCAGCAGCACCACCCGTCCACGGAATTCTGAGAGGCTTAAACTGCCACCCCAGACGCTGGGCAGGAGGAAATCCACAGGTTGGCCGTCCTGGGCCTGGGCCGGCAGAGCGCTGAGGAACAATACCAGACCGATCAGCAGACAGGGCAACAGGGAGGCGCATTTGCGGATCATGAGGCACTCTCGATTTAGAACTTCATCCTATATTACCATTTCGCCGAGCAAGGGCAAGTGGACACCTTCACAGGGGGCCGGTATACTAATTCACGCTGAACGGCTCGGCAACCTTGGGTTGTTCCGGGGCCGTCGTTCGGATACCAACGGGAACCCCTAAAGCGCGCCAGCTCCTCCTGCCGACCTCGCTTCTCGGCGGCGTTAAAGGAGGCATTGCCGGACGCTGGGACCAAGAGCCCTAACGGTTATTCCACAGGCCGCGGACTTAGCCTCCCATGACCGACCCCACGGGACATTTTGTCGAATTCATAGATAAAAATCGTATTATCCTGGGTTTTGTCGCTCCAACAAGAAGGGTCGCCTGGGGCTGGACCGCCCAGGACCGCCAGGCGGCCCTGCCTCTGGGCCGCCTCCTGCTCATGACCCCCGCCGCGCTATCTCCTGACCAGCCCCGCGCCGCCCAGGTGGAGTACATGCGCAAGGTGGAGGTCCGTCGCGAGGAGCTGGCCGCCGGCGTGAACGTGGCCGAACTGTGGGAGCTGGTGCACGAGGAGAGCGTACCTCTGCCTCTCAAGGACCTGGCCGAGCTGTGCTTCGGCCAGGGCGCCGGCGGTGATCAACTCTCTGCGACCCTGCGCGCCTTGTTCAACGAGCGGCTGCACTTTCGTCTGATGGATGGCGATTTTCTGCCACTGACGACCGCGCAGCTGAAGAACAAGCGGGTGCAGGCCCAGTGTGAGGCCGCCCAGCAGGCCGTGCAGGAACAAGCCCTGGCCTTTTTCAAATCCCTGCCGTCCCAGGGTCCCGCCCCCGGCCCGGCACCCGAGGGGCTCTTGGAACTGCTCAGCGAATTGGTGATTTTTGAGGACGAGGCGCCCCGGGCCAAAAAAGCCAAAGAAATCGTGGCTCTAGCTGACTTGGGTGGCAAGCGTCAGGTCTTCAACCTGCTGGTGCGTCTGGGCGTCTTCGCCCCCCACGAAAACCTGGCCTTAAGGCGCGAGGGCATCTCGGCCCAGTTCAGCCTCGACCTGTTGGCCCAGGTGCGGGACTTGGGCCCCTTCTCAGGCCTGGACGGCGGCCGCGAGGACCTGGGTGGGCTGTATACTTTCACCATCGACGGCCAATACACCACCGACTTCGACGACGCCTTAAGCTTCGAGCCCGACTCTCAGGGTGGCGGCACCTTGGGGGTGCATATTACCGACGTGGCGGCGGTGCTGGCTCTACACAGCCCCCTGGACCAGGAGGCTTGCGCCCGGGGCACCTCCATCTACCTGCCCGACGCCCGCATTCCCATGTTGCCGCCGGGGCTGAGCGAGGATGTCCTGTCCCTGCGCGAAGGTGAGCTCAAGCCGACCATCAGCTTTTTGGCCCACATCGACGCCCAAGGGCGGATAACGCAATATCGCTTGTTCCGCAGCCGGCTCCGGGTGACTAAGCGCCTAACCTACGACGAGGCCGACCAGCTCATCACCCACGACCCCTGCCTCAAGGGGCTCTACGAGACTTGCCTGAGCTTGCGCCGGCTTCGGGGCCAGGCTGGGGCCTATTTCCTGCCCCTGCCCGAGGTGCTTGTGGGCGTGGACGAGCAGGGGGAGGTCTGGGTGCGGCGCATGGACCGCGACGGCCCGGCGCGGGAAATGGTGGCCGAGACGGCCATCTTGGCCAACCAGCTTTGCGGTCAGCACCTTGCCCAGGAGGAGGTGCCGGCCTTGTACCGCATACAAGCCCCGCCCCGCGAGACCATCGAGCACGGCGACCCGGAGGACCTGTTTCTGCATTTTAGGCAACGCCGGCTCTTGAATCGCGTAGACATCTCCATCAGCCCGGGGCGTCATTCCAGCTTGGGGGTGGAGAACTACACCCACGCCACCAGCCCCATCCGCCGCTTCCTTGACCTTGTGATGCAGCGCCAGCTGGGCGCGGTACTGGCCGGCCAGATCCCGCCCTTCGGCGAGGCCGAGCTGAAAGACTATGCCTTGCGCGTGGAGTCGGTGGTGCGCAAGGGCTTGAAGATACGCCAGATTCGCCAGCGCTACTGGCTTACCCGCTGGCTGGAGGCCCGGGGGAGCAAGCCCCTGGAAGCCTTGGTCATAGAGAACCAGATCAGGCGCTGGCAGCTCCTGATCACTGACATCATGCTGCTCACCACCATTCCGGTGGAGCCGGGGCAAAAGTTGGAGCTCGGTCAGAAGGTGATGATAAAGGTGGTCAAGGCCGATCCCTTCTACGACGTGTTGCGGGTGGCCTTGGTCTAATCCTGGGTTAATAGTAACAACGTGGTTTTCACTGCGGCAAGACGGGCGGTATACATCCCGCCCGTCTTGCCCAAGATAGGTTTTCAAAAACCGGCTAAATGATCGAAGTGAGATGCCCTCATCTCAGCGTAGTAGTGTGATTCTACCAAAAGCCAACAATACCGCGACCAAGAGAGGGCAAGGCCATGTTACGAGTAGCTAGCCTGTTCAGTCAACTGCCGCATCACTTTCCCCGTACTGAGTTCGCCACCTTGCTTGGTCAAAGAGCACGGTGCCGCGGCTAGGACCAAGGAATTTTCCTGTTGGACCCAGTTCGTGGCCATGCTCTTCTGTCCCCTCTGACTAGGGCTGATTTCTTAAAGCTGATTTCTTAAAGGAGATATGTTAGGGTCTTCCCTGTTGCCTGGGCAAGCTGTCCCACCTTGAGGTGAGCACGGCCCCCAAAAGGTCCACACTGTCCTACGCCAACCAGCACAGGCCCTCGTCCTTGTTTCTAGCCCTGTTCTTTAAAGCCATGGAGCGCTTCCGTGCCCAAGGCTCCCTGGGCAGGAAAAAAAGGCCAGTTTAAATTCAAGAACAAGCTCCTA
>CBCOTF020000114.1:0-6759 GCA_965112955.2 Desulfarculales bacterium
GGGGTGGATACGGCCCCAAAAAAGTTCACCCTGTCCTACGCCAACCAGCACAGGCACGGTTTTCAGCACCTCCAGGGCTTTGAGGGTGATGAGCTGGGGATCGCCGGGACCCACGCCCAGTCCGTAGAGGGTGCCTTGTATCGCAGTCATGTTGTTAACCCTCCCTGCATAGTTCGGCCAGGGCGTTGATGACGGATGCCGCCACCGCCGAGCCGCCCTTGCGCCCCACGGCGGTGATGAAGGGCTGACTCGTGGCGGTCAGGGCCTCTTTAGCCTCGGCGGCGTTGACAAAACCCACCGGCAGCCCCACCACCAGGGCTGGGCTGGCCTGGCCAGCGGCCATCTGCTGGAGCAATCGAGACAGGGCCGTGGGGGCGTTGCCTATCACATAGATGCCGCCGGATAGCTCCGGCAGGGCCAGGTCCACGGTAGCCACGGCGCGGGTGGTGCCCCGCTCGGCGGCCAGGCTGGCTACCCGGGGGTCATCCATCAGGCAGCGCACCTGGCCGCCAAAGGGCGCCAGCCTTTTTGGCGAAATGCCGGCTTGGACCATGCGCGTATCGGTGAAAATGACCGCGCCTGCCTTGATAGCCGCCAGGCCGCTCTCGATGGCCTGGGGATGCATGCGCACGGTTTGCACCCAGTCGAAATCCGCGGTGGTGTGGATCATGCGCTGAATGATGCACCAAGCCTGGGGCGGCCAGGCATGGGAGGATACTTCGAGCTCGATGATCTCCCAGCTTCGGCGTTCGATTTCTTGGGGGGGCAGGTTCCATTCAGTCATGAGGTTATCCTTGTTCCTTGAATGCGGCAGCACTCCACCAGGGCCGTGGCTATGGCGGGGTTGCTGCCGAAATGTAGGTGCACGTAGCTGGCCAAGACGTTGCCGCGTAGATACCCCCGGCACTGGGGCTGGGGGCCGCGGCGGCCGGTGGCCTGATAAATGCTATCGTCGGTGGCGGGGTCCGGTTCCTGGCCGCTGATCTCGGAGTAGTGAAACTCGTGGCCACGGGTCTGTAAGCCGGTCGGTCCCAGGGGCGTGGGTGCGTTGAAAGTGACTTCGCGGTAGCCCAGTGAGCGCAGGCGCGGCAGCAGAACAAAGCGCTGAGGCAAGAGTCCGGCCATGAGCCAGCGCTGGCAGTTTTGATCCACCACCTCCCGACCCAGGTACATCATGCCTCCGCACTCGGCATAGATGGGCATACCCCGTCTACCCAAATCGGCGATCTGGCGGCAGAGGCCTTGGTTGGCCGATAGGGCCGCGGCGTGCAGTTCGGGATAGCCGCCGCCCAGGTAGAGTCCTTTGAGGCCCGGCGGAAGCTGACGGTCGCTGAGTGGCGAGAAGTACACCAACTCGGCCCCGGCGGCGGCCAACCGGCGCAGGTTCTCGGGGTAGTAAAAGCAGAAGGCCTGGTCCCGGGCCACGCCCAGGTGCACCGGCTGGCCGGCGGTTGGCACCTCCGGCGGCGGTGGGCTCACGCGGACCTCGGGCAGGGCCGCCAACAGGGCGTCAAGGTCCAGGCTCGCCTCCAGCCAGTCGGCCAAGGCCAGCAATCGGGCCTGGTCAAAGCCGCCTTCCTCGGCAGTAATCAGCCCCAGGTGGCGTTCGGCCAGGGCTAGGTCTGGCCGGCGGGCCAAGCCGCCCAGGAAGGGCACCCCAGGCACTGCGGCCATAGTTTGCTTGAGCAGGGCGGTGTGACTCGGGCTGCCCACGTTGTTGGCCACTAGCCCGGCCCAGTTGATGGCGGCATCGAAGCTGGCGAAGCCCAGGGCTAGGGCCGCCAGGCTGCGGGCCATGGCTCGGGCGTCCGCGCACAATAGCACCGGCAGGTCCAACCATTTGGCCATCTGGGCGCTGGAGCCGTCTTCGGCCACGGAGTCGAAGCCGTCGTAGAGGCCCATGGCGCCTTCCACCACAGCCAAGTCGCAGTCCTGGGTGTAGCGCCCGAAAATGGCCAAGTTCTCATCGCGCGAGAGCATCCAGCCGTCCAGGTTGTGGGAGGGCCTTTCGCTGGCCAGGGCGTGGTGGCCGGGGTCGATGAAGTCCGGCCCCACCTTGAAGGCCTGCACGGCGAGCCCTCGCCGCTGAAAAGCAGCCAACAGGGCCAGGCACAGGGTGGTCTTGCCCGCGCCGCTATGGGTGCCGCCCAGCAAAAAAGCCTTCATGGCTTGGCTTCCCGCGTATCGGTCCGGCCCTCGCCTTGGGGATAGAGCAGGGCGTGGATGGTCTCGATGCCCTGCAATAGCCGAGGTGGGGCAGAGACGCTCTTCGTCGATGAGGTGAACCCTGCTCTGGCTCACGGCTTTGATGGCCTGGTGGCCTCGTCCCTGATCTGCTCTACGCTTACCTTGTTCATGGTGCCCACCTGAGCCAGGTAAACGTCTATGGCCGTTCCCTGAGCCAAGATGCGCTCCTGGCCGTATTGCGCGATGTTGGTGCCGCGCACCGCCTCGGCCTCTCTGGCCATGTTGATTCCACCGGCGGCGGCTAGCACAAAGGCGGCCATGGATTCGGGGGCAAAAGTTTTCATCTTGGAGTGGATGGCCTCGAAGTACACCCGCGGCCGCTGCTCCGGTGGCACTCCGGCCCAGCGGGCCTTGATGGCCTCCAGGCCTTGCCGGAAGCCTCGCACCATATCCTCGGCTTGGGGCTCGTATCCGCCTAAAAGGCCTAGGCGTCGCCAGTAGGTGTACATTTCCTCGACGCTGTTGGGCTGCAGGGAGACCACGGTGATGCCGACTTGCCTGAGACGGTCCACCAGGGCGCGGTGGCCGCGGTAGATCATGGGGCGAATCAGCACCAGGTCGGGCCGCGCGGCCAGAAAGCGCTCGGGATCGTCGCGGTAGCTGAAAACAGGCTTGTCTCGGGCGGACGGCGGCTGGGTCTCGCCGGGGCTGACGCCGATGATGGCTGCCTCCAGGCCCAGGGTGTAGAGGTTCTCGGTGTGAGCGGGGTAAAGGCTGATGATGCGCCTGAAGGGCGCTTTGATCTGGATGGTCTGCCCCGAATCGTCAACCAAAGATTGGCCGGCCCAGGCCGCGGAGGCTGGCCAGCCCAGCAGCAGAGCCAGCAGCAGAGCCGATGGGAACAAGAGCAGAGCGCTCCTTCTCATGCCGTACCTCCGCGCTTGTCGAAGACCACCACCCGACTACCGGCGAAGTCGTCCCAGGCCACGCGGGCGCGCACCCCGAAAACTTCTTGCAGGCTGTCGCTTTTCAGCACCTCCGCGGTAGGGCCGGCGGCGTGTAGGCGACCGTCCTTGATGAAGACCAGATGGTCGCAGAAGGCGGCTGCCAGGTTAAGGTCGTGCATCACCGCCAGCACTGTGCGCCCCTCTTTCCGCATCCGGGTCTCGGCCACCCGTAGCACCGCCAGGGCGTGGTTGATGTCCAGGTGGGAGGTCGGTTCGTCCATCAGCAGCACGGGGGTGTCCTGGGCCAGGGCGCGGGCTGGCACCACCCGCTGGTGTTCGCCGCCCGACAGTTCGGTGACCAGGTGTCCGGCCAGAGCGGTCAACGCCAATTGCTCCAGTGCCCGCTCCACCATGTCCAGGTCAGTCTGACTGGGCGCGGCGAAGCGGGGGATGTGGGGATGGCGCCCCATGAGCACCGCTTCGCTGACCGTGAAGGGGAATCTCAGCGGCATTTCCTGGGGCACCAGGGCCAGATTTTTGGCCAGCACGCGGCGTGGATAGGAGGCCAGCTCTTGGCCCAGGAAATTGATAGATCCGGTCTGGGGGCGGCGCTCGCCCACCATCAGGTCCAGGAGGGTGGTCTTGCCGCAGCCGTTGGGGCCCACTATGCCGTAGAAGCGGCCGGGCAGTATTTCCAGGTTCAGGTCTGTGAGCACCGGGGGCCCGCTGTAGGCGAATCCCAGGCCGCTGATTTGGTAGATGGCCGACTTGGGTGCGAGCTCAGGCATAGCGGCGCTCTATCTGCCGGCGGCGGAAGATGTAACAGAAGAATGGGCCGCCGATGATGGCCGTGAGCACCCCGATTGGCACCTCGTGGGGCAAAACCGTCCGTGTGAGGGTGTCGGCCAAGAGAAGCAGCAGGGCACCGGCCAGGGCCGAAGCCGGCAGTAGAACCCGGTGGTCCGGCCCTACCAAGGAGCGCATCAGATGGGGAATCAATAGCCCCACGAAGCCGATGATGCCCGAGACGGCCACGCACACCGCACTGACCAGGGAGGCGGTGATAAGAAGCGTCAGGCGTACCCGTTTGGTTTGCACTCCCAGGGAGGCGGCGGCGCGGGCGCCCAGGCAGAGCAGGTTGAGGTCGCGGGCGTGATAGAGAAACACCAGAAGCCCCGCTAGTCCAGCCCCCAGGGTCAGCTCCAAATCCAGCCAGCCCTTACTTACCAGGCTGCCCATGAGCCAAAAGATGATCACCGCCACCTGTTCGTCGGCCAGGTATTTGATCAGGCCGATGACCGCCGAGAGGATGGCCGCCACGATCACCCCCGAGAGGATGAGGTTGCCCTGTGAGGCCTGGTCGTCCACCGAGGAGAGCCATATAACCGCTAGCAGGTTGTACGCCGCGCCCAGGAAAGCCATCAGGCAAACCGAGTAAGTTCCCCAGAAATCCAGGCCCAGGATCAGGCACAGCGAGGCGCCGAAGGCCGCCCCGGAGCTGACCCCCAGGGTGTAGGGATCGGCCAGGGGATTTAGCAGGATGCCCTGGAAGACCACACCCGACATGGCCAGGCCCGAGCCTACCACCACGGCCGTGAGGATGCGTGGCAGCCGCACCTCCCACACCACGTGGGGCAGCAGCTGGTCCAGCCCCTGGCCTAGATCCCCTAGGCCAGGCAGACGCGAGGCTACAACCTTAAGCACCTGGCCGGGACTCACGGCGATGAAGCCCAGACCGCTGGCCAGCACCACCAGGGCCAGCAAGAGCAGCAGCATGGCCGGCAAGAGCCAGCGGGCGTCTAGTCTATGGGTGGCGGCGGATGGCATGGCTTGGTCCCCGGAGGGTCGGGGGCCCTCCGGGGGGTTCTCCTTATTCTAGATTATGGCCTGGCTGGGCGGGAGGATGATGGGGCCCGCGCCGGCCTGTCGAGTAGTTTGCCAATATTGACGCAGGGCTAAAGCCGCTGGGGCGTCGCCCAGGCGTTCGGCCTTGTAAACTAGCCAGCTCACCAGAGGTCTGGTGGGCAGCGGCGACTGCTCGGCCCGTGTCACCAGTTG
This sequence comes from Desulfarculales bacterium, assembly GCA_965112955.2. GTDB lineage: Bacteria > Desulfobacterota > Desulfarculia > Desulfarculales > Desulfarculaceae > JACRDC01. The sequence continues at coordinate 5,193 of CBCOTF020000114.1, forward strand.
CTCGGGGGGGTACTTTAGCACCTGTGCCAGGCAGCCTTGCAGGGCCACGGCCAACTGCTCCCTGGGGGGGCTGGGGGCCTCTAGGGAAGCAGCCAGCTGTTCCATGGTTTCCCAAAGGGCGTTCAAATCGGCCTCGTTCATGGCGCTACTCCTTGCCCAAACGGTCCCAGGCCTGCTGCAAGTGCTCCATCCACAGTGCCACCACCTCGGGATACTCGGCCATACCCTTGAGCACCGGCTGGCAGTCAATGCCGGCCTGCCCCAGCCGGGAAGCCCGGGAATCAGCCTCCTTGCCGGCCATATCGTTTTGGGCGTGGTCGCCAGCCACAGACATCAGGGGAATGAGCCAGGCCTTCTTGTTGCCGCGTGCTTTAAGCTCCTGCTGCACCGCTTCCAGGCTGGGGAAGCCTTCCACGGTGGCCAGGGAGGTGTGGGGATCCAGCTTTTGCAAGTGATAGGCCATGGCCGCATAGACAGCGTTGGCCTGGTGGGGGGTTCCGTGTCCTATGAAGACCAGGGCCTCCTGGGGCCGGCGTTCCTTGGGGGCGTGGGTCAGCATGGCCCGGGCCACCCGCTGCATATCCTCGGAGGACATGAGCAGGGGCGGGCCTACTTCCACCTGCTTGAGTCCCTTGGGCATGCCCGCGAAACGTCGGGCCGTCTCTTTGAGATCCTCGAACTCCTCGCCGGGGATGATATGCAGGGATTGGACAGCCACCTGGGTATAGCCGTCCTCGGCCAGGTTGGCCAGGGCCTGGGCCGGGGCAAGAATCACTTGCCCCTCCTGGGCCAGCTTATGGCGGATCTTCTTGGCGGTGAAGACCCAGCGTACCTCCACTCCGGGGAAGCGGGCCTTGGCTGCGTCCTCGATCTTGGCGAAAACCTGTCTGGCCTGGGGCACGCTGGTGCCAAAACTTACCAGTAGGATGGCCTTCTTGCCCGGCTGAACGGCCCCATGCTCCGCGGCCAAGGCGGCAAGAGGCAGAAGCAGACAGGCCATGATGCTCAAGGCCGTCAGCCACAAACGACGCCAACGGGAACTAGAAACGGGAAGCATAGAGACCGCCTCGCTTCCCGGGGCGGTACAATAAAAGACCCCGGGAAGCCTTGACTCCCGGGGTCTGCACCCTTTTTCTTCGACCCAGGTCCCCACGGCCTTTCCACGGGCTTATGGGGTTATGTTACTACGAAACGGCAGGTCTTCTGGCTTCCGGATCAGCCTACTCCCCGCGCCTTCCCGCCGCGTTAAATCGCGGCAGTGGCTTGCCTGCGGGTTTCGTCCACGGTCACAGCGGTGGGACCGCGACGGTGTTTCACCGTCTTCCCTATTAAGCCCTTATGGGCGCCGGCTCGTTTACGGTGCTCTCCCTATATGTTGAGTGCGATGATATAATAATTATGTTACCAAAATATCACGGCCATGAAGCCCAGTCAACCGGTTGGCGTTCCCTAAATTCTAGTTGAAAAGAACACTAGGCTTCAGTGCTGTCCAAGACAGGCGTAGCGGCTAAGAATAATTTTATGAAAACGGTTAATTATCTATAAATTTAGCAATTTTTGAGATAAA
>CBCOTF020000115.1:0-4648 GCA_965112955.2 Desulfarculales bacterium
ACGGTGGAATGCTTCCACAAGGGCCAGCGGGTGGCCAGCCACCGTCGCATCCTGGGGCAAAGCGGTTTCAACCTATCCTAGCCGAGCACATGCCTCACTCCCACCAGGAGCACGCCAAATGGACCCCCGAAGGAATCACCAACTGGATACACAAGATCGGCGAGACCACGGCCAAGCTGACCGAGGGGATCATGAGCCGGCGGGCGCATCCTCAGCAAGGCTTCAGGGCCTGCCTAAGCCTGGTCACCATGGCCAAAAAACATGGTGAGGTGCGAGTGGAGGCCGCCTGCCTGAGGGCCTTGGCCGATGGGGCCTTCAGCTCCAAAAGCGTAGAGCGCATCGTCGACGAGAAACGGGACAAGGCTCCTTTGCTGACGCCGGCCCCGGAATCCAGTCCCATCCTTTACCCCAACATCCGCGGAGCCGGCTACTTCTTGACCGCCCAAGGAGGAAGTCATGCTGATTAGTCCCACCCTGAACAAGCTCCGCTCCCTGGGGCGGGAGGGCATGCTCAAGGCCTTAGAGAAACAGCTGAGCACTCCCGAGGCCCAGGAACGGGGCTTCGATGAAAGACTAGGCCTGAATAATGGATAGTGAAGCCACCCATAGAGAAGACCGCCGGCTCAGCAACAGGCTGGCCAAGGCCAAGCGCCGGCATTACGCCTGCCTGAAGGACATCGACTACCGGCAAATGCGCGGCATGGACAAGTCACCTCATCATGGCTCTGGCCTCATGCCGATGGATTGCCAAACACTACAACTTGCTCATCAGCAGACCCACCGGCGTAGGCAAAAGCTTTCTCACCTACGCTCTGGGCCACAAAAGGCTTGTCTGGCAGGCTACTCAGTCTCCTATAAGAGAGTGTCCGCCCTCCTACGCGAAATGGCCGCGGCTCGAGGGGACGGCAGCTATCAAAAGATGATCGTCGCCAGTTCCAAGACTAACCTGGAAGACCACTACGGCCGAGGCTCCATCATCGTCACCGCCCAAGTGCCCGTGGGCCAGTGACGCGAACCATCAACGATCCCACTCTGGCCGATGCCACCCTCGATCGCCTGATCCATAACGCCTACAAGATAAATTTGAACGGAGAGTCCATGAGAAAGAAGCTGACAAGCTTAGCCGGCGATAAAATCCCTATGGTATAGTATAAAAATTAGCAGTGTCGTGCCACGGCCATCCGGCCCACATCACCGGATTAGGTGGCCCTCTTCAAATGGAATGCATGACCCATTTCCCTGGAATCCGCACCAGTCCAGGGAGGCCGGGTTCCAGGCCCTGTCCATGAGGACGCACCTTAGCGAGCCGTCCAGGGCCTCCACTGCCAGCAGATAGCCGCCTCCAGTGGCATTGCCCTAGTCCCAAGGCCACGCCCCATTGTCCGGCCTTGTTAAGCCCGCCGGCCTGGGACACCGGCCTCAACACGGCCTGGTTATCCCACCAGCCCACCTACGACAAGCAGGTGATGCGCACCGCCTGGTACTGACTGGTACTGATCCGCCTCCACCGGCCCCTGGGCGGAGTCCACGCCCCGGGGCATAGTTTCCGGCCTCCCCCCCGCCGTGGCTCATGGCTGCTTTCCCCCTCGCCTTGGCTCATTGGTGAAGCCGCGCTCGATCTTTCGAGCCTGCCCTAATCCCGCCGGGCTAGGCCCCGGCAGTCAAGCGCCCCAAGCGATCCAGCAGGGCCGCGGGGCTTTCGCTTCCCCGGCCCAGGGACTGCCCGAACCAAAAAAAGCCGCAGCATAAGGCCAGCACCGCCAGGGCCAGCTCGCAGCCGTGCTCAGCCGGCCAGCCCAGTGGCACCGCCGCCGGGGCCAGCATCGCCGCCACCATGTCCAGGTGGACAGTCAGGCGGTCGACCGCCTGCCGTTCGGCGAGGCTATCCTGATCCAGCCCGCAGGCCTGGATGAGCAAGGCGGCGGCCTCAGGGCTAAGCTGAAAATAACGCAGATGCACCGTGCCTCGCCGGCCAGCAGGGACTCGCTATCAGAGGACCCCAGCCCCAGGGGGCGCACCCGCGCCGGGCCAAGTCGCTGAGCACCTGGTCCACCAACGCCGCCACGAAGGCCCCCTTGGAGGCAAAATGGGTTAAGAAAGTGCTCTTGCCTACCCTCGCGGCGGCGGTGATCTCCTCCACCCGGCAGGCCTGCACCCCCTTGCGGGCCATGAAGCTCAGGCCCTGGGCCAACAGCCTTTTGATTACCTCCTGGCAGCGGCTCTGGCGAGCGGTCGGCGGGGCATGGGCTTCCTCCCCAGCCAGCCGCCGGCCTTTTGCCAACGGCTTAGAACTTTCAACATCACCTCTCAGTGCTGTCCAAGACAGGCGTAACGGCTAAAAATGATCTTATAAAAACGGTTAGTTATCTATAAAATTAGCAGTTTTTGAGATAAGGCACCGCTTTTGGGCTGGTGTTTTTTGTTTCACTGGCGTTTGCCTGTCCAAGTCAGGGCAAGAGCGGTACCTGGTGTTGTTTTTCGGATTAATTTGACGAAAATTCTCTGATTATCCTGGACTAGTCCTTCTTTTCTCATTTGATCAGATCAATTCTGTTGCGGTGATGCGGACGTGCTCTGGGTAAACGACCTGAATCTGCTCCTCAGCGGCAGCTATGATCGCGCCTCTGGCCAGGTGGTTGGCTCTTCGGAAGAGGCCGCCGGAGCCTTGCTGTATGGCGATAACGGCCGGATCAGAGAAGAGGTTTTGTTTGACGCCTGCGATTTTGAGGTGGTGCAGGAGGTAGTTCTGTATGTTCTGGCAGGAGACGCCGGCCAGGTGGCTTCTGACCACGACTCTGGAGGCCAAGGGCAGGGAAGTTCTGTATATGAGGAGATTGGCGAGGTTGTTCTAGCCGGCCAAGATGATGGGCAGGATTAGATGGCGTATTCGAAGCGTTTGGCCACGCCGAGGACCTCAGCGGTCTGCATTATTTCCTTGGGCTCCAGGTCAGAGCCGAAGGACTCCCTGGTGAGGGCAAAGAAGGCGCGGTAGTTTGGTTTCATGAGGTGCTGACCTCCGGGTCTGGTTTTTGCAAGGGAAGGGATCCGCCAATGGTAGCCGTAGTGGAGCTGGATTCCAAGCGCAGTAGGGCGAGGTCCAGCGGCCCGAGCAAGCCTTGGGAGCGATTTTCCAGTAGGACCTTTACGCGGTCGTGGTCATGATCGTGGTCGTGGAGGATAATTTGCTTGCCGATCAGAGGCACTGGGGCCTCATATGGCCTGCCGGCGAGGGAGACGGTGCGGTCCAGGGCTATGCGGCGCGGAGCCCTTTTTTTGAAGTAGTCTTCCAGGTCAGCGTAGGGCCAGCCGGACGCATTCCATCTTGGTGATAGACGTCCCTAATCCAGCACTCCAGGGCCTCATTGATGTCTCGAAGGGTGTCGCCCTTGAAGCTGGGGAGAAACTGGGACGTGACGGTACGGAAGGATCTTTCGATTTTGCCCTTGCCCTGGGGCACGTATGGCGGTGAGTAAACCAAGGCGATGCCCAGGGAGGCGGTGATCTCTTCCAGGTGATGAGAGCGGAAAGCTGGGCCGTTGTTGAGACAGAGATTGCGTGATAACCCCCAATTTGAGCAAGGCCTAGCGTAAGGCCTGTAGATAAATCGCCAGGCCCTCGGAGAAGTAAAATTCGATATAGGCGATCAGGCGGCTCATGTCGCCGATTGAGGCGAAGAGGTAGATTTTACCGCCGTTTGTCGCCCACCAGGAGCGTCGGCCCATGCTGCATGGCGTCACTCTGCCAAATGTCGTTGGGCAGCTCGGCCTCGAAGCGTCTGCGGTCGATAGATGGGGCGACCTATTTGTGCCCATCAGCCCCTGCTGGTGCAGGAAGCGGTAGGCGGTAGACGGTAGGCGCCTTGAGGGCCACGTCGAGCGAGGCCAAGCGTCGGCCGCATCATTTCGCTAATGAGGGTAGTCAATGACGCAGTGGGCAGTTCCTTGCGCAGGTGGACTAGGGCCTGGTCGGTATTCTCGTCCAAGGCCCTGCTGCACCCCGGTCTTTCCTGACCATGGGAAAGGAATTCCAGCTTGCCGCCGCCCTGGCGGTAGAGCCTGACCCACTCCAGGATGGTGGAGCGCGACAGCCTGGTGCGGTTGGAGAAAGGGATTTGCCATCGCTGAGCGCATTTGTCCCCCAGTAACCTCTCCCGTTCACCACGCTCCATGTAGTCCCTGGCAAAAAAATCGCTGATGACGTCGAAACGGAAGATGGCTATTCGTTTTTTCTGGTCCTCATCCATGTCGGTCCTCCATAAGAGTGTCTCGCCCATGTGTAGACCGGGGGATCGGGCCAGGACAACGGCACCCTTGAGTAGATGGCTCAGGGAAGGAAAGGGCTCTCACTTTGCGCCGACCGGCTGGCCGCGGCCACTGAACCAATCGAAGGCCCCAAGCAGGTCGCCCGAACAGCTTTACCCCAGGTATAGGCCTTACCTGCCGCAGCAAGCCCTTAAGCCAGTGGCGCTGGCGGAAGCGCGGCAGGCCAAGGTCCCATCTGTCCCGGGCCAGCTTATTGAAAAGGCCTTGCCGAGTGGTCTCTACCGGAGCCTGGAACCGGCTCCAGTAGCCCCACGGCCGCAGCCTAATCACTGCCCGGCAGGCAGGGCAGAGGCAACGCCGAAGCCAAATCGCTATGGGGGCTTCAT
>CBCOTF020000116.1:0-14145 GCA_965112955.2 Desulfarculales bacterium
CGTCTACCACCAGCGCAAGCATCTGGGCACCGGACAGGCCCCCCTGCAACGCTTCACCAGCAAGATGGAGTGCGCCAGGCCGGACTACGCCGACTCGGAAGACTACTTTCAGAAAAAAGGCCACGCGCCGCGTGGCCCTGGACCTCACCGTCTCCCTGGCCGACAGGCTATACGGGGCCCCAGTGCCTCTGATGAGCAAGCAAATCATCCTCCTTTACCACGACCATGACCCCGACCGCGCCGCGTAGAGGTCCTATTGAGAGCTCGCTCCCACGGCTTGCTCAGGTTGCTGAACCTCGCCGTCAATTGCAAGGTCAAGCGCGACCACCATCTGCTGCGCTGGGAATCCAGCCCTACCACGGCCCCCACTGACGGCTACTTTTTCTAATAAAAACCAGGCTCTGAGGTCAGCAATTCATGAAACCAAACTACCGCGCCGTCTTTGCCCTCACTAGGGAGCCCCTCGGTTCTGACCTGGCACCCAAGGAAATAATGCAGACCGCCGAGGTCATCAACGTGGCCAAACGCTCCGGATACGCCATCCGCCTCAGCGCACTAGCCCTGGCCACCAGAGATGTGGGCAGCGGGAAATCCACCGCCTTGCCCGGGGCCGTTAGCAGACGGCATCCATCCGAGTATCAGATCACCTGGGTCCCCGCCGCACAGGGCTCCATCCTGGAACTACACAGGCAAATCTGCGTCGAGCTCGAAGAGGACACCGCCAGCGTCTCCAGGGCCGTTCTCATCATCGATAAAGCTTCCCTCCTCAGGCTTCAAGTCCTGGCCGAGTTGCATACAATCACTCAGTTTCAGGGAGACTCCAAGCCAATCCTGCCCATCATCCTAGCCGGTAAGAACAACTTCGCCGACCTCTTCAATATTACAGAACTTCCTTGCTCCTGACCTCCAAGGTCATGGCCAGAAGTCATCTGGCCGGCGGCTCCCTTTAGGACATGCAGGCCTACCTCCTGAACCACTTCAAAATCGCAAGCACCACACAGAGCCTCTTCTCTGATCCGGCCGTTACCGCCATACAGCAGGGCTCCGGTGGCCTCTTCCGAAGAGCCAACCACCTGGCCCAAGGCGCGTTCATAGCTGCCGCCGAAGCGCAGACTCAGGTCGTCTTCCCGAAATATGTCCGCATCGCCGCAACAGAATTGATTTGATCAAATGACAAAGGAAGAATTAGATCAATCCAGGATAACCAGAGAGCTTTTGTCAAATTAATCCGAAAAATAACACCGTATGGCTGGACGTACGCGGTCGTGTCGAGGCCCTGGTGGAGAGCAGAGGGCCCCTGGCCTCATTGGTGCTGAAGAACTCAGAAGACCGTTTTTTGGTTCGCGAGCAGGAGATCACGGACAAAGGCGGCAGCACCGGCAGTTTTGCCATCAAGACGGGCCGTCTGCGCGCCGCGGTAGGATAGCCCCCACTGCCTATAGCGCCGGCCGGGCACCGGGGTTGTGGGTTTTTCGGGCCAACCATCCCCCAAAAAACAAGCAAGCCGTCGAGCCCGACTCGGGCAGCTTGAGCTTGAGGCGCCCCCTGAGGCGTCCTGAGTTAGCGGATAAGGCGGGAGACCTCTTGATTGACCACGTTGTAGAGCTCCTCGTCGGTGCCGTAGACATCCACCACCTTGGGGTGGTTGATCAGACGCTCAATGACAAAGGCCGTTATGTAGAGGCTGATGCGGTTGGGGCGCTGCACCAGATTGCGCAAAGGCGCTATGGCGTATTGGATGTCAAAATCCTCGGCTTGCAGCAATTCACCCAGCGCGCCGGCCAATTGCTCCTCCACATCGCGCTGGCTGGTGGTCTCTATGAGTTGGCGGTCCACCAGTTTGAGCGCCAGGCGCTGGGCTAGCTCGTCGGCGCAGTCGCCCAGCTGCATCAGCTGGCGCCACCAGGCTGACTGGCGCGAATTTTCCAGGCGGGAGATAAGGGTCTCCTCGCGGTAGTTGGTATGAAAATCACCGCCCATTGTGTTGCCTTCCTGATCAGGACCGGGAGCACCCGGCCCATTGAGGGTCTGGTCGCGTCGGCTGGCCTGGCGTCCTGGAAGCTGGCCAAGTATAAATGGAACTTACTTGGCCGGCCACGTGGCCGCCTAGGGCAACCATTAGGGTAGTCTAATTTTTTTAACATCCGCCGGCACGGTTGACAACGGCAACTTGTATTTTTGGACAAAATAAATGGCCACCAATCATCTGGAAACACGCTGCCCCTCCTGGTTGGAGGACGAATGCTTCATAATCGAAACCAGCGGTGAGATGCCTGAGGTGGCTTTGCAGGAAGTGCTCCTGAGTTTGCCCAAGTTGGCTCCCGGGGAGTTGGATTGCCTGCGGACGGCCGTGGTCCTCGGCTATCTGCGGATAATTGGCCGCGATCTGGAGTATGACAACCTGGGCCGGCCCCATTTTCGCGGCCTGGAGCGGGCCCAGCAGAACCTGACCCGCCTGCGGGGGTTTTTGCACCGGGTGGCTTGGGAGCTGCCGCCAGCCACCCGGCAGGGGCTGGCCGAGGCGCTGGAGGCCTATCTGACCGCCGAGGAGCAGAGCCTGCGGACGGGGAGAGACTATGCCAGCAGTCCGGCCGGGCTAGCTAGTTGCCTGCTGGCTGATTTGGGCCTGGACCCTCAACCCTGGCGGGGGCTGTTGGAACGCCTGCTGCACCTGCCGGCCCCCGATTTCCGCGGGCTTATGGCCCTCAAGCGCTTAAAGGCCCGGGGGGCGGTTGCCAAACGCCGACGCCGCCAGAAAGGGGCGGAGGTCATAGAGGTGCTGGAGTCCAGGGAAGACGGCCAGGTCCTGGCCGGGGTTAGCCTGCCGCTGCTGGGCCTTGACGAGCGCCAGGACCCCGTCGCCCTGGCCCGGGCGGAGATGGTGTGGTCGCTCTTGGACCTGCCCGAGGCCACCTAGGAGTATGTCGGAGAAAGTTATCCATGGTTTTCCTCTTTTGGCGCTTGCCAAAAGTAAAAATTGGCACCCTTTCGAATTTGCGTAAAGTATAATTTGGCGCAATTTCGGGCGGGCTGTCCATAGCCCGCCTATGAACCTGTCGAAGTCAGCCTGAATGCAGGCGCTAGAGGGGCCGGTGCCTCTAAGGCTAGGGGCGGGCACAATCTGCCCGGGGCCTAGCCGCCCCTGGGGTTTATACCGAGAAGCGGTCTACTTGCGGTAGGGGGCCAGCTTCTGCATCAGCACATCCGCCACCGGTAGGCCCAGCTTGACTGCCATGTCGGCGTGACGGATGGCCGTAGGCCATTCCTCCTTCATGGCGTAGGCCGTGGCCAGGCCGTTGTGGGCGGCCGCCAGGTTGGGTGTCAGGTTCAGGGCCTTGACGAACTCGTCTATGGCCTGGTTGAGCCGCCCGCCGCTCCCATAGAGGTTGCCAAGGTTGACATGGGCTGCAGCATAGTCGGGGTTTAGCTCCAAAGCCTTCTTGTATGCCTTCTCGGCGTCCTGGGAGCGTCCGGTGAAGCCGAAAACCAGACCCAGTCCGTTGATGGCCTCCTCCTTGTAGGGATCGGCAGCCACAGCGGCCTTTAGCTCACGCTCGGCCTCCTCCATCTGGCCCCGGCCCAGGGCTAGATTTCCCAGGGAGTAGTGGGCCTCGGCCAACTCAGGAGCCACGGCCAGGGCCTTCTTGAACTCATCAGCAGCTTGGTCCAGCTGCTGCTGGTCCTGGTAGATCAGGCCCAGGGTGAGGTGGGGTCTGGCCAGGTTTGGGTTTTCCTTGAGCAACTGCTGAAGCAGGGCCGTGGCCGCGGCCGTCTTGCCGCCGCCGGCTATAAGGTTGGCCTCGAAGAGGGTGGCCTGCCACAGCTTGGGGTCAAGCTGCTTGGCCTTGCGGAAGTTGGCCACGGCTTCTTGGTTCTGGCCGTTAAACATCCTCAAAAAGCCCTCGCCAAAGGCCTTGGCCGCCTCGGGCCTGACCTGGCCGGCCAGGGCGCCTCGAGCCACTTCCAATAAAAAAGTGGCGCTGTCCTCGCAAGGATTGAACCCCAGGGCCTTGGAAAAATGAGCCTCCGAGGCCTTCATCGTCCCTGCGGTCATTTTCTCCAGCCCGGCCATTACCTCCAGGCGGGCGGCCAGCTGGGGGGAGTCGGCGGCTGGTCCTGGGCGGGCCATGGGCGCGCCCGCTGCGGAGGCCTTGGGTGCTGCTGCCTCCGGTGCCTGATCGAAGCGCATCAGCAGATTGTACCCATCCTCGGTGGGGATAACGGCGCTGGGCTGGCCGGGCTTGAGCTTCTTGGCCGCTTGGCGATATTCGTTGCGCAAGCGCTCCTCGGACACGATGCCCAGGCGGCCGCCCCGCTGGGCGGTGGGTCCCACGGAATTGGCCCGCGCCAGAGCCTCGAAGCTCTCGCCCTTGAGCAGCTTCTGGCGGATGCTCTCGGCCAGGGTCTTGTCCTTGACGGTGATGACCCCCAGGTCAACGCTTTCGGCTCGGGCCGGCAGGGGGGCCGCCAGCCAGCAGATAGCCAAAAGCAACAGAGCCAGAACGCGCAGGGAACGATACATGGGCGACTCCTCAAATACTGCCGTAGTATAGCGATTTAATTTTTTCACGTCACTAATAAACCGTCAGCCTCCCCGCCTGTCAACCGCTTTCCCCGCTGCAAGCCGATCCCGGGCTGCGGTAGCTCTCCAATTGCAGCAGCGCCTGCTCCAAGAGGAGGAGCACCCGGGCGAGGGGACCATCCAGGCGGCGTGGGGCAGGAAACCAGGCCCGCTCTAGGCAGGCGCCGCTCTCCGGTGGCTGCCAGCCGCCCAGGCGGGCTGCTTGGGCCTCCAGCACCTCCGGCGCCTGTCGCCAAATCGGTTCCAGGGCTGCGGCCAGTTCTCGCAGCAGGATAAGCTCCGTCTCTCCTGGCCCGGTGGCCTGGGCCACGGCCTGGCATAAACAGCAGAGCTCCCAGAACTCCAGGCCACGTACACCTCGCCGCCAGAGGGGCATCTCCGGGTGGCGGGGGCGCCATAGGCCTAGATCCAGACCAAGCTGCCACAGGTCTTGGGCCTGACGCGCCAGGCGGCCGGCCAAGGCAGGGGCCTTCCTGCCCTGCTCCGGGGCCGCCGGCCCCGGGCTGGGTTCGCTGTCCAGCCAGGCCCGCCAGAGGTTGGCCAGGGCCCGGCCTCCGGGGATGTCGCCGGGGGTATCCAGGTGAGGGTAGCTGAGCAGCAATAAACCGCGCCCCGCCCGGGCCTGTATCATGGCCGGCCGCCCCTCCAGACTGAAGGGGCCCAGACGTTGGCCGTATGCCGCCTCATGATCGGGCCAACGGGCGGCATCCACCTCATTCATCCGCATATCGGCGGTGCATAGGTCCGGCCCCGGCGGGCCGTAGACAGCCAACACTTTCAGCTCAGGAGCCGTGGGTTCTGCAAACTGTGCCGGCCACCACACGTTCAACAGGCTGGGCTGGTCCAGCCCACGCCACAGGGGGTGCCCCTCCCCCGCCGGGCCGGGAGCCACCCACAGGGGACCGCTGAGGCCCGGCAGGCGCTGGGGGCCCTCGGCCCGCCCCAGGGACACCAGGCCCAGCCCGTCGGGAACGCTTAACGCCAGGCCAGCTCCGCCGCAAAACCCCAGGTACCGGCCTCCGGCCTGTACGAAATCCCGCACCGCTTGCGCCCCACTGACTCCCAAAGCCTTAAGCTTACGGGACGGCCAACCGCCTGGCACCACCAGTAGCCCCGCCCCGGCCAGGCCACCGGCGGACACCTGGGCGGCGCTTATGGGGGTGATGGCCAGGCCCTGTTCCCGACAGGCGCGCAGGGTGAACAACGACCATAGGCCGCCCTGGTCCCATAATAGGCGTGCGGGTTGGGGGCCAGCGGGCATATAATCTAATCCTGGTACAGGCCCGCCCACAACCATGTTGGGGATGCGCAGGATGGGCTGGGCGTCGGTCACCGGCGAGTCCTGCCCCTTCTTGCTGCAGGTGCCTAGGCCGAAGCCCAGGTCGCTGGCCACGCGGTTGATATGCATAAGCACCTGGGGGCCGCCGCCGCTGCCGGTGAGGGTGGCCCCGCGTACCGGTTCGCCCACCTAGCCCTTGTCGATCAGATAGCCCCCGGCCACCTCGAAGACGAAATCGCCGTTAATCGTGTTCACCTGGCCGCCGCCCATCTTCTTCACAAGAAGCCCGCTGGGCGTGTCGCGAATGATAGCCTGGGGGTCGTCGTCACCAGGGGCGATGATGGTGTTGGTCATGCGGAGAGGGGGGGCGCTGGCGGTAGCTCGCGCGGCGACCGTTGCCGCTGGGCTCCAGCCCCAGCTTCATGGCCGAGAGGCGATCGTTCATGTAGCCCTTGAGTACGCCCGTTCGATGAGCACGTTCTTGCAGCTGGGGGTGCCCTCGTCGTCCAAGCCCGAAGATTCGCGCTTGCCGGACAGGTTAGCGTCGTCGATAACCGTGACCAAGGGGCGGCCACCTGCTGGCCGATCTTGTTCTGGTAAACGGTTATGCCCTCCAGCACCAAGTCGGCCTCCAGTCCGTGCCCTCCGGCCTCGTGCACCCATAGTGCCCCCGGCGCTGCTATAAAGCACACCACGGGCATGGCCCCGCCCGGGGCCGGCCGTGTGCCGAGCATCATCACGGCCTGCCGGGCCACCTTAGGCCCCCCAGGCCTCCGGCAGTCTCGTAGCCGACCTGCATTAGGCCGTTGTCGGCAGTGCACGACCAGCACCAGATGCACGCGCTTGTCCCAGGCTTCCACGCCGAGCGTGTTGACCACCCGCACCTTTTGCACCCGCTCCAAGTACATCACCCGCACCTGGCGCCCCCGGTTATCCACGCCTCGCGCCGCGGCGTTAGCCGCCCGTACCAGCTCCACCTTGGCCGACGTGGTCACGTTTTTGGGGGGTTTAAGCACCTGGTAGCGCCGCCCCGGCTCCAAGCGCCTAGCTGCGATTGGCGTTACCCGCGGTCCGGCCGCCAGGGCCGAGAGGTCCTTGGTCAGGGGCAACAGGCCTTCCCGGCTCAGGTCGTTGGTGTGGGCGTCGGCCGTGCGCAGGTCGTGGATCAGGCGTAGACCGGCGCCCTGGTCCACGCCGCCGATGACCTTCTCGACTTTGCCGTCGTCCATGACTACCGACAGACGACAGGCCGGAGCTCTCTTCCACATACAACTCGGCCATCTGCCCGGCCTTGGCCAGCGCGGCGTCCAAAATGGTGGTGCCTCGAGTTCCAAATTCATGGGACATTCCAGTATTTTGCCGACACAAGTGGTGAAAATTAATGGCTAGTGCGAATCATAGCATGCTGGGGGGCTAGGGTCAACGCAGCCCGATGCCACCGGCTGAGCATATATGGGTTGGTTGGCGCCATCCTCTTGACCAAGGCCGCCGGCTCCCGTAGAAGCCGTGTAGCGACCACAAGTATGAGCCGGGTAGCAACTACCATAAGGCAAAGGCACTGGAGGCGACGTTGACAACTTTTTGGACCTTGCGTAACATTACGTTGGAATTTAAGGTAATTTTACCGGGAGACTCGCCATGCGCTTTTTCCTGACTTGCCTGACGATCCTGGGTCTGGCCCTGAGCTGTGCCCTGAATGCCTCGGCTCGCGAAGCCAGCCGGGCCAACACCCTGGAGCCCCTGGAGGCCCTGGAGATGCTGGGCCAGGACCCCAAGGCTACCTTTCTCATTGATGCGCGCAACCGCGCTGAGTACATGCTTCTGGGGCATCCGCCCCAGGCCTACAACGTGCCCTGGCGCTTTTTGACCAGCGACTTCCAGATACAGGACGGCCCCTTCCAGGGCGGCAAGGCCCCCTACACCGGCTATCAGGTCACCCTCGAGCCCAACCCCGACTTCCTGGGCGTGGTACAGTCCCTTTTCAAACCCGAGGATCGCCTGATCGTGCTCTCCAGCGATGGCGACGAGGGTGCCGACGCGGCAGACGCCCTGGTCAAGGCTGGCTTCAAGCGGGTGTACAACATCCGCCACGGCTTCTGGGGCACCCCCCTGGTCTCCAAGGAGCAGCAAAAGTTGGCCGAACGCCTGTCGTCCCACTTCGGCCAGCGGGGCCGGGTCAACGGCTGGGTTTACTGGGGCCTGCCCGTGATCTACACCATGGACCCGCGCTACATCTACCCGCCGGATCTCAAGCGTATGCAAATTCTCAAGTAGCCTCTTTCACCACGCGGCAATCAGAGGACAGGACCCGGCGGGCCAGCCTTGCGGCCAGTCAGCCAGGGTTGGCAACCCCTCATCCCCTTGGCCGGCCATGAGCTCTAGTACCTTTTCCTGGCTTAGACCCGGCAGGGCCAGGATGCTCAAGCCGCGAGTGGGTGCGCCCAGCTCCAAGCCCAAGGCCGTCAGGTGGCCGGCCAGGGACTCGGCCAGCATGCGGGCCGACTGGGCCAGCTCCCGGCCCAGGCCCGGTGACCAGTGCTCCTGGGCCAAGCGAGTCAGCAGGTTGTGCAGCCCCTGGCGTATCTGGGGCAGCGCTCTCTCCTGCTTCAAGCCTTGCTTGACCTCCAATAGCAGCTCGTCACTCAGGTGCTCCAGGCTGGGTAGCAGTAGGCGAGCCGCCTCCTGGGCTAGGGGGCTATTCGGATTCGGGTCGCCACCTGGGGCCGAGGTAAAGCCCTGGGCTGACGGCGAAAGCAGCAGGCGGCGGTTAGCCGCGGTGATCAGCCGCTGCACCGCCTTCAAGTCGGCGGTGGCCAGGCAAGCCGGTCCGGTTCGGGTGCGGTGGGCCAGGCCGGCCCACGCCCCCAGGCGGCGCTCCAGGTGGGGATCGACGGAGGGGTCATAATCCAGTGGCGGTAACTTCTGCCAGAAGGGTTCATCATAGTCAGCCGGCAGGGCATCCTCTTCCTCCAGGCCTATGATCTGCGCCAGACGGTCCTGGCCCGATTCCACCTTGGTCTGCAATTCTTCCATTTGGGCTGTCTCCAGGTCCTTGAGCTGCATAAGGCGTAAAAAAAGGTCGCCGTCAAATTGGGGCGTCGCGGCCAGCAGGGGGCTGGCTTCCGGCCGGCCGCTCTTTATGCCCCGACGCAGCTCGCGGTAGGCCTCGTGGCCAGGATCAGGCAGATTTATACCGGCCTTCAAGGCCTCCGAAAGTACGCTGCCCTTATGTTGCACGGCCCAGGCTTCCCATTGGGCCAACAGACGACCCATCTGGCAGTCCTGGCCGTCCTGGGCGGCCAGGGGGTCGGCGGGCGGGCGACGGTACTCCATCAGGCCGGCGGCGGCCAGGGGTGAGGCGCCGGCGGCGCCGAGCCCGGCGGGCTCCAGCACCACCACCGGCTCGAACAGGGGCCACAACAGGCTGAAAAGAGAGCGGCGCGGGGCGGTGCAAGGGAAAACCAGGGCGGGAAGTCGCATGTGCTAACCTTTTCTTTCTTGGCCCCCGCCATCGTGACTGGGCGGCCGGGGTATGCTATGTTTAAGCGCTGGAAGCCGGGGATCATCTGCGGCCAGGGGACTAGAGCCAGGAGAAGCCATGGAACAGCGTATCTTCGAGACGGGCCTGTCGGTGCCGGCCATCAGCCTCTACCTGCTCTTGATAGCGCTCTCCGACGGCGGCGCTCCTCTGACCCGCGCTAATGTGCTCAACTTCTGGAACGCCCCCAAGGGGCAGCTTGACCAAGCCTTCGCCGAACTGGTGGTGCGCCGCATCGCTAGCGTCGACCCCGACACCTCCTGGTTTTTGCGCCCCACCTCCGAGTGGCTGTAGCCTACAGAAAATAGCCCTTTTTTTGTTCGATTATGCCCCTACGGGAGCCGGCGAGGCCGGCCGGGGCAGAGCCCTCACGACCCGTTATGGAATCCCAGGCACTGGGCCTAGACCAGGACGACTGCTTCCTGTACCAGCTTGAGCGCTGCATATATGGCCAGCACCTGGGCGGCGTTGGCCACGCTCACCTCCTAAGGTTACGGATAGCTAGCCCCCTAAGGTTACGGATAGCTAGCCCCCCCGAGTATGTAAAGACTCGCATCAGGCGCCCCGGCTCCTCCAGATTGCCCAGCACCACTCCGTCGCCCGGCGCACCGCGGGCAGAAAATTCGGGCTGGCGAAGCCGATGACTTTGAACATGTACTCGCTGGGGAACTGGTGATGCTGTTACAGACGGTGCAAGGCTTCTCGGCTCAGCATGGCGTCATCCTGGTCGCAGGCGCAGCCGCCCATGGACCCCTATTTATTTAGTTAATACAATCTATTGACATCATAAGCTACCAGCCTTTATTCTAGCCATCCTAGCCTACACTGTCAAAGTCAAACCATGGCTGGCATATTGCCGCTTGCTTGACATGCCTTCAACCTTCTGTTAATAAAAAATTCTTTTACAGAACAGCTACCGTTGCTCTTTAGACAAGGCTAGGGTCGCTCCGGCGCCTGGCTGACTAGCAAAAAGTACATAGGTGTACCTTTAGCTCCACGTTAAATGGAGAAGCTTATGGCCAAAGGCGCGATTCAGATAAATCGAGAAAAATGTAAGGGTTGCCAGCTCTGCGTCTCCTTCTGCCCCAAAGGGCGCATCGCGGTAAGCAAGGGGCTCAACGAAAAAGGCTATTACCCGGCGGAGTTTTCGGCCACCGAGGGCAAGGAGGGCTGCACTGGGTGTACCCTCTGCGCTGTGGTCTGCCCCGACCTGGCTATCGAGGTGTACCGTGGCTAAGCAACTTATGCGCGGTTCTCACGTGTTGGGCGAGGCGGCTGTGCGCGCCGGCTGCCGCTACTATTTCGGCTACCCAATCACCCCCCAGAACGAGGTGCCGGAGTACATGTCCGGTCGTCTCCTGGATGTGGGTGGTACCTTCGTGCAGGCCGAAAGCGAGTTGGCCTCCATCAACATGGTCATCGGCGCCTCCATGGCCGGCGACCGGGTGATGACCAGCTCCTCTAGCCCGGGTATTAGCCTCAAGCAGGAGGGCATCAGCTTCCTGGCCGGCCTGGAGCTGCCGGCGGTGGTGGTTAACATGATCCGCGGTGGCCCCGGCTTGGGCAACATTGCCCCCGCTCAGAGCGACTATTTCCAGGCCACCCGCGGCGGTGGCCATGGCGACTACCGTTGCATCGTGCTGGCTCCGGCCTCCTGCCAGGAGCTGTGCGATATGACCATCAAGGCCTTCGACCTGGCTGACAAATACCGCAACCCGGTGATAATCCTAGGCGACGGCATGATCGGTCAGATGATGGAGCCGGTGGTCTTTCCCGAGATGATCGACCCGACATCCCTGCCGGTAAAGGACTGGATTCTGACCGGCGCCGCAGGGCGTACCCAGCGCACCATTCTCTCGCTGCTTCTGGACCCCAAGGTCCTTGAGAACCACAACTATAAATTGGTGCGCAAGTACGACGCTGTGACCTTGGCCGAGACCGACTGGGAGACTTATCTCTGCGACGACGCTTTCCTGGTCATCGTGGCCTTCGGCACGGCGGCCCGCATCGCCAAGGGTGCCATCAAGCGGGTACGCGAGATGGGGCTCAAGGTGGGGCTCTTTAGGCCCAAGAGCCTCTGGCCCTTCCCCATGAAGCCCCTGGAGCAGCTCAGCCGCGTGGTGCACCACCTGCTGGTCTTCGAAATGAACGCCGGCCAGATGGTGGAGGACGTGCGTCTAGCGGTGAATGGTCAGGCCCAAGTGCACTTCTACGGCCGCCCCGGCGGTGTGGTGCCCACGCCCGAGGAGGTGGCCCACCAGATCAGCCACTATTACTACGGGGCTCATCTGAACGAGGAGTCCGCCTCCCAGGAGCGCCTGGTGAGAGGTCTGTCATGAAGCAGGTATTCGATATCCCCAAGAGCCTAAAGCCCAACGCCTTCCACTATTGCCCCGGCTGCGGCCACTCCATCATACACCGCCTGGTGGCCCAGGCCATCGACGATCTGGGTATCCGCGAGCGCTGCATCGTCGTGCCGCCTGCCGGCTGTGCGGTCTTGGCCTATAAGTACTTCGACGTGGATATGGGCGAGGCCCCCCACGGCCGCGCTCTGGCCGTGGCTACGGGCATCAAGCGCGTGCAGCCCGGCAAGGTGGTTTTCACCTACCAGGGCGACGGCGACATCGCGGCCATAGGCACCGCGGAGACCATCCACGCCGCCAACCGTGGCGAGAAAATCACGGCTATCTTCGTCAACAACGCCACCTATGGCATGACCGGCGGCCAGATGGCCCCCACCACCCTGGTGGGCATGGGCTCCACCACCACCCCCAAGGGGCGCGTGGCCGCCCGCGACGGCGCTCCCTTGGATCTGACCCAAATGCTGGCCGTGGCCAAGGGCAGCGTCTACCTGGAGAGGGTGGCGGTCAACACCCCCAAGAACATCAAGAAGGCCGGCCAGTCCATCAAGAAGGCTTTCCAGGTGCAGTTGGACGAACTGGGGTTTGCCTTAGTGGAGGTGCTTTCGGCCTGCCCCACCAACTGGAAGATGAGCCCCGTGGACGCCTTCAAGTGGATCGACAGCGCTATGGCTCAGGTCTTCCCCCTGGGGGTGATAAAGGACGAAACTGGCTACCAAGCCAAGGCGGGAGAAGAGTAATGACCATCAAGAGCGTATTCGCCGGCTTTGGTGGCCAGGGCGTGCTGATGATGGGCTACTTGCTGGCGCTGACCGGTATGCGTCAGGGTAAAAACGTAACCTATCTGCCGGCTTACGGCGCCGAGGTGCGCGGTGGCACGGCTAACTGTACGGTGGTGGTCAGCGACGACGAGATCGCCAGCCCCGTGGCCTCTAGCCCGGACATCGCTGTGGTGATGAACAACCCCAGCCTGCTCAAATTCGCCAACCTGGTGCGCCACGGAGGCATCATGCTTATCAACAGCACCCTGGTGTGCAGCCAGGTCAATCGCCAGGACTTGAAGGTGGTCAAGGTGTCGGCCAGCGACCTGGCCCACGAGCTGGGTCAGGACCGCTCGGCCAACGTGGTGATGATGGGCGCCTTCGCCCAAGCCACCGGCATCCTGAGCCTAGACGACTTCAAGGAGGCCCTGGCCGAGACCAATCTGGGCAAGAAGCCCAAAGTCCTGGAGCTGAACCGCCAGGCCTTGGACAAGGGCGCCCTGAGCGTGCGCCAGGTCCTGGAGGTCAAGTAGACATAGAGTCCCAGAAAGGCATCGCCAACAGCCCTCTGGAGGGCTAATATAACGGTAGAGTTCTGAGGGGGTTGACAGATGAGGCAACCAAAGGCCGCGTAAAGGAGAAACCGGCATGACCGTCAAGCAGATTTCCATTAGGATGGCCAACCAGCCCGGCCAGCTGGCCAGGATCAGCGAGTTGATGGGCGAGGCCGGTGTCAATATCATCGCCCTGTTTGTCACCACCTTCACGCTGGCCGGAGAGGGCTTGATGTTCTTCGTGCCCGATAATCCGGACAAGGCCGCCAACATTCTGGCCAGCCAGGGCATCGAGGCCAAGACCAGCAAAGTTATAGCCGCCGAGGCGCCTCATCACGCCGGTGGCCTGCTGGCGGTGCTCAATCCCCTAAAACGGGCAGCGGTCAACGTGGAGTACCTCTACCCCTGCATCCAGACTGGCGGGGTCACTATCCTGATCTTGGGGGTGGGGCAGCAGATTAAGGAAGGGGTAGAGGCCCTTAAGAAAGACTGGATCCGTCTTTACGGCGAAGAGCTTTACAACATGTAGTTACGTCAGCTGCAAAGACTGAAACCAAAGGGGCGCCTCCTGCCGAAGCGCCCCCTTGCTTTTGCCGGGCCCGATAGCGTAACTTCTATATTCGGCGGCTCTCCTGCATCAGCTGATTCGCGTCCAAAAGCAATATCATGGCCCTACTCTCCTGATGGTGTGCGATCTCCGCGATCAGGGTGAATTGGTGGCCGCCAAAGGTGCCCGCGACCTCCTTGATGCTCCCCGGCTCCAGGGTTTCCACCGAGTCCACGACGTCCACGGTCCCCGCCCCCCAAGCCTCGTGCTCCCTCTGCCAGCACCACGGCGATCTCGGTGTGGCTGTTGCGCACGTTCTCGCGCACTTCGCCGAACAACACCACCAGCTTGGACAAGACAGTGCCGCGGGTCCTGTGGTGAAATACCCCTGACCTCGAGAGACAGGAATAATGCCTTGCCATCTGGTTGCCATCGTACTTTTCGTTGCAGCTGGCCTCGACCGGATAGGTGCCCCCGGTGTGGGAGCGTCCGGCTTTGGGGGCACGGCTTCGCGCCTGCCTATT
>CBCOTF020000117.1:0-5642 GCA_965112955.2 Desulfarculales bacterium
GCCTGTCCGGTGCCCAGATACTTGCGCTGGTGATAGACGTCCCTAATCCAGCGCGTCAGGGCTTCATTGATGTCCCGAAGGGTATCGCCTTTGAAGCCGGGGAGAAACTGGGACCTGACGATGGGGAAGAATTTTTCGATCTTGCCCCTGACCTGAGGCATGTAGGGCGGTGAATGGACCAGGCGATGCCCAAGGAGGCGGTGATCTCTTCCAGGTGGCGGGAGCGAAAGGCTGGGCTGTTGTCGAGGTAGAGCTTGCGTGGCAGCTCCCGTTTGAGCAGGGCTGGGCGCAAGGCCTGTAGATAAGTGGTCAGGCCCTAGGAGAGGCAAACTCGGCATGGACGATCAGGCGGCTCATGTCGTCGATAAAGGCGAAAAGGTAGGTCTTACGCCGGTTGTCGCCCACCCGGAGCACCGGCCCATGCATGGCGTCACTATGCCAAATGTCGTTGGCTGCTCGGCCTCGAAGTGCCTGCGGTCGACAGGTGGGCGACCTGTTTGCCCACCAGCCCCTGCTGGTGCAGGAAGCGGTAGAGGGTAGAGAGATTCCAGCTTGCCGCCGCCCTGGCGGGTAGAGCCTGACTCATCCCAAGATGGTGGAGCGCGATAGCCTGGTGCGGTTTGAGAAGGGGATTTGCCACCGCTGGGCGCATTTGTCCCCCAGCAACCTCTCCCGTTTACCACGCTCCATTTAGTCCCTGGCAAAAAAGTTGCTAATGACGCTGAAACGGAAGGTGCTATAGTTTTTCTGGTCCTCGTCTATATCGGTCCTCCGTTGGGGTGTTTCACCCAGGTGTAGACCGGGGGGCCGGGCCAGGACAACGGCATTCTTGGGTAGATGGCTTAGGGAAGGGAGGGGCTCTCACTTTGCGCCGGCCGGCTGGCTGCGGCCAAGCCTCGGCTACTGAGACAATCGAAAGCCCCAAGCAAGTCGTCCGACCAGAGCAGGCCTTGAGCCAGTGGCGCTGGCGGGAGCGCGGCAGGCCAGGGTCACATCTGCTCCGGGCCAGCTTATTGGAAAGGCTTTGCCGAATGGTCTTCACCGAAGTTTGTAACCGGTCCCAGTAGCCCCGCGGCCGCAGCCTGATCACCGTCCGGCAGTCAGGGCAGCGTAAACGCCGAAGCCAAATCGCTTTAGGGGTTTCATCAAAATAGGCAGGCACGAAGCCGTGCCCCCAAAGCCGGGTGCTCCCAAACCGAGGGCACCTCTTCGGCCGAGGCCAGGGGAAACGCCGCCCCAGCCCCATAATCTTCTTGACGCAGGCTGCAACGAAAGATACGATGACAACCAGATGGCAGGGAGTTATTCCCGTCTCTCGGGGTCAGGGGTGTTCTACCACCATCGGCCATTTCCTCATTCCTGGATCCACGTCCAACGTTCCGGATAATGGGATAAAAATCCCTACCTGGTCAAGCCAACCTGTGAAACATTCCCTTACTGCCCGATCAAAACAAAGCAAGAATCAACAAGCGCCATCTCGCCGAAAAGCTAGCCGTGCCAGAGCACGGCTAGGGTCACCTTCTGGTCTTTCCCTTCCCGGCAGACTTCCACGCTGCCTTGGTTGATCAGGTAGGCGTAGAAGCCGTCCTGGCCCTTCCGAAAGATGACCTGGCCCTGATGGTAGTTTTTGGTGTGGAAGGCGTTGGGCATGGAGGGCGATGGACATGCTAACAACTCCGCGGGCGAAGGCTATTGGGGGGCATGCATGCAGGCGAGCACGCTCCTCGGTGTTCGGGCAAGGTCTGGCTGCTTGGCCCAGGTCGCGGGTAATGTGTTCTGACAGGGCTGCCATGGTAAACTGATTGTAATCTTGGCATAATGCCTCAGCCTCCGCCAAGGTCGCCGATATGTGAAGCTTGGGGCAAAGCATAAAATTTTGTTGACCTGGCTCCAGGGCTATGTTAAAAAAATGTGAATGGCGTATGTGGCTGACAAGCGGCGCATCATACCGGAATCCAAAGCGGGGTGCGAGGTCTGTTCAGGGGTGGCAAGGCAAGCCCGGTCGCGAATTTATTAAGGGCTTTGAGCCCTTGGGATTGGTCGCTTGGGCCGATTTATCAGTGAACAGATGCGGGAATACCTGCGCTTGTTGGCCGGTGTCAGCTCGCTGGGCATCTCCATAGTGGTGGCCACGGTAATCGGTGCGGGCTTGGGTTATCTGGTGGATGAGCACTGGGGAACCGGGAATTGGGGGAAGGGTATAGGGTTGTTTATCGGCATCGCAGCTGGTTTCAATAACATTTATATATATATCAGACGCTTTAAGGATAAATGAGGCTAGCCGCGTTGGGGCATAAATCGCTGACCATGGAATTTGCCGAGGCCGGGATGTTGCGCACTTTGTGGTGGGGCAACGTGGGTACCTTTGTTGTGGTTTCGGCCGGCGCCCTGGCCCTGGTCAACTGGCGTACGGCCCTTAGCGTGATGATCGGCGGGGCTATAGCCCTGGTCAACTACCGGCTTCTGGAACGCACTGTGCGTCGGAGCATTCTCCCCCAGGAGAAGCACGGCGTGCTACGTAAAATTTTAGTCAAGTATTATCTTAGGTTTGCGGCAACAGCCCTGGTGCTATTGATTTTGGTGCGTCAGAGTTGGGCGGAGCCGTTGGGATTGCTGGTAGGCTTGTCGGTGGTGATGGCCACCATCGTCATCTGGGGGGCCTGCCAGGCGCGCAAGCTGAGCAAGGAGGCCCATTAGCTCATGGAACATCCATTTCTTCTGCTTAACTGGCTGCTGGACAAAGTCCACGTCTATTTTTTTACCAACGTGCTCTACTCCTGGCTCATAATCCTGCTGTTGGTGGTGGCGGGCAAGATGGCTGTGGGCACAGTCAAGATGGTTCCCTCCGGCGGCCAGAACCTCTTTGAGGTAATCCTGGGCGGCTTCGAGGACTTTATGCTCGACGTCATGGGGCACGAGGGTAAGCCCTTCTTCCCCATGATCGCCACCCTGTTCGTCTATATACTGGTCATGAATTGGATTGGCCTGATCCCCGGCATGGGCTCCCCTACCGCCGATATCAACACCCCCTTGAGCATGGCCCTGGTGGTCTTCCTGATCACCCACCTCGTGGGCATCAAGACCCACGGACCCAAGTACATCAAGCACTTCATGGGGCCGGTATGGTGGCTTTCTCCCCTGATCTTCATCATCGAGGTGATCAGCCACTTCTCGCGCATCATGAGCCTCACCTTCCGTCTTTTCGGCAACGTGCTGGGTGAGGACCTGGTGCTGGCCATCCTCATCCTGTTGGCCGGCGCCTACTTCGCACCCCTGCCCATGATGTTCCTGGCTATCTTCACCAGCTTCGTGCAGGCCTTTATCTTCAGCCTGCTGACCATGCTCTACATCGCCGGCGCTCTGGAGCATGCCCACTAAAAGAAACCAAGCTTCGTTTGGAAGAAGGCACATACCGCAACTTTTTTTGGAGGAGTTGGAATGAAAAAGTTCTCGTTGACTGCCGTCCTAACCGGCCTGTTCGTGTTGGGCATCTCCGCTGTGGCGATGGCCGCCGACGCCGGCGCCATGGCTGAGGCCGCCAAGCTGTTCGCCTCCACCGTGATGGCTGCTGGCCTGGGCATCGGCATCGCTGCCTTCGGGACCGGCATCGGGCAGGGCCTGGCCGTGAAGGGCGCTGTTGAAGGCACCGCCCGCAACCCCGAGGTCTCCGGCAAGATCACCGTGACCATGCTGATCGGTCTGGCTATGATCGAGTCCCTGTGTATTTACGCCCTGGTTATCTGTTTGATCCTGCTCTACGCCTACCCCATGGCCGAGCCGGTCAAGAAGTTCATCGGTATGTAATAAGTTGAAGATCTGGGCCGGGTCCCTGGTGGGCCCTGCCCGGTTTTTGTTTTCTTAAGTACTTTAATTCACAAAGGGTAGGGGGCACGTCTATGAAGTTTATGAAGATCCCCGCTGCCACTATTACCCGGTTGTCCATCTATTCGCGGACCTTGGAAGTTATGGTAGAGGAGGGGGTCTTCGTCGTCTCCAGCAAGCACCTGGCGGACGTATGCAGCGTGAACTCGGCCCAGATACGCAAAGATCTGGCCTACTTCGGGCAGTTCGGCGTACGGGGGGTGGGTTACTTCGTCAAGGAGCTGTTGTTTGACATCAAGAAGATCCTGGGCTTGAACAAGGAGTGGAATCTGGCCATCGTGGGCATGGGCAACCTGGGTTGCGCGCTCCTGGCCCACCAGAACTTCACCCGTCAGGGCTATCGCTTTGTGGCGACCTTTGATGCCGACCCCATGAAGATAGGCCGCAAGCTGGTTTCGGGGCTCCTGATAAGTGCCATGGACGATTTGGGTAAGGTCTGCCGCGAAACGGGCGCCGAGATAGGCGTGATCTGCACGCCGCCTGAGCGCGCCCAGGAGATCGCCACTCGCTTCCTGGAGATGCCGGTCAAGGCCATCCTAAACTTCGCGCCCGTGCAGATCCAGGTGCCCGACGGCTTCAAGGTGGAGAACGTGGACTTCACGGTCAAGCTGGATAACCTGGCGTATCACCTGACGGCGGAGAAGGACTAACCCTATTTTTTGGGGTGTTGTTTTTCGGATTAATTGACAAAAATTTTCTGATTATCCTGGACTGATTCTTCCTTTCTCATTTGATCAGATCAATTCTGTTTCGACGATACGGGCGTGCTCTGGGGAGACGACCTGAGTCTGTTCCTCGGCGGCAGCTATGATCGCGTCTCTGGCTAGGTGGTTGGCCCTTCGGAAGAGGCGTCGAAGCCCTGCTGCATGGCTGTGACGGCCGGATCAGGGAATAGTTTCTGTTTGACGCCTGCGACTTTGAGGTGGCGCAGGAGGTAGGCCTGCATGTCCTGGAGAGAAGCGCCGGCCAGATGACTGCTGGCCACGACCCTGGAGGCTAGGGGCAGGGAGGTCCTGTATATGAGGAGGTCGGCGAGGTTGTTCTGGCTGGCCAGGATGATGGGCAAGATTGGCTTGGAGTTTCCCTGAAACGGAGTG
Source organism: Desulfarculales bacterium (assembly GCA_965112955.2). GTDB lineage: Bacteria > Desulfobacterota > Desulfarculia > Desulfarculales > Desulfarculaceae > JACRDC01. Next base: position 4,980 of record CBCOTF020000117.1, read on the forward strand.
ATGGTGTGCAACTCGGCCATGACTTGAAGCCTGAGGAGGGAGGCTTCATCGATGATGAGGGCGGGTTTTTTCTTGTTGCGGTCCTGAGCGATCTTCAGGGCTTGTTTTCTGATGAGCTTGGTAAGGACGGACCTGGAGAAGCTGGCGGTGTTCACTTCGAGCTCGACGCAGATTTGCCTGTAAGAGGTCCAGGATAGAGCCCTGTAAGGCGGTGACCCAGATGATCTGATAACTCCGGATGGGGGGGGGGGCAGCCTGCTGGCAACCCAACGCAAGGCGGTGGATTTTCCGCTGCCCACATCTCCGGTGACCAAGGCCAGCGCGCCGAGGCGGATGGCGTATTCGAAGTGTTTGGCCACGCCGAGGACCTCGGCGGTTTCCATTATTTTTTTGGGCGCCAGATCAGAGCTGAAGGGCTCCCTGGTGAGGGCAAAGAAGGTGCGGTAGTTTGGTTTCATGAGTTGCTGACTTCAGGGTCTGATTTTTGCGTGAAAAAGGAACCGCCAGTAGGGGTCGTGGTGGAGCTGGATTCCAAACGCAGCAGATGATGATCGTGCTTAACCCTGCAATTGACGGCGAGGTCCAGCGGCCTGAGCAAGCCGTGGGAGCGATTTCCCAGCAGGACCTCTACGCGATCGTGGTCATGGTCGTGGGTAAAGGAGG
>CBCOTF020000118.1:0-9832 GCA_965112955.2 Desulfarculales bacterium
ACTCGTACCATGGCCTTGCCCTCTCTTGGTCGCGGTATTGTTAGCTTTTGGCAGAATCACACTACCACGCTGGGATGAGGGCATCTCGCCGCGATCACTTAACCGATTTTTGAGAACTTATTTTGGACAACACTGATCGTCGCTAGCTCCAAGACCAACCTGCTCATCCTGGACGACTAGAGGCTGGAGAACCTGTCACGGGAGCAGAGCTTGGATATGCTCGAAGTCCTGGAAGGCCGCTACGGCCGAGGCTCTACAATTGTCACCGCCCAAATACCCGTGGACCAGTGGCACAAAATCATCAGCGATCCCACCCTGGCCGATGCCACCCTCGATCGCCTGCTCTATAACGCCTATAAGATAAACCTGAAAAGAGAGTCCATGAGGAAGAAGCTGGCAAGCTTGACCGGTGACAAGGCCCCTGTGGCATAATGCAAGCATCAGCGGCGCTGTGCCCCGGCCACCAGGCCCACATCACCGGATTAGGCGCCCTTCTTCAAAAGGAATGCATGCCCCACTTCACTGGAACCCGCAGTAACACTCGCAAAACCAACTGTATTGGTAGCCCAAGGTATGGATCGCCTTGTACTCCTCCCACAGCAACGCCTGGGTAATACCCTTGCGCCCCAGCTTTTGATGGACCTGGGACCAGTCAGGCTCCGGGCGAAAACCCGTAGACGTTAAGGGTAGAGGTGGAAAGAGCAGCCGCCCAAGCGACGTCTCATCCAAACTGGTGGGGAGGGACCAGGACAGGCCGGCGCGTGCGGCTCGACGCAGATAACGGGACACCGTAGTCCGGCCTACCCTGCAACTCTTGGCGATGTCCCGGTTGCCGCAGCCGGCCTTGTGCTTCAGCCGAAGTCTTTTCTTGATTTTACGCATGGATAACCTCTCCGCCGGTATCCGCATTTTCCGTGTTAGAAGGCGCAGCATAACCAATCAGGTATTATCCAGTGCCGCTTACTACCCTACGTGGCCCATATCGCATGGAGTCACTGGCCCGCTTGAAACGGAATCCGCGCTCCAAGCAAACGTTATTTACTTGGGGCAGCAATTAGCCCGTATAGCGAGTTGCGATCAAGCCATACGTTCGATCGCAACTCGCTGTTAGGTGTTCGTCGCATTGTGGCTGATTTTAGTTGACACCAAGTTCATAAATGGTAAGTTAAAAGTCATTCAAAAAATTATAGACCCTAACTATCGCAGGTGCGCCTTATGTTTAGGGTGGGTCAGCTTGCCGTCTACCCCGCTCATGGCGTGGGCATGATCGAATCGGTGGAAAAACGACGCATCGGCGAGGCCGAGCAGGCCTTCTACATCCTACGCATCCTGGAAAACGAGATGATCATCATGATTCCCACCGGCAATGCCGATAACGTGGGGCTCAGACCGTTGATCGGGGCCGGCGATGTGCCCCAGGTCTACGCCATTTTGCAGGACCGCGACGTTATCATAGAAAATCAGACCTGGAACCGCCGCTACCGCGACTATATGAAGAAGATCAAGACCGGCTCAGTCTTCGAAGTGGCTCAGGTGCTTAGGAACCTGTTCCTGGTCAAGTTGGACAAGGACTTGACCTTCGGTGAACGAAAGATGCTGGACACCGCCCGCAGCCTCTTGATCAAAGAGCTTGCCATCGCTAGCGAGGCCAGCGAGGAGGCCGTTGCCGCCGAGGTGGAAAGCATCTTCCACGTCTAACGTCCCCGGAATACGCCGCGCAACTTGCCACAAAACCCCCCTAGCAGCCCACCGGTAGCCGAGCTTCTGCGCCTGAAGGTGCCTCCCGAGGCCCAGGGGCAGCGCCTAGACCAGACCCTGTGCCAACTTTTGGGCGCTGAGTTCAGCCGTACTCAGGTGCAACGCCTTATCAAGGATGGACGGGTAGGCGGGCAGGGGCGGGGCCTCGAGGCCTCCCTCAAGCTCAAGGGCGGCGAGGAGCTGTCGGTGGAGCTGCTAGCGCCGGAGCCCCTGGAGCTCAAGCCAGAGGCCATGGCCCTGTGGGTGCTCCATGAGGATCAGCATATAATCGTAGTGAACAAGGCCCCGAGGTTGGTGGTGCATCCTGCCCCCGGCCACCTGGGGGGAACCCTGGTGCACGGCCTTTTGCACCACTGCGGCGATTTGGCCGGCGTGGGCGGCAAGCTCAGGCCCGGCATCGTGCACCGCCTGGACCAGGACACCTCCGGCGCCCTGGTGGCGGCTAAGCATGACCAGGCTCACCGCACCCTTGCGGGGGCCTTCGCCGCCGGGCACGTACGCAAGGAATACCTGGCCCTGGTCTGGGGCCAGCCGCCGGAGACGGGGCGCGTGCAGACCGGCATTGGCCGCCATCCCGGCGACCGCAAGCGCATGTCCAGCCAAGGCAGCCAGACTAAGGCCGCGCGCTCCTGGTGGAAGGTAGTCCACCGCTTTCCGTCCGTCGGGGTTAGCCTCCTGCGGGTGCGCATCGCCACCGGACGCACCCACCAGATCAGAGTGCATCTGTCCGAGGCTGGCTTTCCGGTGCTGGGCGATCGCCTTTACGGTGGCCGCCGGGGGCGGAATAAGCTGTCTGGGGCCGCTGGCGCGGCCTTGAAGGCAGCTGGACGCCAGATGCTGCATGCCGTGAGCCTGAGCTTGGACCACCCGGTCACCGGCCAGCGCCTGGAGATCACTGCGCCTTTGCCCGCTGACTTCCGGGCAGTGCTGTCGTCGCTGCTGGTTCTGGAGGAGGCTGGCGGCAAAGCCGTTGAGTTGTTTCAGAGTAGGGTCTTGCCCCGCTTCTCTCCCCGAGGAAGTGGAGATGAGGCTTCCAGGGCCGGCAAAGGCGGTGCGGCGCGGCGGCCAGTATTCAAAGTGGGCCTCACCGGCGGCATCGCCACGGGTAAATCTACGGTGGCCCGGATGTTTGTGGAGTTGGGCGCCCATCTGGTGGACACCGATTTGCTGGCCCGCCAGGCCGTGGAGCCGGGATCACGTGCCCTGGCCGAGATCACGGCGGCCTTTGGAGCAGATATATTGGACGCCGGCGGCGGCCTAGACCGGCAAGCCCTACGCGATTTGGTCTTCGTCGACGGCCAAGCCCGCGCCCGTCTCAACGCCATCGTGCATCCCCGGGTGGCCGAACTGTTGGAGGCCCAACTGAGGCGATTGGTGACCCTGGACATCGGCGGTGTGGTCCTGATCGACGTGCCCCTGCTTTTCGAAACCAATTGGCAGGGACGTTATGCGGCGGTGGTGCTGGTCTACGCGCCGGCCAGCGTGCAGGTCCAGAGGCTCATGAGCCGAGACCATGTCGGGGACCGGGAGGCGCAAACAGCCCTAAATGTCCAGATGGACATAGAAGAAAAGCGGCGGTTGGCCCAGTTTGTGGTTGACAATTCCGGCGGCTTGGAAGAGACTCTGAAGCAGGTTAAGGCAATCTGGGTGCAACTTGGCGCCATAGCCGAAACCGAATCCAGCCGGAAATTGCCCGACCCCATTTAAACGCCCAATTTATACGCGGAGTCCCTGGAGGGCAGGCGGACGCCGGGGTTCCGTAGGGCGCAAGATTATAATTCCTTAACCTCCCGTGGTGTGGGATCCAGCTATAACCAGACCATAATTTATAGTTATCCAACGTCCCCCATAGGTTGGGCGTGCCCCGCTCCTGTTTATCGGGCGGCGCGTTCCAGAGCCACAGGGGTTCACGAATTTCCAAGTGGCATTTTCACTAATCCAAACTAGCTAGATAGACATGAACGAGAACAACAAACCCAAGAATCCAGAGAAAAAGTTCGACCGCGGTCCCAAGCGGGAGCTGAGCGAGACGGGCGGTAGCATGAACATAATCGAACTGAAGGAAAAGCCCATCGCCGAGCTGACCGGCCTGGCCAAGGAGCTCTCCATCGAGGGTGCAGCGGGCCTAAGGCGCCAAGAGCTGATCTTCGCTTTGCTCACAGCCCAGGCCGAGCGCAACGGCGCCATCTACGGCGAGGGGGTACTGGAGATTTTGCCTGACGGCTTCGGCTTCCTGCGCGCCCCGGACTACAACTATTTGCCCGGGCCCGATGACATCTACGTCTCCCCCTCCCAAATACGCCGCTTTAACCTGCGCACCGGCGATACCATCTCCGGCCAGATACGCCCCCCCAAGGAGGGCGAGCGCTATTTTGCGCTCTTGAAGGTGGAATCCATCAACATGGAGGCCCCCGAGGTAGCGCGCGACAAGATCCTCTTCGACAACTTGGTGCCCCTCTACCCCGAGCAGCGCTTAGTGTTGGAGGTGGAGGAGCAGCCTAAAAATTACTCGGCCCGAGTCATGGACCTGATGACGCCTATCGGCAAGGGCCAGCGCGGGCTCATCGTGGCCCCGCCCCGCACCGGCAAGACCATGCTGTTGCAGAACATCACCAACTCGCTGGCTTACAACCACCCCGAGGTGGTGCTCATCGTACTCCTGATCGACGAGCGCCCCGAAGAGGTGACTGACATGCAGCGCTCGGTCAAGGGCGAGGTGATTTCCTCCACCTTCGACGAGCCGGCCCAGCGCCACGTGCAGGTGGCCGAGATGGTCATCGAAAAGGCTAAGCGCCTGGTGGAACACAAGCGCGATGTGGTCATTCTGCTAGACTCTATCACCCGCTTGGCCCGGGCCTACAACACCGTGGTGCCCCCCAGCGGCAAAATTCTCTCCGGCGGCGTGGACTCCAACGCCCTGCACCGGCCCAAGCGCTTCTTCGGTGCCGCCCGCAACATCGAAGACGGTGGTAGCCTCACCATCATCGCCACGGCCCTGGTGGACACCGGCAGCCGCATGGATGAGGTGATTTTCGAGGAGTTTAAGGGCACCGGCAACATGGAGATCCACCTGGATCGCAAGCTCTCCGACAAGCGCGTCTTCCCGGCCATAGACATCAACCGCTCCGGCACCCGCAAGGAGGAGCTGCTGATGGCCGAGGCCGACTTGAACCGCATCTGGATCCTGCGTAAACTTTTGGGACCCTTGACCGCCGTGGACACCATGGAGTTCCTGTTGGAAAAACTGCACGGCACCAAGAGCAATCACGACTTTCTGGACTCTATGAGTAGGTAGACATCGGTCGGAGCAACACACTGACAGGCTCTAAGAGCGGGGTAGGGCAGCTAAGAGGAGAAAGCCATGGGTGGCTTTCTCCGACACACACTTAGCCACATATTGCAAAATCACGGAGCGGGGTTATACTTAACAATTACTCCAAGCTCCTCCAGGAGATCGAAGTCATGAAAAAAGGCATTCATCCCAAATACGAGGCCGTAAAGGTTCGTTGCGCTTGCGGCGCCGCATTTGAGGCCGGTTCCACCAAGAGCGAGATTCGTGTGGAAATTTGCTCCCAGTGCCACCCTTTTTTCACCGGCAAGCAAAAGCTGGTGGACACCGCGGGGCGCGTGGAGAGGTTCTACAATAAATACAGCCATCTAGACAAGTTTAAGGGCAAAGCCGACGAGCTGGCGGCCGAGCGCCGCGCCAAGGCCGAGGGCGAGGCTTAGGCCGTCAGGATATAGCGCCAGCCGTGAGCCCTCCCAATGTAGGCGGACAGGCGGTGATCGAGGGGGTCATGATGAAGGCCCCCCGGCGGCTGTGCGTGGTAGTGCGCCGTCCCTCTGGGGTTGTGGTGGTCAAGAACGACCCCTTCGAGCCCCTGTCGGTGCGCCTACCTTTCCTGGCCTGGCCCTTCTTGCGCGGTTTGGTGGTGCTCTTCGAAACCTTGGTGCATGGGCTCAAGGCCCTGTCCTTTTCGGCCAACCAAGCCCTGGAGGAAGAAGAAACCCAAATGGGTCCCTGGACCTTAGCGCTCACCATGGTGGTGGCGGTGGTCTTCGGCCTGGTGCTCTTCGTGGTCCTACCGCACCTGTTGTCCCTGTGGTTGGGACGGCTAAAGGCTCTGGCCTTCGACGAGATGAGCCTGTGGTTCCACCTCACCGACGGCGTTATCAAGGTGGCGCTGCTCGTGTCCTACCTGTGGCTCATCTCGCGTATGAAGGATATTCAGCGGGTCTTTGAGTACCACGGCGCCGAGCACAAGAGCATCTACTGCTTGGAGGCCGGCCAGGACTTGGCCGTGGCCAACGCTAGGCGGTACTCGCGCTTGCATCCCCGTTGCGGCACGGCCTTTCTGCTGGTGGTGCTGGCGGTCTCCATGCTCATCTTCGCCCTGGTCTTTCCCCTGCTGCCCAAATTCTCGCCCAAGGCGGGGCTTAATCAGGCGGCGCAGATCGGGCTCAAAGTGCTTCTGATGCTGCCCATCGCCGGCATCTCCTACGAGGTCATTCGCCTGGCCGGCAAGAAGGGCGGCCAGGGTTTCTGGGGCATACTTCTGTGGCCGGGCCTGCAAATGCAAAGGCTCACCACCCGCGAGCCCGACGACGACCAGATCGAGATCGCGCTCACCGCCTTGCGCGCTGCCGTCGGCACCGCCGAGGGCGACGTGTCCTCACTTTCTTACCTTTAACCTAATCAACCCCTTCTAGTCAGGCCGGCACAAGCCATGTCTCTCAATCCATTGCTCAGCAATAAACTACTCGAGGTGGAAGAGCACTACCAGGAGCTGGAGACGCGTCTGGCCGACCCCAAGGTTCTAGGCAACAACGAGGCCTACCAGAAGGTAGCCAAGGACCACGCCGACCTTAACCAGCTGGTCAACACCTTCCGCGACTACCGCCGCCTGGAGGTTGAGCTTAACGAAAACCGCGAGCTGGCCAAGGGCTCCGATCCCGAGATGGCCGAGATGGCCAAGGCCGAGGTGGAGGCCGCCCTGGAGCGTCTGCCCAGGCTGGAGCACGATCTGCAACTGCTGCTTTTACCCAAGGACCCCAATGACGACAAAAACGTCCTCTTGGAGATCCGCGCTGGCACCGGGGGCGAGGAGGCGGCTCTGTTCGCCGCCGAGCTCTTGCGCATGTACCTGCGCTACGCTGAGCTGAAGCGTTGGAAGACGGATATCATGAGTACCTCGGAGTCGGCCACCGGCGGCTTTAAAGAGGTTATCGCCATGATCGCCGGCCAGGGGGCTTACAGCCAACTGAAGTACGAATCCGGCGTGCACCGCGTCCAAAGGGTGCCGGTGACCGAGAGTCAGGGACGCATCCACACCTCCGCCGTCACCGTGGCTGTCTTGCCCGAGGCCGACGAGGTGGAGGTGGACATCCGCATAGAGGACCTGCGTATCGACTTCTACCGCTCCACCGGCGCCGGCGGCCAGCACGTAAACACCACCGATTCGGCGGTGCGGCTGACCCACCTGCCGTCCGGCCTTGTGGTCACCTGTCAGGATGAGCGCTCCCAGCATAAAAATCGGGCCAAGGCTATGAAGGTCCTGGCCTCGCGTCTTTTGGACGCCAAAATACAGGCCCAGCAGGCCGCCGAAGCCGCCAACCGCAAGAGCCAGGTGGGCACCGGCGATCGCTCCGAGCGCATCCGCACCTACAACTACCCCCAGGGGCGCATCACCGATCACCGCATCGGGCTGACCCTCTATAAGTTAGAGTACATCCTGGCCGGCGACCTCTCGGAGATGATCCCACCCCTGATTTCCCACTTCCAAGCCGAGGCCCTCAAGGTCTCCACCTCCTAAGCCGAGGGCCCCTGGCTGGGCTTTAACAGGTCGAATGGCGCATTCTTACAAACAGAGGCTGACGGCCCCCGTCGGGAGGTTGTATGGGTGGCAAGAGTAGACCAGGAGATGAATGGCTTCGCCTTGATGTAGGGGCGGGGTGTGTCCCCGCCAGCCTTCATCAGGACCGCGCGAGTAGGGATAAACCCCATCCTTATATCAATACCGGGATAACAAGGCCTACAGGCTTGGTTTATGCCATGCGGCCAATTTCGGTTTTGTCCTGGCCATGAACGAAACCTGGACTATAGGCCGGCTTATACCCTGGGTCGCCGAGCACCTGCAAAAATACGGCGTCTCAGCGCCCCGGCTATCCGGCGAGTTGATGCTCACCCAGGTGCTGGGATGCACCCGCGTGGACCTGTACCTGCGCCACGAGCAGCCCTTAAGTCCCTCGGAGCTGGCCGCCTTCAAGGCTTTGCTCCTGCGCCGCCGCGCCGGCGAGCCCTTGGCCTACATCCTGGGGCACCGCGAATTCTACGGCCTGGATCTGGTCGTGAGCCCCGGCGTGCTGGTGCCGCGTCCCGAGACCGAGCACCTGGTGGAGGAGGTTCTCAAACGCTTTGAACGCCAAGAGAGCCCGCGCCTGCTGGATTTGTGTACGGGGTGCGGGGCCGTGGCCCTGGCCTGTCTGCACAAGCATCCGGGGCTCAACGCCGTGGGCGTGGACATCTCCCCCCAGGCTCTGGACTTAGCCCGTCGGAATGGAGCAAAATTGGGCCTGGCCGATCGCGTGCGATGGCTCCAAGGCGATCTGTGGGAGCCACTGGCTGCTGCCGGCGGGTTTTTCGAGGTGATAACCGCCAATCCGCCCTACGTGCGCGAGGACGAGTGGGCTGGACTTCCGGGCGAGATCAGGGACTTCGAGCCCCGTCAGGCCTTGGTTTCCGGGTTGGAGGGCCTGGACCTCATCGGCCAAATTGTGCAAGGCGCGCGGGCCTTCCTGCGCCCCCAGGGCTGGCTGTTCATCGAGATGGGCCTGGGCCAGACCGGTCAAGCCGTGGGCCTGGCCCGGAGCGTGGGCATCTACGAGCAGGTGGCCACGGTTAAGGACTTGGCTGGCATCGAACGCGTGCTTTGCTGCCAACGCGGCGACTACGGCTAACCAAGGCATGTGGCATAACTATCAGCAATAGCTGTTATTGCGAGGAGCATCCCTGGAGGGATGCAACGCGGCAACCCACCCAGACCTAATTTAGATTTTTATGGTTAAGACGCTAGGGTGGTCAGGCAGAGAAAAAAAGCCTTTTCGTCGTCATGAATGGCATTGGTGTAGTTCCGGTACCATGATGCAGCGATCCAAATGGCCGAATTGAAACAGGAGGCAATTATGGGCGCCGGCGAGCTTCTGGCCCTTGGTCTGGCGTTGCAACCGCCCTGGCGGCTGGTGGGACAACGTGTGGACACCGATAAACAGAGCCCCACGAGGTCTTTTTGGAGGTTGCCGCCGACCGGTGAGTCGAGTACCCCTGCCCGGAGTATGGCAGGTTGTGCAAGGCTCACGATTTTCACTAATTCATCGGGCGTCACCACAATCTTTTCCAATATCATTGCTACGTACGTAGCCGCCCGGGTGCCACGGGTGAACTGCCCCGAACACAAGACCAAGTAGGTCAAGATGCTCTGGATCCGCGAGGGCAGTCGGCTCACCTTGCTGTTCGAGCAGGCGGCGATGACCCTAGTGCGGGAGATGCCGGTGCTAACTGTGGCCCGCATCATCGGGGTCAGCGATACTCAACTTTGGCGGATGGTCCAGGTCTATGTGGCTCAGGTTCTGTCCAAAATCAGTGCTGTCCAAGGCAGACTTAGCGGCTAAAAATGATTTTATAAAAACGGTTAGTTATCTATAAATTTAGCATTTTTTCAGATAAGGCCACCGCGTTTGGGCTAATTTTTTTGGTTCATTGGTGATTGCCTGTCCAAGTCAGGGCAAAAGCGGTAACTGGACCTGCTAGGGCATGAGGGACGGGGTGTGATAGAGGTTTTGGAGCTAGGCGCGCAACTCCCTATATGCGAAGAAATTTAGGCGCCGCATGGCGGCCAGATTGGATAGTGACCATGCGGCCAGGGAAAGATGGTAAAGCCACTTAAGCAAAGGCAGGGCGATCAAGGCTGTCCAAATTTGGATTCCAAGGCGTTATTGTTGGTGCCCACGAAGGTTTTGACTTTAAGGTTTTGCTTAAGCGCCTTGAGGAGCAGCTCGATCTTCCAGCGGTCCTTAT
>CBCOTF020000119.1:0-3451 GCA_965112955.2 Desulfarculales bacterium
TCACCGTCTTCATCGACCTAGACCGCAAGCAAAAGCCGGTCATTTTCGTTACCTCTGGTTACCCCCGGCAAGGGCAAGGGCAAGGGCAAGGGCGGTCTGGCCCTGTTCCACCGCTTCCTGCGTGAATATGGCGGCGAGCACAACAAGAGGTGGTCTGCGACATGTCGCCAGCCTTCCTGGCCGCTATCGGCGAAAGCTTCCCCGGCGCCAACGTCACCGTGGACTGGTTCCATATAGTTCAATTTTTCACCACCGCCGTGGATGAAGACCGAAAATCCGAGGCTGAGGAGCGTAAACTGCCCAAGACCCACCCGCTGGGCCGTGCTCAAGGCCTCTGACGACGGCAGGCTAACCGAAACGCGCAGCAGGCCCTTGACCGAACTGGATACCGGCGGCTTCGCCACCGCCGCCGCCGGCGGCTCAAAGGTGCTCGCTGGATCCGGAAAGGCCACCTCTGTACCATACTACGCGCGTCACCGCTCCACCGCCATGCCCTGAAGTGCATAGCGCCTGACACCAACCCTGGCCCCGACTCCGTATCTGGAAGCGGCCCACCTGATCCTAAACCGCTGGACCTCTAACCATATCCAACGCCCGCCTGGAAGGGCTCAACAGCACCTTCAGGCCGCCGGGCTGGGCCGGGCTACCGTAATGTCTTCACCTTCATGACAACGATCTATTTCGCCGCACCACTGAGTGAACTCATCAAATTCCACAGTTAATGACGAAGGGCCCATATACCTTTGGCTGATTTGAATATAGACACGCCTTAGGACTCCAGCACGAAGATTACCTCCAGGCGTACCCGGTACTCGGCGATCTGGTTCTCGTCCACGGCCACGCGCATCTCGGTCACCTTCATGCCCGTGATGCCCCGCAGGGTGCGGGTGGCGCGCTCAAAGCCCACCTTGATGGCATCGTCGAAGCCGATGGGCGAGGAGGCAATGATATCGGTCACTCTGGCTACACGGTTCTCTCTCATGTCAAACGCTCCCTACAAGCATAACTGGCTTAATCGTGGCTATACCCAGCCCCCGGGCCGATGGTCAGCCGGTGCGGAACTCCCGGAGTAGAGGCCCCCTGAGTTCACGGTTATAATTAAATTTAGCACGTAGCCAATCGCGCACGCAAGGGGGGTCGCTACAAGTCTGCAATAAGGATTTAAGATTTTGTAAACCGGGTTTTTAGAGTAGAATTTATCCACCTTCCGCCAGGGGCCTTCCGCCGGCCAGCGGAGAGATATTACTTAACTTTTCACCGCAAGGCTTGGCCTGATGCCCGTGCGCAACGGCTCCCAATCAGTCCCTCCCGAGGGTATGAGTATTCCCATCTCCCGGCCTCACCTGGATGGCCGCGAGGAACAATACGTCCTGGAAGCCCTTCGCTCCACCTGGATATCCTCCACCGGGCAATTCGTGCAGCGCTTCGAGGAGAGTCTGGCCTTCTTCCTGGGCCTACCCCATGCCGTGAGCACCACCAACGGCACCGCCGCCCTGCACTTGGCCCTGGCCGCCCTGGGCATGGGCGCCGGCGACGAGGTGCTGATCCCCGACCTAACCTTCGCCGCCACCGGCAACGCCGTATACATGGCCGGCGCTAGGCCAGTGCTGGTGGACAGCCGCGCCGATCACTGGAACCTGGACCCCGCCAGCCTGGAAAGTGCGCTGAGCCCGCGCAGCAGGGCGCTGATCGTGGTGCACCTGCTGGGGCATGCCTGCCCCATGGAGCCCATTTTGGAGATCGCCCGCCGCTACGGCCTTTTGGTGGTGGAGGACTGCGCCGAGGCCCTGGGCAGCACTAACGTCGGCCGTCGCGTGGGCGGCTTCGGCCAAATCGGAGCCTTCAGCTTCTTCGCCAACAAGGTGATGACCACCGGCGAGGGCGGGGCCTGCGTCACCAGCGACGCGACCCTGTTTGAGCGCTTGCAAGACCTACGCGCCCACGGCATGGCCCGAGGTCGGCAGTACTGGCACGAGTTCGTGGGCTACAACTACCGCATGACTAACCTCAGCGCCGCCCTGGGCGTGGCCCAGCTGGAAAAGCTACCGCAGCTTTTAGACAAGCGCCGGCAGGTCCGTCAGCACTACGACGCCCTGCTGAAGGGGTTGCCCGGTATACGCACCGGTTTTGCGGCCAGCGGCGAGGTTATCGACTGGCTCTATCCCCTGTTCCTGGACCAAGAAGCCCTGGGCATAGACCGCGACCAGGCTCTGGCCAGCCTGCGCCAGGTCGGCATTGATGCCCGGCCCATGTTCTACCCCCTACACCTGATGCCGCCCTTTGCCGGCGCGCCCCAGGCCGCCAGCCTGGCTAACTCCCGGCGTTGGGGCCTTAGCGGCCTGCTGCTGCCCCTGTTCCCGGACATGGAGCCGGGCCAGGTGGAGTACGTGGCGGCCCAGGTAGCCAAGCTTGGCCGGCGGGCTTAGGAAGGCGGAAGGCCAGCTATGAATGCCTCCCCTTCCGAAACGGCCACGCCCCCGGCCGGCCAAGAAGAGCCGCTGATTTCGGTGGTGTTGCCCACCTACAATGAACTAGAAAACATCGTGCCCCTAGTCAGCGAAATCTTGGCGCGCACTGCCGAGGCCGGCTATCGGGTGCAGGTGGTGGTTGTCGACGACAACTCTCAGGACGGCACCCAGGAGGCTTTGCAAAAGGCCTTCGGCCAGAACCAACGCCTCAAGCTGGTGGTGCGCCAGCACGAGCGGGGCTTGGCCACGGCCCTGTGGCAGGGCATAAACGAAGCCCAGGGGCAGGTGGTGGTGATCATGGACTCGGACTTCAACCACCATCCCCGCGACTTGGTGCGAGTGCTAGGAGCTCTGCCCAGCCGCCTAGTCATTGGCTCGCGCTACGTGCCAGGGGAGGTATGAACACATCCTGGCTGCGCTTCCAGCTTAGCCACCTTCAACATCATGCTGCGCCTGGTGCTGGGGCTGAAACTCGCGATAACCTGAGCGGTTTCTTGGCCGCGCCAAGGCCTGTGGCTCTCATTCGATCCGGCGGACATCTTCCAGGGCTATGGCGACTACGCCATCCGCCTGCTCTACGCGCCAGCAGCGGGGGCTCAAGATAACCGAAGTGCCGGTGGTCTACGAGAACCGCCTGGGCGGTAACTCCAAGACTCGCTTTGTGCATCACCTGAGCGAGTATGTGCGCACCGCCTATAGCCTGCGCCGGGAGGGCCGCCGGTAGCCTGACCGATTGTCCCTACCGCCTGCGTCGCCTGGTGGTATGGGACGAAAAAAATCAAAAGCAGGTCGTGCCCTTGACCAACTACCACAAGCTGACAGCCTCGATCGGGGCTGACATCTATAAGGACCGCGGGGAGATCGAGCTGCTCTTCAAGGCGCTTAAGCAAAACCTTAAGGTCAAAACTTTCGTGGGCACCAGCAGCAACGCCTTGGAAATCCAGAATTGGACAGCCTTGATCGCCCTGCTCTTGCTCAAGTGG
>CBCOTF020000120.1:0-5679 GCA_965112955.2 Desulfarculales bacterium
CCCCGATGATGCGGGCCGCAGCCAGCACGGGCATCTCCCGCACCAGGGTCATGGCTGCCTGCTCGAACAGCAAGGTGAACCGGGCTGCCCTCGCAGGTCCAGGGCGTGTCTTGACCTGTTTGGGTCCGTGGTCAGGGCAGTCTACCCGGGGCACTCGGTCGGTTACGTAGCAATTCGGCGGCAACCTCCACGAAGACCTCGTGGGGTTGTTTATCGGTGTCCACACGCTGTTCCACCAGCCACCAGGGCAGTTGCAAAACCCCAGACAAGGGCCAGAAACTCGCCGGCGTCCATAGTTGTCTCCTGCCTCGACTCGGCCATGCGGATCGCTGCATCATGACATCGGAGCTACACCAATTCCACTCATGACGACGAAGAGGCAATTTTAACGACTACCACGGCTACCAGGAAGGCGACCGGGTGCTCAAAGCCGCGTCCCATTTTTCAAAAACAGCCTGCCCCGTCCCGTTGGCCTGGCGGCCCGCTACGGCGGCGAGTAGCTGGCGGCCTTTATGGGTGGGCGTCGACTTGACCGGGACCAGCGCTTTGGTCGAGGAAGTGCGCTGGCGGGTGGAGGAGCTGGGCGTAGAGTATGGGGTCTCGCCGATCTCATCGGTGTTGACCGTGAGCCTGGGGGTGTCGGCGGGCTGGCCGCGGCCGGGCAGCCGGTCTCAGGAGCTGATAAGTGCCGCAGACCGGGCCCTGTATCAAGCCAAGGTCCAGGGGCGCAACCAGATAGTGGCCCAGGCTTTGGATTTGGACCCTGAGCCTGATAATACCATCAGTGACGATCAAACGAGTAATTTGATCGTCACTTGATACGGGTCAAGAACAACCACAAGCAAGCTGCGTTTGTTTGGGGACCCCGAAGAAGCCCGTCGGGCGCGTAAGCGCCCGGGAGGTAGGGCAAAATCCGGGGTCCCCACAAGGCCTTGCTTTGAGAGGTGGAGTTGCGCTTTTCCCCTGCCGATGGCGATCAAAGCCACGGATGGCTTTGATCATAATTGGTATAATAATAGCCCGGCGGCAATCAAGCTGGCCGACCAGCCCCGGGAGGCTTAAACCGTGACCAAGCGCGACGAATCCCCTTGGACCCGCTTGCTGGCCACCGCCCTGTTGGGCTTTTTGCTCACGGTGCTCTCCACCACTCTTTTCGCCTGGTGGCCGGTGGGGGCGATGAAGCTGCAGCCCGTGGTGGTGATGGTGGTCTCCGCCGGCTTTCGTCTGTCCTTGGTGCCGGCCTGCGCCCTGGCCATGTTCCTGGGCTACCTCAATGATCTGATCAGCGGTGGGGTGCTGGGGCTGCAGGTGCTGGCCTATATAGTAGTGGCCTGCGTCTGCGCCGTGGCCCAGCGTAAGCTGGAGATCAGCTCCTGGCCATTTCAAATGATGGCCGTGGGCATATTGACCCTGGTCACCCAGCTGGCCATGATCGGCGGGGTGGTCCTGGTTCACCGCGGGCAGCTGGTGTCCCTGGGCCTGCACTTGATACTGACCGTCCAGGCTCTGCTCTCGCAGGCCCTGCTCTCGGCGCTCACCGCCCCGGTTTTTTTCGCCCTGCTGGAGGCACTGGTGGGGATCTTCACCCACCTGTGGTCCAGCCGCGCCAAGTCGGAGGCCTGATGGCCATTTGGGGAAAGCTGGCTGGCAAGCGCAAGCATGACTCCCCGCGGCCCCTGGCCCGCTCACGGGTCTTCGACCCGGCCGAGGCCCCCGAGGCCCGGCGCACTATCTTCATATCCTCTATCTTGGTGGGGCTGGCCTTTGCTCTCTTGCTCGGCCGCCTGTGGTACCTGCAACTCTTGCAGGGTGAGCACTTCCGTTCCTTGAGCGAAAACAACCGCATCCGCCTGGTGGACGTGCCCCCCAGTCGGGGCCTAATTTTCGATAGCAAGGGACGCCTCTTGGCCGAGAATCGCCCGGCCTTCGCCCTGGTCGTGGTGCCCGAAGACGTGGGCGACTGGGACGAGCTGGGCACCCGCCTGGAGAAGCTGGTTGGCATCACCCGCGAGGAGCTGGCCAGGGCCCGAGAGGTGGCCGCTCAGCAACCGCCCTTCAAGGCGGTGCGCCTGCGCGCTCACCTGGACCGCGAGCAGCTGGCGATGCTGGAGACCTTCCGCTACGAGCTGTCGGGCATCAAGGTGCTTGTGGAGTACCGGCGGGCCTATCTGAACGCCCGAGAGACCTCTCACGTCATCGGCTATCTGGGCGAGATCAACCAGCAGGAGTTGTCCGAGGCCCCCCGCGCCCTCTACCGCATCGGCGATTACGTGGGGCGCTACGGCCTGGAAAAAAGCCGCGAGCGAGTGCTGCACGGCCGTCGGGGTGCCCGCCAGGTGGAGGTGGACGCCATGGGCCGGGAGCTGAAGCTCCTGGACGAGGTGGACCCCGTGCCCGGGCACAACCTCACTTTAACCTTGGACCTGAGGCTGCAACAGGCCGCTGCTGCGGCCATGGGCGACGAGGTGGGGGCGGTGGTGGCCCTGGACCCCAATAGCGGCCAGGTCTACTGCCTGTATTCCTCCCCCAGCTTCGACCAGAACAATTTCATCACCGGCATGTCCACCCGCCTGTGGGAGACCCTGGCCAACGACCCCTACCATCCCCTGAAGAATCGGGCTATCAGCGGTCTGTACCCTCCCGGTTCCACCTACAAGATCATCACCTCCGCCGCTGGCCTGGCCGAAGGGGTGATCACCCCCCAGTCCAACATCCTCTGCCCCGGCGAGATCGCCCTCGGCCGGCGCACTTACAAATGTTGGGCCCTCAAAAAGGGCGGCCACGGCAACGTGGCCCTGCACCGGGCCATTCGCGAATCCTGCGACGTCTATTTCTACCGCGTGGGTCTGCGCCTGGGCGTAGACCGCCTGGCCAAGTACGCCCGGGCCTTTGGTCTGGGATCGCTCAGCGGCGTGCCCCTGCCCAGCGAGTCCGCCGGCTTGGTGCCGGACTCGGAGTGGAAGAAAAAGCGCTTCGGCGAACCTTGGCAGGACGGCGAGACCCTGTCTCTGGCCATTGGCCAGGGCTTCAACCTCATCACTCCCATCCAGCTGGCGCGTATGGTGGCGGTACAACAAGGGGCGCCTGGTCACGCCCACCCTGGTCAAGGTCGTCAGTCCGGCCGACGGCCCGGCCGGTGCCCGAGCCGCCGGCGGTGAGTACGCGGGTACCGGTGAGCTCCCAGAATCTGGAACTGGTGCACCAGGGGCTGGCGGCGGTGGTCATGGAGCCTGGCGGCACGGCCTCGGTCACCAGACTGCCGGGCATCAGTGTGGCCGGCAAAACCGGCACATCCCAGGTGGTGGCTCTCAAACACGAGAAGCTCTACGGTCACGAGGGCAACCTGCCCTGGAAATACCGCAACCACGCCTTGTTTGTCTGTTATGCCCCGGCCAAGGACCCCACCATCGCCGTGGCCGTGGTGGTGGAGCACGGCGGCCACGGCGGCGGCGACGCCGCGCCGGTGGCCCGCCGGGTACTGGAGTCCTTTTTCGATTTGCCGGTGAAGGAGCGCCACAAGACCAGACCTGGCCCCCTGGCCGGCCGTGTGGACCTCGCGGAGGCCGCCGCCGGTCAGAAAAAAGCCCCCGTGCCGGCGTCGGCGCCGGTGGACAAGAAGCCCAGGGCCAAAAAGTCGGAGCAAAAAAAATCCGAAGCCTCCAAGCCCCCGACTAAGAAGCCCGAGGCCAAGAAGCCGGCGCCCCAACAGCCCGAGCCGTTGGCCGCCAGCCGCTTCGCACCTAAGCCCTTTGTACCCAATGCCAGCGACCCGGCCACTAACCCCCAAACCTACCAGGGGCGGCGGCCATGAAAGGACGGCGACCATGATAGACCGCCGCTTGGTAACCAACTTCGACTGGCTCCTGGTGATGCTGCTTCTGGCCCTGGCCGCTTGCGGAGCCATCAACCTCTATAGCGCCGCCAGCAGCTTCGAGGACGTGGGTACACCTATCTATATGAAGCAGCTCTACTGGTTCGCAATCGGCCTGGGGGTGTTGGTGGGCGTGGCCACCATGGGCTATCAGCGTCTGGCCACCCTGGCCTATCCCTTTTACCTGGCGGTGGTGGCGGCCCTGGCGGCGGTGCTGCTGTTCGGCCGGGTGGTGGCCGGCGCCCAGCGCTGGCTGGCCCTGGGGCCGTTGGTGGTGCAGCCCTCGGAGCTGGCCCGGCTGGCGGTGATACTGGTGTTGGCCCATTATTTTCACCGCCGCGACCAGGCTGAGCCCTACAAACTGCACCAACTGATCATCCCCGTGGGGTTGACCGCCCTACCAGTTCTGCTGATCCTCAAGGAGCCGGATCTGGGCACCGCCCTGATGGTGCTGATCGTGGGCGCCAGCGTCATCTTGGTCAACGGTGTGCGCTGGACCTCTCTGGTCATCGCCAGTGTGGGCCTTATCGGGGTGCTGCCAGTGATGTGGCGTTCCATGAAGGAGTACCAGAAGCGGCGCATCTTTAGTTTTTTGGACCCCGAGTCCGATCCCCAGGGTGCGGCTTACCACCTGATCCAGTCCAAGATCGCCGTGGGCTCGGGGCAGTTCTGGGGCAAGGGCTGGATGGCGGGCACCCAGAGCCAACTGCATTTTTTGCCCGAGCAGCATACCGATTTCGCCTTCTCGGTGCTGGCCGAAGAGTGGGGTTTCATCGGTGCGGTGGTGGTGCTGGCCCTCTTGGCGGCGGTGGTTTACCGGGGGCTAATGCACGCTCTGCGCGCTAAGGACCGCATGGGCATGCTCATCGTGGTGGGGGCCACGGCCAGCATTTTCTGGCCTACCTTCATCAACTCGGGCATGGGGGCCGGCATTTTCCCGGGGGTTGGCATCCCCCTGCCCTTTATCAGCTATGGTGGCTCCTCTCTGGTCAGCACTATGGCCGCCCTGGGTCTAATCCAGGGGGTGTCCATGCGCCGCTTCATCTTTCATAGGCAATAAGCCCCCGCGGCCTGGTCCAAGGTTTGCCGGCAAAAGGCAAACGGGCCAAGGATGGCCCGTCAGGCGCGCAAGCGCCTGGGGGGGGGGGGGGATGGGGTCGGGTTTTGTCCGGACGACAGGCCATTAAGGCCAAGGATGGCCTTAATGGCTATCCGGTAATAGTTCCCTTAGGCACTCTTTTTTGATTGCCAGGGCGTTCCCGGTGTGCTACTCAAGTGTTATCTAGGCCGTCATTTGGTGGCAAAAGCGAAAAACTAGGGACGAAGCCGCGCTGGGCGCCAGCATTACCGGCCAACTCGGAAGTCAGGGCTGGCGTGCGTGCAGTCCCGGCGCATATCAAGGGAGGCCGCATAGGCAAGCACCGCGAGGGTGGCATCACAGTGTTTCTGGGGTCGAACAGCCACCTAGAGGGTGCTCTGAAGTTTAAGTGCCAGGCCCGCCTGGACGGCCGCTTCCAGGGTTAGATCCAGGGCGAGGGCACCTTGTTTATCGGGCCGGGGGCTCTGGCCGAGGCCGAGGTCCACTCCACGCGGGTGGTGATCAGCGGTAACCTGGTGGGCAACGTGCAAGCCGGCGGGCACATTGAGCTCGAGTCCCCGGGCAAACTCAAGGGCAACCTTAGCTCGCTCCTGGTGGTCATGGGCGAGATCGTGCTCTTAGAGGGGCATTGCTCCATGACCGGCGGGGTCGCCGGACCCACCACCGGTAATAAGAGCACCCTGCTGGCGGCCAACCCTTGACCCAGATC
>CBCOTF020000121.1:0-21340 GCA_965112955.2 Desulfarculales bacterium
GGGGGATGGCCTGGCCTTGCATCAGGGTCAAGCTGAGGATGTCGGCGGCGTCGGAAGGCTGCACCCGCTGGTAAAACAGGCTCTGGGGCTCTACCACCACCAACGGCCCCCGAGAACAGAAGCCGTGGCAGCCGGTCTTTTTGATGAAGGGAACCACCTGCCCCGGCCAGCTCATCCTATCCGTCGCCTCTTGCAGAGCCGCTATCACCTCGCGCGCGCCGGTGGCCAGGCAGCCGGTGCCGCAGCACACCATTAGCCGCAGTGCCAGAGGATCGACGGCCGCCAGCAAGGTCTGGCGGTAGTTCTCTAGTTCTCGGAGGTTAGCTAACCTATAGATGAAAGTAATAGGGGGAATGGTGGATTGGAGAACAGTAGCCATGGTGCCTCTCCGTAGTTGGTCTGGGATTAGCCTAGCCTTTCAGCGCGGCGTTCAAGGTTCCTTCCGTTTCACAAATGTTTTGCACAACCAGCCTAATATTTTGGAAATTAGCAGGAAACGCGTAATATTCGCATAGGTCAAGGTGCCCTGGACCCGCGAGGGCAGCCGGCTAACCTTGCTGCTCGAGGGGGTCAGCGATCCGCGATTTTGGCGGATGATCTGGTTCTGCGTGGCCCAGGCCCTGTCCACAATGGATTTGGGCAGGGTCAAGGCCTTGGCTCTGAATAAAATCGTCTCCAAGCTAGGCTACAACCACGTCACCGTCTTCATCGACCTAGACCGCAAGCAAAAGCCGGTCATCTTCGTTACCCCACAATATCGTCGAGATGGTCTGCGACATATCGCCAGCCTTCCTAGCCGCCATCGGCGAAAGCTTCCCCGGCGCCAACGTCACCAGTGACTGGTTCCATGTAGTCTAACTATTCACCACCGTCGTGGACAAGGTCCGAAAGGCCGAGGCTAAGGAGCGTAAGCTGAAAAATCAAGAGTTTAATAAAAAAAGCCTTGGGCATAACCATGTTCAGGTTTGTTCTTTATGGAGGTAGTACAACTTGAGAAAGATTCTGCGTTTCTCTTAATTTTACATAACCGTGCTCCTTAATCAAGGCGGAGAACTCCGTGTGGGGGAAGTGATGCCGCAGTTGACTGAACAGGCTGACTACTCGTACTATTTGATAATTTAGACAATTTTTAAAAATTTATCTTGGATGACACTATTTTGCAATTTGGGACTGATCACCAGCGACCTCGGCGCGGCCAAGGATTTTCTACAATTAAAGGTGAGGGCTCGACTTACCTAATGATTGACACCGTCAAGGAATCCTGCGGCGGCATGATGGGTCTGCCCATGCCGGAAATCCCCACCACCTGGACCATGTACATCCAGGTGGATGACATGGATGCCGCCAGCGGCAAATTCCAGAAGTTGGGCGGCAAGGTGCTGATGCCACGCACCCAGGCGCTGGATATAGGCTGGTTCGTTATCGCTAGCGCGATCCCCAGGGGGCCACCTTCGGCTTCTGACAGGCAAAAATGTAACCGACCAGCACGGTTAATATCATAGCTACAGCTCCCGCGTCTTGACCCGCCCCCTGACCAGATATAAGTTGTGGTAAATGCATCGGCCTCAGGCCAGCAAGCGCGGAGGAGTGTTTTTATGTTT
This sequence comes from Desulfarculales bacterium, assembly GCA_965112955.2. Classification (GTDB taxonomy): domain Bacteria; phylum Desulfobacterota; class Desulfarculia; order Desulfarculales; family Desulfarculaceae; genus JACRDC01. Next base: position 1,602 of record CBCOTF020000121.1, read on the forward strand.
ACCGGACTCATCGAAGGCCTGGGGCGTATCGCCCGCATCACCCACCAGTGGCCGGACGCGGTGCTGGTCATCGCTCCGCCTTGGGATGTCAAGGCTGCCGTGCTGGGCGAGTCGGTGGCGGTGAACGGCGCCTGCCTCACCGTCACGGGCAGCGGAAGCCAGGGCTTTAGCCTGGACGTCAGCGTTGAGAGTCTGGCACGCACCACCCTCGGGCGCTTGCGCTCCGGCGACAAGGTCAATTTGGAGCGGGCGTTGAAGCTGGGCGATCGCCTGGGCGGGCACCTAGTCACCGGGCATATCGACTGCGTAGGCAACGTGTCCCGCATCGAGCGGGTGGGCGGGTCTACCCGTATCACCATAAATATTCCGGCTGAGCATCTGCGCTACGTGGTCGAGAAGGGCTCGGTGGCCGTGAACGGCATCAGTCTCACCGTTAACCGGGTAGATGCTGACGGGTTTGAGCTGAACATCATCACCCACACCCTAGCCGCCACCACCCTCCAGCTTGTCAAGGAGGGCGATTTTGTTAATATTGAGACCGATCTCATAGGCAAGTATGTGGCCCGACTTTTGAATTCAGACGTCAAGCCCGAGCCGGCTAGGGGAGGCTTAAGCCGCCAGGACCTAGCCCTCATGGGGTTCTGATTGCGCCGCCACCCCCTCCCCAATCCCCCAAGGAGTTCAACCATGCCCCTGGCCAACATCGAAGAAGCTATAGAAGATATCAGATCCGGTAAGATGGTCATTCTAGTGGATGACGAGGACCGCGAGAACGAGGGCGATCTGACTATGGCCGCCCAAATGGTCACCCCGGAGGCCATTAACTTTATGGCCACCTACGGCCGCGGGTTGATTTGCCTGAGCCTCACCCCCGACATGATCGAGCAACTCAAGCTGCCCATGATGGTGCGCGACAACGAGTCGGCTTTCAATACCGCGTTCACCGTCTCCATAGAGGCGCGCACAGGCGTCACCACCGGCATCAGCGTCCACGACCGCACCCGCACCATCCAGGTGGCCACTTCCCCCCAGGCCAAGCCCGAGGATCTGGTGAGCCCGGGGCATGTCTTCCCCCTGCGTGCCCGCAGCGGCGGCGTGCTGGTGCGTGCCGGACAAACAGAGGGCTCGATGGACCTGGCGCGCATGGCCGGTCTAGTTCCCGCAGGGGTTATCTGCGAGATCATGAAGGAAGACGGCTTCATGGCCCGCATGCCCGACTTGGAGATTTTTGCCAAGCGCTTCGGACTAAAAATCATTACCATCGCCGACATGGTCTCGTACCGCATGCGCAACGAGTCCTTTGTCAAGCGCGAAGCCGACGTGCACCTGCCCACCGAGTTTGGCGAGTTCAGAGCCGTGGCCTACAGCAATAGCGTGGACAACTTGGAGCATGTGGCTCTGGTCAAGGGCGACATCACTCCAGAGGATAAGGTGCTGGTGCGGGTGCACTCCCAGTGCCTCACCGGCGACGTCTTCGGCTCGCGCCGCTGCGACTGCGGCGGTCAGCTGGCCAGCGCTCTTCGGCGCGTGGAGCGCGAAGGCAAGGGTGTTATACTCTACATGATGCAAGAGGGGCGTGGCATCGGCCTGGTCAACAAGCTCAAGGCCTACGAATTGCAAAACCAGGGTTGCGACACCGTGGAAGCCAACGAAGCCCTCGGTTTTGCCGCCGACCTGCGCGACTACGGCATCGGCGCCCAGATTCTGGCCGACCTGGGGGTGCACCAGATGCGCCTTCTTACCAATAATCCTAAGAAGATGGTGGCTTTGGAGGGCTACGGCCTGTCGATGGTGGAACGGGTGCCCATCGAGATCGCCCCCAGTTCCGAGAACGAGCGTTACCTGCGCACCAAGTGCATCAAGATGGGGCATTTGCTAGATCTGCGCGATTGATCTGAACTAGCAGCCTGTCGGACTAATCATCCGACAGGCTGCTAGGCGGGCCATAGATGGTCCGCCCAAAATCACGCCAAATTTCTATTGAGCGTGGTTTCGCGATCTTGCCAATTTTTACTTTTTGGCAAGTTCCAAGATGAGAAAGCCATGGAAGGCTTTCTCCGACACACTATTGGGCGGCGGCAGCCGCGCCGAGAGAGAGGGCTTCGATGGCCAAGATATTGGAAGGACAGCTGCAGGCACAAGGCATGAAGTTCGTCCTGGTTGTGGGGCGCTTCAACGACTTCATCGGCTCCAAGCTGATGGAGGGCGCCGTGGACACCCTGAAGCGCCACGGGGCCAATGAAGACGATATCACCGTGGCCTGGGTGCCCGGCTCCTTCGAAATCCCTCTAGCGGCCCAGAAACTGGCCACCAGCGGCAAGTTCGACGCGGTCATCACCCTGGGGGCGGTGATCCGGGGAGCCACCCCGCATTTCGACTACGTGGCCGCTGAGGTGAGCAAGGGCGTGGCCCAGGTGGGCATGCAAAGCGGCTTACCGGTGATCTTCGGGGTGCTGACCACCGACACCATCGAGCAGGCCATTGAGCGGGCCGGCACCAAGGCTGGCAATAAGGGCGCCGACGCCGCCCGGGCCGCCATAGAGATGGTGGACCTCTTGCGCAAGGTATAGGCGGCAAGGCACTTGGGCGAACGACGACAAAGTCGCGAGCTGGCGCTGAAGGTACTCTACCAGATGGAGCACGGGCAAGCCGACGTTGAAGCAGCCTTGCAGTTGTTTATGGACAACTTCAAGGCCCCCGAGCGCCTGTTGGCCTATGCCCAACTTCTGGTCAGGGGCATAGACCAGCACCGCGCCGAGATCGACGCTATGGTAGAATCGGCCAGCCGGCACTGGAAGGTTTCGCGCATGCCGCGGGTGGATCGCAACATCCTGCGCGTGGCGGCCTTTGAGATGGTCTTCAGCCAGGGGCGGGTGCCGTCCAAGGTGGCCATCAACGAGGCTGTGGAGTTGGCCAAACGCTATGGCGGCGAGGAATCGCCAGGCTTCATCAACGGCGTGCTCGACTCCCTCTTGGCGGCCCAGAAGGAGCGTTTGGCCTTGGATCAATCTTGAGCCCAACTCGCGAGTCCAAGCTAGGCTCGCAAGTTGACGGGCCATCCCCGGGGTCTCCAGCCAGGCCTATACCTGGCAGGGGTGAATTTTCGGGGTCCTCAACCAGGCACCAGGCTGGCAGAGGTGAATTCATGGCCCGCTTCGACCATTACATGGCCATATCGCGCTGCGCTGGCTTACTGCATGTTATTACACGTTAACTTAGTTATTAACTATGCAATAAATAGCCTCTGCCTTGAAGCGGCCCGCATGACCACTTGGCCTATCTTCCGCAATCTCCCTCCCCAGAAACAGGAGTGCATCCTGGACGAGGCACTGTCGGAGTTTGCCGACAGGGGCTACACCAGAGCCTCGCTGAGCGCCCTGGTGAATCGACTCGGCATCTCCAGTGGGTTTATCTTTCAGCATTTTCACGGTAAATCCGGCCTATTCAGCCAGGCTTTCGATTTTGCCGTGGGCCGGATGAAGAGGCATCTGCGCCAAGTGCGCGAGACCACCCGGGGGCAGGACGTTTTTCACCGCCTGGAGTTGAGCCTGCTGGCCGGCCTGGAGTTGGCTCAGGCCAAACCCCACCGGTTCAGGCTTTACCTAAAAATCGTCTTCGAGAGCAGCATACCCTTCCGAGGCCGGCTATTGCAGTCCATCCGCCTGTTCTCCCGCGACTACATACTAGATCTCCTAAGCGAGGCCAAGGAGGCCAGCCAGCTTCGGCATTCCCTGGACCTGGCGGCCTTAGTGGTGGACGCGGCGCTGGAGCACCTGGACCCCGAGCTGGGGCTCTACGGCGCCAATCTCGAGCACATCCGCCAGCGGGCGGCCCAATTGGTGGAGCTGTTGCGCCGTGGTCTGGGCGCTAACCAGAGGGCGGCATAATGGCCTGGTTATTGGCCGTGGCTATGGAGTCCGAGGCCCGACTTTTCATTCCTCGCCTAAAGCCGGTGCCGGCGGTGGGGTGTAAACCCTGCTTCCGGGGTCGTCTGGCCGGGCGGGAGGTTTATCTCTTGCTCACCGGCTTGGGGCCGGTCAACGCTGCCCAGGCCGTGGCCGCGGCCGCAGAAAGCCTGCCGGGGGTGGAGGCGGTGCTCAACCTGGGCTGCGCCGGGGCTTACGCCGGCAGCGGGCTGAAGGTAGGCGAGACCGCCTTGGCCACTGAGGCGGTGTTGGCCGATACCGGGGTGCTCACTCAGCGGGGTTGGCACCCCCTGGAGAAGCTGGGCTTGCCCTTGCTGCGGGACGGCCAGGGGCGTGATTACTATCATCGCTGGCCCTGCGACCCGGGGCTCAACGCCCTGCTGGTCGGCGCGGCGCTCGGTCTGCGTCAAGGCGTCTTCGCCACGGTGAACCAGGTCAGCGGCGACGTGGCCACAGCCGCCGGGATGGAAGATCGCTGGGACGCTCTTTTGGAGGACATGGAGAGCGCTGCCGTGGCCCAGGTGGCGGCCTTGTATGGTCTGCCTATAGCCTGCCTGCGTGGGGTGAGCAACATCGCTGGCCAACGCGAGCTGGACGTGGCCGCCGGCGCCGGTGCGGCCCAGGAAGTTTTGCTGGCCCTGGGTAATTGAATCTGGTTGGCTTGAGACCCTTCTTGCTGGAGAAAACGTGGACACCCCCCCCCTGGGCATCACCTTCGGCTATTCACCCTGCCCCAATGACACCTTCGCCTTTCACGCTTTGACCCACGGCCTTGTGCCCACGCCGGGGGAGCGGCTGACGCCCTTCATGGCCGACGTGGAGGAGTTGAACCGCCGGGCGTGCAAGGCCGAGCTGGGGCTGACCAAGCTCTCCTTCCACGCTCTGGCCCACGTGCTGGATGATTACGCCCTGCTGCGCGCCGGCGCGGTCCTGGGGCGAGGCTGTGGGCCGCTGTTGGTAGCCCGAGCCGGATCGCCAGCGCCCGACCTGTCACGAATCGTGGTGGCGGTGCCGGGGCGGCTGACCACCGCCCACCTACTTTTGAGCTTGCACCTGGGGCAGGCCCCGCGGGTACAGCCACTTCTATTCAGCAAAATCATGCCCGCCGTGGTCAGGGGTGATTTCGACGCTGGGCTGGTCATCCATGAGGGGCGCTTCACCTTTCAGCAACACGGCCTAGTGAGCCTGTTGGACCTGGGAGCCTGGTGGGAGGGGGAGACAGGGCTGCCCATACCCTTGGGCTGCATAGCGGCGCGCCGAGATTTGGGGCGGGAGAGGGGGCTCATGTTGGAGCAAGCCCTGAGCCAGAGCGTGCGCCTGGCCTGGCAGAACCCCGCCGCCAGCCATGAGTACGTTCTGGCCCACAGCCAGGAGATGGAGCCAGAGGTGGTACGCCAGCACATTGCGCTGTATGTCAACGCCCTTAGCGCCGACCTGGGGGCCGAGGGTCTGGCAGCGGTGGCCGTGGCCCTGGAGCGGGGACGGGCGGCCGGGCTTTTGCCGTTCAGCCGCCGGGAGCTTACGCTATAGGCACCAGCTCAGCGGTTCTCTAGGTCACACCACCTGCTCCACGGTTCCGCCCCTTGTGGGGTCTGGCAGCGGCTCCGGGGGTGCGCGGACTGCTCCTGCCTGATCCGGGCCTCTTGGGCTCGTTACTTTGGGGGCGGTTGGACAGGAGGCGTTTGGCTGACCGGGGAAGTCGGGTCAATGGGTGTGAACATGGCAATCTCCTTGTCTAAATTATGATAATAGCGAGAGGATGAGCCGTCAAGCGATGGTTGCGGCTACATTTTTTAACTGGGACAGCGGACGGAGAGAAAAATGACGCCGGCGGGCCAAACTCGGCCCTTGGCCTAACCTTGCGAATGGATGTCAGACCTTGAATACAGAAGATCGGCCAGGATTTCTAGAGCGTCTGCGCGGACGCCTGAGCAGCCGCACCGCCAATAGCCAAAACCTGGAAAAGGAGATCCAGGAACTGGTGGGCCAGGGCGAGGCCCAGGGGCTCATCAGCCACCGCGAGGGCGAGATGATCGACGCGGTGCTGGAGCTGGGCGAAACCACCGCCGGCCAGATCATGGTGCCCCGTACCGAGATGGCCACGGTGCCGGTAGACGCCAACATGGGGGCCATCATCGCGGTGCTGGTGCAGACGGGGCATTCGCGCATACCGGTGTACCAGGACCACCTGGATCACATCGTGGGTGTGATCCACGCCAAGGACCTCCTGCCCTTCTGTTCGCGCCACGAGACCAAGATCGACCTGTCCGGCAGCTGGCGGTGCCCCATGTTTGTGCCCCAGTCCATGCCCGTTAACCAATTGCTCAGCGCCTTTAAGCGCAGCCGTTCCCACCTGGCCATCGTGGTGGACGAGTACGGCGGTACCGCCGGCTTGGTGACCATGGAGGACGTGCTGGAGGAGATCGTGGGCGACATCTCCGACGAATATGACCAGGAGGAGGATTTGGTCAGCGCGCAGGCCGACGGCTCGCTGTTGGTGAGCGGTCGCTTGAGCGTGGAGGATCTGTCCTCGCGTTTGGAGATTGAGCTGCCCGAGGAGCTGCCCGAGGGGCGCTTCGAGACCGTGGCCGGCTTCATCACCACCTTCCTAGGGCGGGTGCCCAAGGTGCAGGAGGAGATGATCTACGGACCGGTGCGTTTCAAGGTGACCGGCGCCGACGAGCGTCGGGTGACCCAGGTACTGGTCTCCCTGCTGGCCGACCAGCCCGCTCCCGCCGAGTAGCGGGCTTTGCCCGGCAAATCATCCTGGCTACCCAACTACCGACAGGCCTTGCTAGCCCTGGGGGGGGGGGCTGGTCATGGCCGCGGCCTTCCCCAACCTGGATCTATGGCCCCTGGCCTTGGTGGGTCTGGTTCCTTTGCTGTGGCTGGCGGGGGAGCTGACGCTGCGCCAGGCCTTCCTGGCTGGCGAGCTTTTCGGCCTGGCCCAGAACCTGACCTTGCGCTACTGGCTCACGGTGGTGATGACCACCTCCGGCGGCGTGCCCTGGCCCCTAGCCGTGCTGGGGCTTGTGCTTCTGGAGATGTATCTGTCGCTGTATGTAGCTGCCTTCGCTGGGCTTACGTCCTATTTGGCCCAAAAAGGCCTGAGCCCCATACTCTGCGCGCCTTGCATCTGGGCCGGGTTGGAGTGGGTGCGGGGCTGGTTTTTCACCGGCTTCCCCTGGTTGCCGCTCTCGGCGGGTCTGAGCAGCTTTCCGGCGCTGTTGCAGAGCGCCGAGTGGTGGGGGGCTACCGGGGTCTCGGGGCTAATAGTGCTGGTCAACGCCCTCTTGGCCCGGACCCTGCCGCTGCCCAGCGCTTTGCCGGCACCGCCGCGGCAGCGTTTGGCGGCCGGTCTGGTGGCGGTTATAGTTATAGGATCGACCGGGCTGGGGGGATACTGGCGCATGGAGCAGGTGAGCCAGGCCGCCTCCCAAGCCCCCCATCTGACGGTGAGCGTGGTGCAGGCCAACATCCCCCTGGAGGATCTGTGGCGGTCGGGCTTGCGTTCAGCAGTGGTGCAGCGCCACCTGCTGCTCACGGCCCAGGCGGCGCTGAAGGTGACGGAACGCCCCTGGCTGGTGGTTTGGCCGGAGTCGGCGGCGCCTTTCTACTTTCTCGTAGACGCCCGCAACAGCCAGCCGGTGCTCAAGGCCGCACGCGATCTGGGGGCCTACATAACCCTGGGCTCCCAGGGGTTGATCAAGGCCGGCCCGCCGCTGATGGCCAGCAACCGGGTCTGGTTGGTTGGTCCGGAAGGGCAGCCCCTGGGGCATTACGATAAGGTGCATTTGGTGCCCTTCGGCGAGTACGTGCCGGCGCCGCGGGTCTTTTTCTTCGTCAAGGCCATCGCCGCCCTGGGGATCGATTTTCAGCCCGGGTGGCGGGGCGACACTCTGGAAGCCGCTGGCGTTCTGTTGGGGCCCTTGATCTGCTACGAGTCCATCTTCCCTGAGCTGGCCCAGACCCAATGCCAGAAGGGGGCGGTGCTGATGATCAATCAGACCAACGACTCTTGGTACGGCCGCACCGGCGCGGCCTTCCAGCACATGAGCCATCTGGTGCTCCGGGCCGTGGAGAACAGAGTGGCCGCGGCTCGGGCGGCCAACACCGGCGTCAGTTGCTTCGTACTGCCCGATGGCCGGGTGGAGCAGGCCACGGGCTTGTTCGTGCCGGCGGTGGAAACCCGCCAGCTGCCCCTGCTGGCCATGCCCACCCTTTACACAAGGCTGGGCGATGTGGCTGGGCCCCTAGGTTTGGGGCTTAGCCTGGCCGCCTGGCTTGGGGCCTGGATTAGGGGCCGACGCAAGCCCGAAACCGGCGGCGTGGGCTAGGATAGCCCTTATTGGCTGGTGATGATAAGGAGGTTTTGACCATGTTCGAAGAGCTGCGCGAGATACTGGATGCTATGAGCCCCCGTCTGGATGTGCTTCGGGAGCATCTTTGACCCCCAAAGCAAGCGGGAACGCCTGGCGACCCTGGACAAAGAGATGGCCAAGCCCGGCTTCTGGGACGACCCCCAGGCGGCTAAGGAAATGATGCGCGAGCGCTCTGAGTTGGAGCACGGCCTGGTCTCCCTGGACAAGCTCCTGGTCCGCCACGAGGACGCCCAGGTGCTCCTGGACCTGGCTCAGGAGGAGGAGGACAAGGCCACGGGCAAGGAGGTGGAGATTGCCCTGGAGGAACTGGAACGCGGGGTGGCCCGCCTGGAGGCGGCGCGGTTGTTGGGCGGACCCGACGACGGACGCTCGGCCATCGTGAGCATAAATGCCGGGGCCGGCGGCACCGACGCCCAGGATTGGGCCGAAATGCTGCTCAGACTCTATATGCGCTTCGGCGAGCGCCAGGGCTTCGAGGCTCGGCTGCTGGATTTGCAGGAGGGCGAAGAGGCGGGCATCAAGAGCACCACCCTGGAGATGAACGGCTATCAGGCCTACGGACAGCTCAAGGGTGAGACGGGCATTCACCGCCTGGTGCGCATCAGCCCCTTCGACGCCAGCCATCGTCGGCACACGGCCTTCGCCTCGGTCTTCGTCTCGCCCCAGGTGGATGACGATATCGAAATCGAGATCAAGGAGGCGGATCTACGTGTGGACGTTTTCCGGGCCTCGGGCGCCGGCGGGCAGCATGTTAATAAGACCTCCTCGGCGGTGCGCTTGACTCACCTTCCCACTGGGGTGGTGGTGCAGTGCCAGAACGAGAAAAGCCAGCACCGCAACAAAGAGCTGGCCATGAAGGTGCTTAAGGCTAGGCTCTACGAAATGGAGCTGACCAAGCGCGAGGCCGAGAAGAAACAGATCCACGACAGCCACCAGGAAATCGGTTGGGGCAGTCAGATACGCTCCTACGTGCTGGCCCCCTACCGGCTGGTCAAGGACCACCGCACCGGGGTGGACGTGGGCAACGTGGACGCGGTGCTGGACGGCGACCTGGACCAGTTCATTCAGGGCTTTTTGTTGTGGCGGGCCGGGCGGAGAAGTTAGCTATTTGTAGGGAAAAGCCATCGCCGGGGTCGTCAGCCAGGCCAAGGCCTGGCCTGGGGTGGACACATGGCTTTCTCCTTTTAGAGCTTGCCAAAAGTGATTTTTGGCGAGCTCTAAGGCAGGCGGGTAGACCATTGAAAAAAATGGACAATAAAAATAATATTGTATAGATGATTAGCTTGTGATATTTTTATCCTGCTCCGTGGTTACTGTTCTGAAATCGGCCTATGCCATGGTGAGCGGGTGAGGGGCAAGAGGAAGCGAAATGCTTATTCGTCCCAGAGCGGGATCATGGTCGTCGCCCGCCTGCTTTGGAGAAAGAGTACGTGGCCAAGATCGCGGCTACCACCCTCGGCCATCTCCTTATTCCTAGACCCATATCCAAGGTCCAGGATAATAGTATAAAAATTCCTATTTAGTGGGCACAGTGCTGTCCAAGACAGGTGTAGCAGCTAAAAATGATCTTATAAACAGGGGCAGGGAGGTTCTGTATATGCGGAGATCGGCGAAGTTGTTCTGGCCGGCCAGGATAATGAGCAGGATTGGCTTGAAATCTCCCTAAAACTGAGTGTTGGTGTACAACTCGGCCAGGATTTGAAGCTTGAGGGGGGAGGCTTCATCGATGATGAGGACGGGTTTATTCTTGCGATCCTGGGCGACCTCCAGAACCTGTTTTTTGATGAACTTGGTGAGGACGACTCTGGAGAAGCTGGCGGTGTCCACTTCGAGCTCGACGCAGATTTGCCTATAGAGTTCCAGGGTGGAGCTCTATGAGGCGGTGACCCAGATGATCTGATACTCGGATGGGGTGCAGCCTGCTGGCGGCTCAACGCAAGGCAGTGGATTTCTCGCGACCTAGCCGACTTACTCATAGACAAAATTTCTCTGCCCCTGGCCTCCAAGGGCGTGGCTCAAAGTCATTTGGCTGGCGTCTCCCTCCAGGACATGCAGGCCTACATCCTGCACTACCTCAAAATCGCCGGCCGTCAAACAAAACCTCTTCTCTAATCAGGCCGTCACCGCCATACAGCAGGGCTCCGGCAGCCTCTTTCCAAGGACCAACCACCTGGCCCAAGGAGCGATCATAGCTGCTGCCGAGGAGTAGGCTTAGGTCGTCCGCATCGCCGAAACAGATCGGTCTTTGGGATTGGCAAAGGTTAGGTCTGCGTTGGAGAGCCTGGGCAACGGTCCGGATCAGCTTATTCCGTTTAATAAGAAACCCACCGAGGCAGTTCCTCGATGGGTTTTGGCAAATGAACTGTAGCCAGGGTTGTAGCCAACGTGTTTTGTGGAAAAATGCTAAACTTAACCACTTATAATTTTTTGGCAGTCCCAACGGGACTCGAACCCGTGTCTTCGGCGTGAGAGGCCGATATCCTAGACCGCTAGACGATGGGACCGCGGTATTACCTAAGCTTTGGCTGGGGGGCAGTGTTGTCCAAGATAGATTCACAAAAATCGGTCTTGCCCTGACTTGGGCAGGCAACTACCAATGAACCAAAAACACCAGCCCAAAAGCGGCAGCCTTATCTCAAAAATTGCTAGATTTATAGATAACTAACCGTTTTTATATGATCATTTTTAGCTGCTACGCCTGTCTTGGACGGCAATGGCTGGGGGACAAGGATTCGAACCTTGATAGGCAGATCCAGAGTCTGCAGTCCTGCCGTTAGACGATCCCCCAGTACTCAGGAAGCTATATTTATCGGATGATCCGCCGGGCGTCAAGTGCTTTTTAACTACGTGGCCGGCATAGCCATTTGCAGTGCCCGCTCCAGCCTAGCCAAGGTGCGCGGCTGGCCAAGGATGCCCATGACCTCGAAGATGCCCGGGCTGGCAGCTCGGCCGGTGAGCGCCACGCGCACCGGCTGGGCCACGGCCCCCAGCTTGACGCCCAGCAGGGCAGCCAGATCCTTGAAACCAGCCTCCAAGGCCGCGGCATCGGCCACCCCCAAGCGCTGCACAAGATCCCGTGCTCGCTCCAGCACCGGCGCCTGCGCTTGCGTCAGAAACTTGGCCCGCGTCTGGGGGGCCAGGATTGGCTCCTCTACCAAATAAGGCTCGGCCCACTCGGCCAATTCCAGCAAAGTCTTAGTGCGGGGGGTCAAGTGGGGGATGGCTGTCAGCAGGGTGGTTTGGTCGAAACCCTCCACCCGCCGGGACGCCAGGAAGGGTGGCAGGGCCGCGGCCAGGCGATCGGGAGGGCTACGCTGAATCCAATGGGCATTGAGATGCACCAGCTTGTCCGGGTCGAAGACCGCCGCTCCCTTGCCCACCGCCTCCAGGCCAAAATGCTGGATCAACTCCTGGCGGCTGAACACCTCCTGGTCGCCGTGGGACCAGCCCAGGCGGGCCAGGGCGTTGAGCATGGCTTCGGGCAGATAACCCATGTCCCTGTAGGCTATCACCGCGGTAGCGCCGTGGCGCTTGGAGAGCTTGGTCTTGTCGCCGCCCAGGATCATAGGCACGTGCCCGAACTGGGGTATGGGGCTGTCCAGGGCCTGGTAAAGCAGAATTTGGCGCGGGGTATTGGAGACATGGTCGTCGCCGCGGATGACGTGGGTTATGGCCATATCTACGTCGTCAACCACCACCGCCAGGTGGTAGGTGGGCGAGCCGTCGGAGCGCAGGATTACCAGATCGTCAAGTTCGGCGTTGTCAAAATTGATGGATCCCTTGACCAGGTCCCGCCAGCCGGTATGCCCATACCGCGGTCCCTTGAAGCGCACCACACCGCCCGAAGCCGGCCCCAGGCCCAGTTCGCGACAGTATCCGTCATACATGGGCTTACCGCCTTGGGCCAAGGCCTTTTCGCGCACCCCTTGCAGCCGCTCCGGCGGGCAGTGGCACCAGTAGGCCCTACCCTGCTCTATCATCCAATCGATGGCCTGACGGTAACGGTCGAAGCGTCTGCTTTGGTAATAAGGGCCCTCATCCCAGTCCAAGCCCAGCCACTCCATGGCCTGCGTTATGGAGTCCACGTGTTCATCGCGGGAACGCTCGCGGTCGGTGTCCTCCAGGCGGAAAATGAACTGGCCGCCATGGTGGCGGGCGAAGAGCCAGTTGAACAGGGCCGTGCGCGCCCCCCCCAGATGCAAGGCACCGGTGGGCGAAGGTGGGAAGCGGGTGCGCGCCCGCGGGATTTGATCTTGCTGCTGTGGCATGGGGCTCCCCAGGTTGGAGGGCTGGTGTCAAGATCAAGGCTTTCAACCGCCATGAAATTTAGCACGGCCACGCCGTCCTGGCAACTTGCGCGGTGGGTTAAGGCCGGAATAAGGCTCAGGTCTTGTCGTAGAGCTTCTGCCAGGGCGAGCGGCGTTTGTCATAGTAGTCCCTGAGAGCGTGACGCAAAGTTTTGAGCGCCAGCTCGGCGCAGTGCCAATGGGCCTGGTCCAGGCCGCCCAGCTCGTCCGCGATATCCTCGACCTTCAGCTGGTAGGCCTGCGCCACGCTTTTGCCCTTGATGATAGTGGTGAGCGCACTGCCGCAGGCCACGGTGTGCAGGCAGCCCTCGGTCATATAGCGAGGATCGGTTATGATACCGTCCCGCACCCGTAGGTAAAGCTCGATGGTGTCGTTGCAGGGGCCGTCGGCTTTGGGCTGGGCGAAGCCGTCAGGCTGGGGCAACATGCCCAGGTTGCTGGGGGTGAGCCCGTGGGTGAGGAAGGCGGCGGAAAGCTCGTGGGTCACACGCGTGCGGATCACCTGGGCGGTTTGCTTATCTTTATCCGAATTTGAACTCACGGGATGCCCAATATTGCGCGTGTTGAAGGTTGCGAACCGGCGGCGCCGTATACGCCTCCGGCCCAATGGCAAATATACACCCCGGTCGCTGCCCCGGCCAGAGGCCCTTCGCCTGGGTGGGCCCGTGGGAGTGTTCCTTCGGCATGCCTTTAGGCCACAATCAGCCCGGCGTAGCCCACTACCTGCTGGTGGTCGCCGGTGACCATACCGCTGTGGGTGTACTGCACCAGACGGGCGCTCGCGGCCCCCAGGCTGATGGCCGCCACCAGGCAAACGGTGGTAGGCAGCACCCCGCACATGGTGATGCCCAGGCTGCACACGGTGTCAAACAGCCCCTTAGGGTCCATGGCTAGGATACGGTCTAAGGCCTGGGAGTCCTTTTTCTGGGCCGCCTGGGCGCTTTCGTAATGGGTCATGTCGGTGCTAGCCACTATCAGCACTGGTTCGCCCACGGCGTGTATAGCCTGTACCAGAGAGAGCCCGATCTGCTGGCATTCGCTGAAAGACAATAATGATAAGCAGATGGGCAGCAAGCTTAACTCAGGTTGCAGCATTTGCAGGAAGGGCACTTGTACTTCCAGCGAATGCTCAAACATATGGGCCAGATGGTCCTCGGCCAACAGGCTGCAACGCCTCAGCAATTCGCCGCCCAGGGCGGTATCCAGATCCACGCTGCCCAGGGGGGTTTGCCATTGCCCCTGGCTCATCACCGCCGCGTCGTGACCGGAGCCGCGGTGATTGGGTCCTACCACCACCACCCTTCGGGGCACCTGCACTTGGGAGAGTACCTTGCCTGTCGTGGCGCCGGAATAGATGTAGCCGGCGTGGGGGCAAATGACCAGCAGCGCTGATTGGGGTGCGGCCTGGGGGTCCAGGAAGCCCTGGACCATACTCCGCAGCTGGGCGGGCGAACCGGGATAGAATTGCCCGGCCACGGCGGGCTGGCGAAGCATGGCTTTCCTCCTGGAATGAGAGCCTGATGCGCGGTACCTTGGGCGGGGTCACTGTCTATTAAAATTAGCACCGACCGGGGTTCCCAGCAAGGCGTCAGGCTTGTAAGCTACGGTGGCATTGGCTAAAATTGAATAATTGTTCATCACCCGGCTCGGATACTACCTTAAGATAAGGAGTCCGGCCCATGCCCTCTGTGAAGCTATTCGCGCTCAGCATCTGTAGTCACTGCAGTGTTGTCCAAGATAGATTTTTAAAAACCGGCTAAATGATCACAGCGAGATGCCCTCATCCCAACGTAGTAGTGTGGTTCTGCCAAAAGCCAACAATATCGCAACCAAGAGAGGGCAAGGCCATGGTACGACTAGCCAGCCTATCCAGTCAACTGCTGCATCACTTCCCCCGCACTGAGTTCGCCGCCTTGAACAAGGGAGCACCGTGCCGAAGATTTGCCAGGGTCTTTCCTGTTGCCTGGGCAAAAGCTGTCCCACCTTGGGGTGAGCGCGGCCCCAAAAAGGTCCACTCGGATTTGTTCCGAGCCTTTTTCTTCAAAGCCATGGAGCGTTTCCGTGCCCAAGACTCCCTGGGCAGGGGAAAAGGCAAGTTCAAATTCAAGAACAAACTTCTGAGCCTGGATTTCTCCATCATCACCCTGTGCCTGAGCCTGTTCCCCTAGGCCGAGTATAAGCGGGCCAAGGGCGGGGTCAAGGCTCACATCATTCTGGACCACGACGGCCACATGCCCAGCTTTGTCCTGCTTACCTAGGCCAAGGTGGCCGATATCACTGTGGCCCATGGGTTGGCGCCCTAACCCCTGGCTCCATCCTGGTCTTGGACCGGGGGTACCAAGGCTATGCCCTGTTTGGCAAGTGGACCAGCCAGAGCGTCTTCTTCGTCCATTCGCCTCCAATCTAACGCCGTTTTCGAGATGATGGCCAAACGGCCAGGGCCTAAGACCCAAAACGTTTTGACCGATCAAACCATACTCCTCACCGGCAGCCTGACCGACTGTCCCTGCCCCTGCGTCGCCTGGTGGTGTGGGACGAGAAGAATCAAAAGCAGGTCGTGCTCTTGACCAACCACCACAAGCTGACGGCCTCCATCGTGACTGACATCTATAAGGCGCTTAAGCAAAACCTTAAGGTCAAAACCTTCGTGGGCACCAGCAGCAACGACTTGGAAGTCCAGATTTGGGCAGCCTTGATCGCCCTGATATTACTCAAGGGGCTTCCCCATTTTTCCCTGGCCGCATGGTTACTGTCCAATCTAGCCGCCATGCTGCGCCTAAATTTCTTCATATACAATGAACCAAAAAACACCAGTCCAAAAACGGCGGCCTTTTCTCAAAAACTGCTAAATTTATAGATAACTAACCGTTTTTATAAGATCAATTTTAGCCGCTACGCCTGTCTCGGACAGCACGATGATCAGATAGGGATTTTTATCCTATTATCCTGGACCTTGGATGTGGGTCCAGAAATTGAGGAAGTAGCCGAGGGTGGTGGCGCACCCCAGCCCCCAAGAGACGGGAATAATTCCTTGCCACATGGTTGCCATCATACTTTTCGTTGCAGCCTGCGTTAAGAAGATCATGGAGCTGGGGCGGAGTTTCCCCTGGCCTTGGCCGAAGAGGTGCTCCCGGTGTAGGAGCGTCCGGCTTTGGCGGCACGACTTCGTGCCTGCCTATTTTGATGAAGCCCCTACAGCGATTTGGCTTCGGCGTTCCCTCTGCCCTGCCTGCCGGGCGGTGGATCCGGCTGCAGCCGCGGGGCTACTGGAGCTGGTTCCAGGCTCCGGTGGAGAGCATTCGGCAAAGCCTTTTCAATAAGCTAGCCCGGGGCAGATGGGCCCCTGGTCTACCGCGCTCCCGCCAACGCCATTGGCTCAAGGGCCTGCTGCTGCAGGTGAGCCTATACCTGGGGTCAAGCTGGTCGGGCGATCTGCTTGGGGCCTTCGATTGGCTCAGTGGCCGTGGCCAAACCGCGGCCAGCCGGTCGGCGCAAAGCGAGAGTCCTCTCCCTCCCTGAGGCACCTATCCAAGGGTGCCGTTGTCCTGGCCTGGCCCCCCGGCCTACACATGGGCGAAACACCCCCATGGAGGACCGACATTGACGAGGACCAGAAAAAACGAGTAGCCATCTTCCACTTCGGCGTCATCAGTGGGGCAAGTTCGCCCAGCGGTGGCAAATCCCCTTCTCCAACCGCACCAGGCTATTCCGCTCCACCATCCTGGGATGGGTCAGGCTCTACCGCCAGGGCGGCTGCAAGCTGGAATCCCTCTACCCCATGGGCAGGAATGACCGGGGCGGCAGGAGGGCCTTGGACGAGGACACCGCCCAGGCCCTAGTCCGCCTGCGCAGGGAATTGCCCACTGCATCAGTGAATACCCTCATCAGCGAAATGATGCGCCGACGCTTGACCTCGTTCGACTTGATCCTCAAGGCGCTCACCGTCTACCGCTTCCTGCACCAGCAGGGGCTGATGGGCAAACAGGTCGCCTCACCTGTCGACCGCAGGCGCTTCGAGGCCAAGTTGCCCCCAACGACATTTGGCAGAGTGACGCCATGCATGGGCCGATGCTCCTGGTGGGCGACAAACGGCGTAAGATCTACCTCTTCGCCTTCATCGATGACATGAGTCGTCTGATCGCCCATGCCGAGTTTTATCTCTCCGAGGGCCTGGCCATTTATCTATAGGCCTTGCGCCAGGCCCTGCTCAAATGGGGGCTACCACTCAAGTTATACCTCGACAACGGCCCAGCCTTCCGTTCCCACCACCTGGAAGAGATCACCGCCTCCCAAGGCACCGCTCCGGTCCATTCACCGCCCCACGTGCCCCAGGGCAGGGCAAGGCGAAAGATTCTTCCGTACCGTCAGGTCCCAATTTTTCCACGGTTTCGAGGGCTATACCCCTCGGGACATAAATGAGGCCCTGGAGTGCTGGATTAGGGACGTCTATCACCAGCGCAAGCATCTGAGCACCGGACAGGCCCCCCTGTAACGTTTCGCCAGCAAGATGGAGTGCGTCCGGGTCGGCCCACGCCGATTTGGAAGACTACTTCAGAAAAAGAGCCACGCGCCGCGCAGTCCTGGACCACACCGTCTCCCTGGCCGGTAGGCTATATGAGGCCCCAGTGTCTCTGATCGGTAAGCAAATCATCTTCCTCTACCACCACCATGACCACGACCGCGTAGAGGTCCTACTGAAAAATCGCTTCCACTGCTTACTCAAGCCGCTGGATCTCGCCATCAATTGCAGGGTCAAGCGTGACCATCATTTGCTTCGTTTGGAATCCAGCTCCACCACGGCCACCACGCTACCGCGCCTTCTTCGCCCTCACCAGGGAACCCTTTGGCTCTGATTTGTCGCCCAAGAAAATAATGCAGACCGCCGAGGGCCAAACGCTTCGAATACGCCATCCGCTTCGGCACACTGGCTCTGGTCACCGGAAATGTGGGCAGCGGGAAATCCACCGCCTTGCGCTGGGCCGCCAGCCGACTGCACCCATCCGAGTATCAGATCATCTGGGTCACCGCCTCATAGGGCTCCACCCTAGAACTCTATAGATAAATCTGCGTCGAGCTCGAAGTGGACACAGCCAGCTTCTCCAGGGCTGTCCTCATCAAGCTCATAAGAAAACAGGTCCTGGAGATCGCTCAAAACCGCAAGAAGCAACCTGCCCTCCTGCACCACCTCAAGATCGCAGGCGTCAAACAGAACCTCTTCTCTGATCCAGCCGTCACCGCCATACAGCAGGGCTCCGGTGGCCTCTTCCGAAAGGCCAACCACCTAGCCCGGGGCGCGTTCATAGCTGCCGCCGAGGAGCAGGCTTAGGTCGTATCCCCGGAGCACGCCCGCATCGCCGCAACAAAATTGATCTGATCAGATGAGAAAGGAAGAATCAGGCCAGGATGGTCAGATAACTTTCGTCAAATTAATCCGAAAAACAACAACTGTTAGTGGCGTGCGTAACTCGTGGAAAACGTTGACCACGGAGTCGCGGCGCATCTTCTCCACTCGCCAGCGCTCGGTCACGTTGTGAAAGACCGGCCACCACACCGGCCTCGGTGGCCGGCTCGCCCACTCGCATCACGTGGGCCTCCAGGTAGTACGGCATCGGCCCCAGGGTTCGAGTCTCTTTGTTGACTTAGCTCTCGCCGTCCAGCATCTGGCGCATGCCCTCCTGCAGGTCGAGAAGGAGCTGGCAAGCTTGACCGGCAACAAGATCCCTGTGGCATAATGCAGACACCAGCGGCGTCGTGCCCCGGCCACCCGGCCCACATCACCGGACTAGGTGGCCCTCTTTAAATGGAATGCATGCCCCACTTTCCTGAAATCCGCATGCTCGACACAGAATTGCCTGTAGAGTTCCAGACTGGAGCTCTGTGAGGCGGTGACCCAGATGATCTGATACTCGGATGGGTGCGGCCTGCTGGCGGTCCAGCGCAAGGCGGTGGATTTCCCGCTGCCCACATCTCCGGTGACCAGGGCTAGTGCGCCGAGGTGGATGGCGTATTCGAAGCGTTTGCCACGCCGAGGACCTCGGCGATCTGCATTATTTCGCCTCTTCGTCGTCATGAGTGGAACTGGTGTAGCTCCGGTGTCATGATGCAACGATCCACATGACCGAGTTGAAGCAGAAGGCAATCATGGACGCCGACGAGCTTTTGGCCCTTGGCCTGGGTTGCAGCCGCCCTCGCGGCTGGTAGGACAGCGTATGGACACCGATAAACAGCCCCACGAAGTCTTCTTGGAGGTTGCCGGCGACCGGGGAGCCGAGTACCCCTGCTCAGAGTGTGGCAGGTCGTGCAAGGCTCACGACTTTCACGAACTAACCTGGGGCGTCACCTCAATCTTTTCAAGCATCATTCATCATTGCTACGTAATCGCCTAGATGCCCCGGGTGGACTGCCCCCGACCACGGAGCCAAACAGGTCAAGATACTCTGGACTCGCGAGGACAGCCGGTTCACCTTGCTGTTCGAGCAAGCAGCCATGACCCTAGTGCGGGAGATGCCCGTGCTGCCTGCGGCCCACATCATCGGGGGCAGCGATACGCGACTTTGGCGGGTGATCCAATTCTACGTGGCCCAGGTCCTGTCCAAAATGGACTTAGACGGGGTCAGAGCCGTGGCTCTGGACGAGAAACCGCCACCAGCGGGGCCACAACTATGTCACCGTCTTCATCGACCTAGACCACAAACAAAAGCCGGTCATCTTTGTTATCCCTGGCAATGGCAGAAGCTGTCTGATCCTCTTCCGCCACTTTCTGCGTAAGCATGGCGGTGATCACAACAATATCGCCGAGGTGGTCTGTGACATGTTGCCAGCCTTCCTGGCCGCCATCGGCGAAAGCTCCCCCGGTGCCAACGTCACCGTGGACTGAACTCCATTTAGTCCAACTTTTCATCACCGCCGTGGACGAAGTCCCAAGGGCCGAGGCTAAGGAACGTAAACTGTGCCCAAGGCCACCAGCTGGGCCGTGCTCAAGGCCGCTGACGACGGCAGGCTAACCAAAAAGCAGCTGCAGGCCCTGACCGAACTGGAAACCGGCGGCTTCGCCACTGTACAGGGGGCCGCCCAGTGGCGCATCACCCACTTCACCCGCCATGCCCTGAAGTGCATAGCGCCTG
>CBCOTF020000122.1:0-27580 GCA_965112955.2 Desulfarculales bacterium
TCCTGAACATCGACGATCTGGAGCCTCGGGACATCCTCGACCTGGTGGCTCGGGCCGTTGAACTAAAAATCGGCTGGCACAACGGCTACAGGCCCCGGCCACTCACCGACAAGACCGTGGCGCTCATTTTCCAGAAGGCGTCTACCCGTACGCGGGTCTCCTTCGAGGTGGGCATCCGCCAGCTAGGCGGCGACAGCCTGTTCATGACCAACCGTGACAGCCAGCTGGGGCGCTCAGAGCCCTTAAGGGATATGGCCCGGGTTTTGAGCCGATATGTGGACATCATGGTGGTGCGCACTTTCGACCAGGAGGTCTTGAGCGAGCTGGCGGCCTACGCCAGCATTCCGGTGATCAATGCGCTCAGCGACAGCTCCCATCCCTGCCAGGTCCTGAGCGACCTCCTGACAGTGTGCGAGCAACGGGGGTGCCTGGAGGGGCTGGCCTACGCGTGGATCGGCGATGGCAACAACATGGCCCACTCCTGGCTGGAGGCCGCCGGGCATCTGAAGCTGGACCTGCGCCTGGCCTGCCCGGCGGGCTTCGACCCCGATCCCGCGGTGGTGGAGGTGGCCCGCGCCCGGGGCGGGCGCATCCTGCTCACCAGCGATCCCCGGGAGGCGGTCGCAGGCTCCGACGTGATCAACACCGACGTCTGGGCCTCCATGGGCCAGGAGGACGAGGCGAGTGCGCGGCGGGGGGCTTTCGCCGGCTTCACCGTGGACGAGGGGCTTTTGGCCCTGGCTGGCCCTAAGGCCATGGTGCTGCACTGCCTGCCGGCCCATCGCGGTGAAGAGATCAGTGACGAGGTGATGGAAGGGCCGCAGTCCGTGATTTGGGATCAGGCCGAAAACCGCTTGCACATGCAGAAGGCCATCATGGAGGCGCTGATTTCATGAACGGCAAGGCAAGAGGTTGCTTTGTCTCATGCGCTCCTCGCAATAATCCAGATTTCAGAGGCGTGGGGTTTATCCCCATCCGCAAATGGAAACATAATCAAAATGGGTGGAGATAAACCCCGCCTCTACATGAAAGCAGATTAAGGTTTTGGGATACTATGGCAGAGAAAAAGATCAACAAGATCGTGCTGGCTTACTCAGGCGGCCTGGACACCAGCGTCATCCTGAAGTGGCTTGAACAAACCCACAAATGCGAGGTCATCGCCTTTGCCGCAGACCTGGGCCAGGGCGACGAGCTGGACTCTATCCGAGACAAGGCCCTGGCCACCGGCGCCAGCCAGGTTTTCATCGACGACCTGCGCGAGGAGTTCACCAAGAATTTCGTCTTCCCGGCTTTCCGCGCAGGCGCGGTCTATGAGACCTGCTACCTGCTGGGTACCAGTCTGGCCCGGCCCCTGATCGCCAAACGTCAGGTGGAAATCGTCCGGCTGATCGGTGCCGACGCCGTCAGCCACGGTGCCACGGGCAAAGGCAACGACCAGGTACGTTTTGAGCTGACCTACCAGGCCCTGGCACCGGATCTGAAGGTCGTGGCCCCCTGGCGCGAGTGGGACTTGAACTCCCGCGAGGCCTTGATTGCCTATGCCAAACAGCACGGCATACCCGTGCCCGTGACCAAGGCTCGGCCCTGGTCCAGCGACCGCAATCTGTTGCACATATCCTTCGAGGGCGGCATCCTGGAAGATCCCTGGGCCACCCCGCCGGAGGAGATGTTCGTGCTCAGCGTATCGCCGGAGAAGGCCCCGGACCAGTCCGAGGAAATCAGCATCGACTTTGAGGCCGGAGATCCGGTGGCCGTGGATGGTCAGGAGCTTTCACCGGCCAATCTGCTGGCCCGACTCAACGAGCTGGGCGGCCGCCACGGCATCGGCCGCGTGGACTTGGTGGAAAACCGCTACGTGGGCATGAAGTCCCGGGGCGTGTACGAGACCCCCGGCGGCACCATCCTGCGCGCCGGGCACCTGGCTCTGGAATCCCTGTGCCTGGATCGCGAGGTTTTACGCCTGCGCGACAGCCTGCTGCCCCAATACAGCGAGTTGATCTATTACGGCTACTGGTACTCGCCGGAGATGGAGCTTTTGCAATCCCTTATGGATCAGGCCCAAAAGCCTGTGAGTGGCACGGTGCGTTTGAAGCTTTACAAGGGCAACGTCACGGTGCTGGGCCGACGTTCGCCCAACACCCTCTACCGGCCCGACATCTGCACCTTCGAGGCCGACATCGTCTACGACCAGGCCGACGCCACCGGTTTTATCCGCTTGAACGGCCTGCGGTTGCGCGTCCGGCACGCGTTGCAAAAGGCCCAGGGCCAGAAGGTCTTCTGAGAAGGGCTGAACATGACCGAGGCCAGCGATTACAAGCTCTGGGGCAGCCGCTTCGTCGAACCCACTCATCAATTGATGGAGCGCATCAACGCCTCCATCAATTTTGACAAGAGGCTCTACGCTCATGATATCCGCGCCTCCCAGGCCCACACCGCCATGTTGGGGCGCCAGGGCGTTATCAGCTTGGAGGACGTAGTGTTGATCATCCAGGGCCTGGATCAGGTCAAGGAGGAGATCGAGTCCGGCCAGATGGCCTGGCGCACCAGCCTGGAGGACATCCACACCCACGTAGAGGCCCGGCTAAAGGAGCTGATCGGTGAGGCCGCGGGGCGGCTGCACATCGCCCGCTCGCGTAACGACCAGGTGGCTACCGATCTGCGCCTGTGGGCCATGGCCGCCTGCCGCGACCTGGACCAGGGGCTTCTGGAATATCAGCGTACCCTGGTAAGCCTGGCCGAGGCCCACGCCCTGGCCATCATGCCCGGCTACACCCACCTGCAGCGGGCCCAGCCGGTGCTTTTTGCACATCATATGTTGGCCTACCTGGAGATGGCTCAGCGCGACCGCGACCGTCTGGCCGACTGCTATCGCCGGGCGGCAGTGCTGCCCCTGGGAGCGGCAGCCCTGGCCGGCACCACCTACCCCATAGACCCGGCCACGGTGGCCCAGGATCTGGGTTTTAGCAGCGGATTGTGTGCCAACAGCCTGGACGCGGTGAGCGACCGCGACTTCGCCGCCGAGCTATTGTTTGCGCTCACGCTCACCCAGGTGCATCTCTCGCGCCTGGCCGAGGAATTGATCCTGTGGTCCACCAGCGAGTTCGGCTTCGTGCGCCTGGCCGATGCCTTCTCTACAGGCAGCTCCATCATGCCCCAAAAGAAGAACCCCGACGCCGCCGAGCTGATCAGGGGCAAGACCGGGCGGGTGCTGGGCGATCTGGTGGCCCTGCTCACGGTGCTTAAGGGCCTACCCCTGGCTTACAACAAGGACTTGCAGGAGGACAAGGAGCCGGTCTTCGATGCCGTGGACACGGTGCTGGACTGCTTGCACGTCCTGGCCCCCATGTTGGAGAGCCTTCAGGTGCGCGAAGAGGCCATGGCCCAGGCCGTACGGGGCGGCTTCTTGAATGCCACCGAGCTGGCCGATTACCTGGCGGCCAGGGGCGTGCCCTTCCGTCAGGCCCACGAGATCGCTGGCCGGGCGGTGCTCCTGGCCGAGAGAAGCGGTCGGGCCCTGGAGAATCTTAGCATCGAGGAATACAAGGGACTGTCTTCTGTGATAGAAGAAGATGTATACAGGATAATTGAGCCTGAGCACGCCGTGAACCGCCGCCTTAGCTCTGGAGGCACCGCCGGGGTCAATGTGCGAACAGCCCTAATGGAGGCGAGAAAGCGCTTATGGCCCCAACCCGTATGACCCTCGTTAGACTTGGCCTGATCCTTGCATCTACGGTCCTTTTACTGGGCTGTGGCATCAAATCCGCCCCCCTGCCCACCACCCAGGCGGCCCCGCCGCCGCCGACCGACCTGGTGGCCCGAGCCGTGGAGAATGGCGTGGAGATCTCCTTCACCGTGCCCCCAGCGGGCCAGATCGATAAGCAGGTGGTCGAGGCCTGGCTGCATTACGCCTACTTGCCTAGGGATGGCGATCCCGATTGTCCGCCCTGCTCGCCGCATCTGCGGCGACATTATGAGCTGAATCTGGCCAAGCAGCTGAGCCGGCTGGAAGGTGGCCGCTTCACCTACGTGGACACTCAGGCGCTTATGGAGCACCAGGCCGTTTATCAGGTCAACCTGGTGGACGCCCGCGGCCGCGCGGGAGTGGTGTCGCCCCTGGTGCGTGCTCTGAGGGTGGACCTGCCGGCCACACCCAGGGGGCTGATTGCGCACCTGGCCGACCGACAGGTGGGTCTTTCTTGGCAACCGGTGGAGACTCTGGACAATGGCCAGCCCACCGGCGACAAGATCGGTTATATCTTGTACCGCAAGGATGGCGTCGTGGTCCGCGCCCTAAACGAGCGGCCCATGATCCAGACCGGCTTCCTTGACCGCAGCGTAGCCCCGGGGCAGACCTATGAGTATCAGGTGGCCGCGGCGCGCCTGATCGCCAACTACGTGGTGGTGGGGCAACGCGGCCCCTGGGTCCAAGCCACGACCCAAAGCATGCAGCCGCCCTCGCCTCCCGAGGGTCTGGTGGGGGGCAGCCTGGAAAACGGCATTTACCTACGTCTCACCCCTAGTCTCCAACAGGACATCGCGGGCTACAACATTATGCGGGCCTCGGCTAAGCAAGGCCCCTGGATCCAAATTAACCCGGACCTCAACCGCGGGAACACTTTCGTGGACAAAGACGTCAAGCTGGGCAGCACCTATTTCTACCGCGTGGTGGCGGTCAACGACGGCGGCTTGGCTAGCCAGCCCAGCGAGACTGTCGAGGTGCATCAGCAGCCTTAAACCAGATCCTAACCCTCTCGTTGCCGCCAGCCCCTTAAAGAGCGGCGGGAGCATACTGCAACCCGATCGTATAGCGTAGAGTGGACATGCATCATTTCGCCTATCAAGACGGTCAGCTCCTGGCTGACGGGGTGAGCCTGGAGGAGATAGCTCGCCAGGTGGGCACCCCTACCTATGTCTATTCTCAGGCCACCCTGACCTGCCACTTCCAGGCCTTCAGCCAGGCCTTCGCCAGTCTGGACACCCTGATTTGCTTTGCGGTTAAGTCCAACACCAACCGCGCGGTGATGGGGCTCTTCGCCTCCCTGGGTGGAGGCGCCGACATCGTCAGCGGCGGCGAGCTGTACCGGGCAATGAAGGCCGGCGTGGAGCCGGGGCGTATCGTGTACTCGGGGGTGGGCAAGAGCGAGGCAGAGATGGAGGCCGCGCTAAAGGCCGGCATCCTGATGTTCAACCTAGAGAGCGTGCAGGAGTTGGCGGTGCTGGACCAAGTGGCCGCTCGCCTGGGGGTAAAGGCCCCGGTGAGCCTGCGCGTCAACCCCGACGTGGACGCCCAGACCCACCCCAAGATCACTACCGGCTTGGCCAAAAACAAGTTCGGCCTGGACGTGGAGTTGGCCCGCGAGCAATACTGGATCATGGCCCGGCTTAAGCACCTGGAGGTCAAGGGAATCTCCTGCCACATTGGCAGCCAGCTCACCGATGTGCGCCCCTTTGCCGACGCTCTGGAGCGTCTGGCGGAACTGATCGGCGCACTTAGGGGGGAAGGCCTGGAGCTGCAAGTGCTGGACTTAGGCGGCGGTCTGGGCATCACCTACAATGATGAGGAGCCGCCCAACCCGGCGCAATACGCGGCGGCCTTGCGGGAGACTGTGGGGCGCCTGGGGCTCAAATTGGTGCTGGAGCCGGGGCGGGTGCTGGTGGGTAACGCTGGCCTGTTGCTCAGCCGGGTGCTCTATACCAAGCAGACCCCGGCCAAGTGCTTCATCGTCGTGGACGCGGCCATGAACGATCTGATCCGGCCCAGCTTCTATGACTCCTTCCACGACATTTGGCCGGTGCGTCAAAAGCAGGGTGGCGAGACGGTGATCGCTGATGTGGTGGGCCCCATCTGCGAGACCGGCGACTTCTTGGCCCGCGAGCGCGCGTTGCCGACTTTTGAACGCGGCGAACTGATGGCCGTGATGAGCGCCGGGGCCTATGGCTTCGCCATGAGCAGCAACTACAATTCCCGTCCCCGGGCCGCCGAGGTGTTGGTTCATGGCGAACGCTTAGCCGTGGTGCGCCAGCGCGAGAGCTATGAGGACCTCTGCCGGGGCGAGAGCCTGCCGGACTGGATGAAATAGGGACACCCCCGTGGGGCTGCCCGGGAGATATCCCGACCTATGAACGCCGAACTTGAGCGACTGATGGCCCTGCACGGCCTGGCCTTCACCAAGATGAACGGCTCGGGCAACGACTTCATCCTGATGGACAACCGGGCAGCCCAGCTATCCCCCGAGATCATGCCGCTTTTGGCCCGTGGGGCCTGCGCCCGGGGCCGTTCGGTGGGGGCCGACGGCTTGATAATCCTGGAGCCCTTGGAGAGAGTAGACTCCGCCTGGGGCCGCGTGGATTTTCGTTGGCAATTTTTCAATGCCGACGGCTCCTCGGCCGAGATGTGCGGTAATGGCGGCCGTTGCGTCGCCCGTTTCGCCTTTGACCAAGGTCTAGCCGGCCAAAAGATGGTCTTCGACACCGTGGCCGGACCCATCCGGGCCTGGGTGGAGGGTACGGCGGTCAAGCTGGAGATGGTGCCGCCCCAGGGGTCCTATCGGAATTTGCGTCTGGCCGTCCTGGAGGGGCAGGTGGTCTTGCATGGGGTCAACACCGGGGTGCCCCACGCCGTGGTGCCGGTGGAAGACCTGGAGGCCGCGCCGGTCAAGGAGCTGGGCCGGGCGTTGCGCTTTCACCGGCATTTCGCCCCGGCCGGCACCAACGTGAATTTCATCAGCGTGCATGAGGGAGAGCTTAGGGTGCGCACCTACGAGCGCGGAGTGGAGGATGAGACCTTGGCTTGCGGCACCGGGGCGGTGGCCTCGGCTTTGGTGGCTGGCAGCCAGGGCTGGCTGAAACCCCCGGTTAAAGTGCGGGTCAAGAGCGGCGAGATCCTCAAGGTGTATTTCAGCGCCGAAGCAGACGGGTTTCGCGAGGTGCTCCTGGAAGGCGCGGCCTCTTATGTCTATCAGGGGGTCCTGCACCGGGAGGCCTTTGAGTGGTTGGCATACTGATTAAGGAGATTATGCGATGTTGAAGGGAGCCTTGGGCGCCATCATCACCCCGTTTAATAATGGGCAGGTGGATGAAACGGCCCTGCGGGAGCTCGTCGAATTCCAGATTGCAGGTGGCACGGACGGGATCGTGCCTTGCGGTACCACCGGTGAGTCAGCTACGCTGAGCCACGAGGAGCACAAGCGGGTCATCGCGATCATGGTGGACGCAGTGAGAAGGCGTGTGCCCGTGGTGGCCGGCGCCGGCTCGAACAATACCAAGGAGGCTATCGAGCTTACCCTGTACGCCAAGCAGGCCGGGGCTGACGCCGCCCTACACATCACGCCCTATTACAACAAGCCCACTCAGGAGGGCATGTATCGTCATTTCGCGGCCATAAGCCAGGCCAGCGGCGGGTTTCCCCTGGTGCCCTACAATATCGCTTCGCGTACAGGGGTGAACATCCTGCCGGCCACCATGGCCCGCATCGCTGGGTTGGCCGGTGTGGTGGCGGTGAAGGAGGCCAGCGGCGACCTTAACCAGATGGCCGAGATCGTGGGGCTGTGCGGGGATAAGGTCGCCCTGCTCTCCGGTGACGACGCCATGCTGCTGGGCGTACTGGCCATCGGCGGCAAGGGTGTGATCAGCGTGGTTAACAATATCGTGCCCAGGGACATGAGCGACATCATGGTCGCTTGGGGCAGGGGCGACATCGCCGGGGCTCAGGCCAAGTTCCACCGCCTGCTGCCTCTAGTGAAGGCTATGTTCCTGGAGACCAACCCCATTCCGGTCAAGACCGCAGCGGCGCTAATGGGGTTCATCCCCAGCGGCGAATTGCGTCTGCCTATGTGCGAGATGGTCTCGGAAAACCTGGCCAAGCTCAAGGCGGCCCTGACCGCCTACGGACTCAAGCTAAAGTAGCGGGAGCAGCGTAAGGAAATAAACCACGGCCTTCGCCGCTCCACCTGGGCGGCGGGGGTTCTTGGCAAAGGAGAATACTATATGGTGCGCATCGCCGTAGCTGGGGTGGCCGGCCGCATGGCGGGACACATCGTTCACGCTATCATGGGGTGCCAGGACGTCAGCCTGGCCGGGGGATTCGAGGTTGCCGACCACGCCGCCTTAGGCCGCAATTTGAGCGAAGTCACCGGCCACAATCAGGCCCAGGGGCAGGTGCAGGCCAACGCCGCCGCAGTGCTGGCGGGCGCTGACGTGCTGGTGGATTTCACCGCCCCGCAGGCCAGTTTGGGGCACCTTGAGCTGTGCGCTGCCGCGGGCAAGGCCGCGGTCATCGGCACCACAGGCCTGGATCAAGTGCAAAAAGCCGCCTTGGCCGGGCAGGCTTCCCGTGTGCCGGTGGTGTTTGCGCCCAACATGAGCGTGGGCATGAACCTGATGTTAAAATTGGTGGGCGACATGGCCCGGGTGCTGGGGCCTGATTATGCCTTGGAGCTGGTGGAGGCCCACCACGATCAGAAAAAGGATTCGCCTAGCGGCACGGCGGTACGCCTGCTGGAGGAATTGGTCCGGGTTCGTGACTGGAATCTGGATCAGGTGGCCAAGTACGGCCGTCAAGGGCTGGTGGGCGCACGCCCTAAGGAAGAGATTGGCGTGTCGGTGATCCGCGGCGGCGATATCGTGGGCGACCACACGGTATACTTCATTGGCCAAGGCGAGCGCTTGGAGCTGACCCACTGCGCCCATTCCCGCGACACCTTCGCCCAGGGGGCGGTGCGCGCCGCCTTATGGGTGGTGGGCCAGAAGCCGGGCTTTTACGACATGCAGGACGTACTGGGCCTGAAAGAGTAGGATGAGAGAATGACTTTCGACACTCAAGATATCTTCGCGCAGAGAGGCATTCTGCGCCTGGGCGGACAGGGCAGGGTGCCCTACGTCCTGTGGGACACAGGTAAGGCCCGTCTGTCTGCCCCATCGGGCCGGTCATCACCTTGGACCTAGACCCCGGGGATTTGCGTATCCAGAGCCTGCTGGACGGCCAGGCGCGCCAGGACAGCCGTACCTCGGATCTGATCTTCAGCGTGGCCCAGCTGGTGTCCTTCATCAACCTGGTCATGACCCTCAAGCCCGGTGACGACACCGCGCTACTGGCATCCCTGTCGGCATAGGCCTGTGCATGACGGCGAAATGGTTACCATCCAAGTGGATGGCATCGGCCGCCTGCCCAACCCCGTGACATTAATGAGGATAAAGCGATGAGGTTTCAACGCGCCCAGCGTTTGCAAGAGCTGCCGCCCTACCTGTTCAAGGAGATCGACCGCCTGCGCGACGAAGTCAAGCAGCGCGGTGTGGACATCATCGACCTGGGGGTGGGCGACCCGGACCAGCCCACCCCGGGCCATGTCATTGAACGCCTATGCTCGGCGGCTAAGGACTCGGCCACCCACAAGTATCCGGCATACTCGGGCTTGAGCACCTTCCGCCAGGTGGCCGCCGACTGGTACGGCAAGCGTTTCGGGGTGAAGCTAGAGGCCGCCAAGGAGGTTATAACCCTCATCGGCTCCAAGGAAGGGCTGGCCCACTTCCCCTTGGCCTATATCAACCCCGGCGACGTGGTGCTCTATCCCAGTCCCGCCTACCCGGTGTATTTTTCCTCCACCATCATGGCTGGTGGCGTGCCGGTGGCCATGCCCCTGCTTCGGCAGAACCGCTTTTTGCCCGACCTGGAGGCCATACCCAAGGATGCTTTGACCAAGGCCAAGGTGATAATAATCAATTACCCCAACAATCCCACCGCCGCCGTGGCCGGCTTGGACTTCTACCAGCGGGTGGTGGCGTTCGCCCAGCGGCATAGCCTGATCGTGGTCTCCGACGCGGCTTACACCGAGATGGCCTTTGACGGCTACCGCCCCCTCAGCTTTCTGGAGGTCGAGGGCGCTCGCCAGGTGGGCATCGAGTTCCACAGCCTGTCCAAGACCTACAATATGACCGGCTGGCGCTTGGGCTTCGCTGTGGGCAACGCCGAGCTGGTGGCCAGCCTGGGGCAGGTCAAGAGCCAAATCGACTCCGGGGCCTTCGACGCCGTGCAGCTGGCCGGCATCACAGCGCTGACCGCCGACCAGGAGTGCGTGCGCCAGATGGTCGCCCTGTACCAGGAGCGCCGCAACGTGCTGGTCAAGGGCTTGCAGGGGCTGGGCCTGGCGGTGGAGAGCCCCAAAGCCACCTTTTATGTCTGGTGTCCCTGTCCTCAAGGCCTGACCAGCGCTGAGTTCACTAAGCGCATCCTCAATGAGGCCGGCATTGTCACCACCCCGGGCAACGGATTCGGCGCCGCTGGCGAGGGATTTGTCCGTTTCGCGCTGACCGTGGACAAGGCGCGCCTGTCCGAGGCCGTAGAGCGCTTGAAAAAGCTGGGGCTGTAGGGTGTTGGCGGCCCCTGCCCCCTCGGAGGTGGAGGTATTTATCGGCTTGGGCTCCAACCTGGGTCAGTTGTTGGAGAACCTGCGGGCTGGGTTGGCAGGCATCAGGGAATTGGAGGGCTATCGCTATATTGGCCAGTCTTCCTGCTATATTACCGCCCCGGTGGGGCGCGTTGACCAGCCGGCTTTTGTCAACGCCGTGGTCCGTGGTATTTATGGTGGGACGGCCTTGCAGCTCCTGGATGTCTTGCTAGAGATTGAGGCCCGCCAAGGGCGCCAACGCTTGGAACGTTGGGGCCCCCGCACTTTGGACCTGGACTTGCTGCTCTTCGGCGATCAGGTGCTGGACCTGCCGGAGCTGAAGGTGCCCCATCCCGAGATGCACCGTCGGGCCTTCGTGCTTGTGCCCTTGCAGGAGCTTTCGCCGCAACTGGTGCTGCCAGTGTGGGGGCAAACCGCGGAGCAACTTTTGGAATGCTTGACGCCGGCACAGCGCGGCTCGCAGAAAGTGGAGAAGGTCCCATGGGGCTGGCCGGCGGCTTGCTGCGCTACCTGCTCATAGGCGTTGCCATCTGGATACTCTACCGGGTGTTCAAGAGCTGGTTCAGCGGTTCGCCCCCCGGCCAGCGCGGCAACCTGAGACAGCCAGGGGCGCGGTCTAAGGAGGTGGTGGACGTCATGGTCCAGGATCACCAGTGCGGCGTTTATTTGCTCCAGCACGAGGCTTTGCGGGCTATGGCCCGGGGCCAGAAGCGTTTTTTTTGCAGCGAGGCCTGTCGGGATGCCTACCTGGCGGGGCCCAAAAGAGATTAACCCCGGGGTCAGCGCATCGGCGCAAGACCCCGGCCCCAGACCCTAAGGAGTAGCTGGCATGAAGATTTTTATTGATACCGCCGACATAAATGAGATCAAAGAGGCTGCCAGCCTGGGCATTCTGGACGGCGTCACCACCAACCCCAGCCTGGTGGCCAAGACTGGCAAACCCTTCGAGATCTGCATCCGCGAGATCCTGGAGGTGGTGCCTGGGCCGGTGAGCGTGGAGGTGCTGGCTGTGGAGTACGACTCCATGGTGGCCGAGGCGCGCAAATACGCCGCCTGGGCCGACAACGTGGTGGTAAAGGTGCCGGTCATCAAGGAGGGACTCAAGGCCATCAAGATTTTGTCTCAGGAGGGCATCAAGGTTAACGTCACCCTATGCTTCTCGCCCATGCAGGCTCTATTGGCGGCCAAGGTCGGCGCTACCTACATCAGCCCCTTCGTGGGCCGCCTGGACGACATTTCCCAGGACGGCATGGAGCTGATCCAGCAGATCGTGGACATCTACGCCAACTATGCCTTTGACACCGAGGTGCTGGTGGCCAGCGTGCGCAATCCAATGCACGTGGTGCAGGCGGCCTTCATGGGCGCCGACGTGGCCACCATCCCCCTGAAAGTCATCGACCAGCTCCTGAAGCATCCCTTGACCGACAGCGGTCTGAAGCAGTTCCTGGCCGACTGGGAAAAGCGCAAGGCTTAAGGTCCGTTCGAGGTATATCGATGAGCTTACGGCTACGCGACACCCTGTTCAATTTGCCCAATCTGCTCACTCTGGTGCGCGTGGGCTCCATACCTCTGTTGGTGGGGTTGTTGTATCTGCCGGGGCGGGGGTGGTCCTGGGTGGCGGGCGGGGTTTTCTTTGTCGCCGGGTTCACCGACCTCTTCGATGGCTGGTTGGCGCGGCGGCTCAAGAAGGTCACCCTGGTGGGGCAATATCTGGACCCGGTGGCGGACAAGCTGTTGATCGCCTCCATGCTGGTGATGCTTTCGGTCCTGGATCGCCTGCCGGCCTGGATGACCATCATGGTTATCTGCCGCGAGATCGCCGTGACCGGCATGCGCGCCCTGGCCGCCAGCCACGGTCTGAGCGTGCCCAGCGATTTGTGGGGCAAGTGGAAGACCACCTTGCAGATGCTGGGGATATTTCTGCTGCTGCTCTACTACCCTCTGGGCAAGTTCCAGCCGGCTTTTTGGGGGCTGTGGTGCATGGCCTTGGCGGTACTGATCACGGCTTGGTCGGGAGTGGTCTACGCCCTGCGTTTCCGGGAGCAGCTTAGGGAGTCGCCAGCTGGAAATTCATAGCCAAGATGGCTTGACAAGCCATCGGTATCTGCTAATATTCGTCTTTGTCGAGCGGGAGTAACTCAGAGGTAGAGTGCAACCTTGCCAAGGTTGAAGTCGCGGGTTCAACTCCCGTCTCCCGCTCCAAAAATTTTAAGGGGTTAGCCAACATCGGCTAGCTCCTTGCAATTTTGCATGGGGACATGTAGGGATTGCGACGGAATTTCAGCAAGCTACACCCCCACCAAATCGCGGATATACCACTCCGTGGTCCTCAGGCTGCAGTGCCCCATGATGCTCTGAGTTTTTACCAGAGGGACCTTCTCGTTGGCCAATTTGCTGGCGAAGTAGTGGCGGGAGCACCCCACACTAAACCAGTCCATGCCTAGCCCCTTTAGGATGGCTTTGAGTTTCTTATCGGCCCACATCAGATAATGGGGGGTGTCCTTATACTCCTGGCGGAACAGGTAGGCTTTTATGCCCCTCTGCCGCCGCCACGAGCGTAGGCGCCCGGATAGCTCGTCGGGAATTTGTAACCGGCGGGGGGTGAGGCTACCGTATGCGGTCTTTTCAGTGTAAAGCACGAGACAGGGGTATCGCTGTCGATCCGGCAATCGAACCACGTCAGCGCTAGGGCCTCCTCCGGCCGAGCACCCGTCTCTAATAGAATTTTTAAGTATAGGCGGAACTGGCAATCGGCGGCCATCCTGGTCGCGGTGACCTGCTGGTGGTGCGAATTCCAGTGAAGTGGGCCATGCATTCCATTTGAAGAGGGCCACCTAGTCCGGTGATGTGGGCCGGATGGCCGGGGCACGACGCTACTGGTGTCTGCAGTATGCCACAGGGGTCTTGTCGTCGGTGACAGTTTTTTAGCCCCCAGTCGTCCAGGATGAGCAGGTTGGTCTTGGAACTGGCGACGATCATTTTTTGATAGTTGCTGTCCCCTCGGGCCGCGACCATTTCGCGCAGGAGGGCAGGCACCCTCTTGTAGGAGGCCGAGTAACCTGCCAGACAAGCGTTGTGGCCCAGGGCGCAGGCAAGAAAGCTTTTGCCGATGCCGGTGGGTCCGCTAATGAGCAGGTTGTGGTGTTAGGCTATCCATCGGTATGACGCCTGCCTGGAGGGCATCGACTACCGGCAAATGCGCGGATCCCGTTTTAAGCTGGTCAGTTATGCCACGCGATGTAGGCCACCGATTCCACGGCAAGTGGGGCAACCATTCCATGGGATGTCGGCCACTTGGGGTAGTAGGCGACGCTGGATAACACTTGATTGGCTATACTGCGCTTTTCCAACACGAGGGTGTATATGATGGCGGAGAGGTTCTCCATGCGTAAGATCAAGGAAGTACTTCGGCTGAAGCACGAAGCCGGCTGCGGCAATCGGGACATTACCAAGAGTTGCGGGATAGCGGTGTCCCGTTACCTGCGTCGAGCCACGCGCGCCGGCTTATCCGTCCTGGTTCCTCCCCACCAGTTTGGATGAGACGCAGCTTGAGCGGTTGCTCTTTCCACCTCCACCCTCACCGTCTACGGGTTTCCGCCCGGAACCTGATTGGTCCCAGGTCCATCAAGAGCTGAGGCGCAAGGGTATGGCTCTGGCGCTGCTGTGGGAGGAGTACAAGGCGGTCCATGCCTTGGGCTACCAATATAGCTGGTTTTACGGGCCTTGCTGGGAATGGTCGGGCAAGCTGGGGCTGGTCATGCGCCAGGAGCACCGGGCTGGCGAGAAGACGTTTATCGATTATGCCGGCCAGCCCGTGAACGTGGTGGTCCCCCTGACGGGTGGGGTTAGGGCAGCCCAGATCTTCGTGGCGGTTCTGGGCGCCAGCGACTACACTTTTGCCGAGGCCACGTGGACCCAGGGTCTGCCTGGCTGGATCGGTTCCCACCAGCGGGCTTTCCAGTTATTTGGCGGGGTGACGGAGTTGATGGTTATCGACAACCTCAAGTCCGGGGTGAGCAAGGCTTGCCGCTACGAGCCCGACATTAACCCGACCGACCAGGAAATGGCCGTCCACTATGGCACGGCGGTTTTGCCCGCCGGGTACGAAAACTCCGTGACAAGGCCAAGGCCAAGGTGGAGGTGCAACTGGTGGAGAGGTGGGATACTGGCCGCCCTGCGCAGGAGGACCCTCCTCAGTCTAGCTGAGCTCAACCAGGCGATCCGTGGGCTTCTAGACCAGCTCAACAATCGGCCTTTCAAGAAGCTGCCCGGCAGTCGGTGCTCCATGTACGAGTCCTTGAACAAGCCGGCGCTCAAACCTCTGCCCGCCACGGCCTACCAGTATGCCCAATGGAAGAAGGCCAAGGTCCACATCGATTACCACGTGAAGGGGGACCGCCACTACTACTCGGTCCCCCACCAATTGGTGGGCAAGAAGCTGGACATCTGCTACATCCAGCGCACGATGGAATGTTTCCATAAGGGTCAACGGGAGGCCAGGCACCGCCGCATCTTGGCGCAAAGCGGCTTTACCACCCTAGCCGAGCACATGCCCCGCTCTCAGCAGGAGCACGCCAAGTGGATCCCCGAAAGAATCACCAACTGGATACACAAGATTGGCGAGGCCACGGCCACGCTGGCCGAGGAGATTATGAGCCGGCGGGCACATCCCCAGTAAGGCTTCAGGGCCTGCCTAGGCCTGGTCTCCCTGGCCAAAAAACATGGTGAGGCGCGAGTGGGAGGCCGCCTGCCTGAGGGCCTTGGCCTATGGGGTTTTCAGCTTCAAGAGCGTAGAGCGCATCATCGGCAAGGCGTTGGACGAGGCACCTCTGCTGGCGCCTGCTCCGGAATCCAGTCCCATCCTTCGCCCCAACATCCGGGGAGCCGGCTACTTCTTGACCACCCAAGTAAGAAGCCATGCTGATTCAACCCATTTTGGACAAGCTCCGCGCCCTGTGGATGGATGGCATGCTTAAGGCCCTAGAGGAACAGCTGAACACCACCGAGGCCCATAAACTGGGCTTCGAGGAAAGATTGGGCCTGATGGTGGACAGTGAGGCCATCCATAGAGAAAACCGCCGGTTTAAAAATCGGCTGGCCAAGGCTAAGCTCCGGCATGACGTTTGCCTGGAGAACATCGACTACCGGCAAAAGCGCGGCATGGACAAGTCACTCATTATGGCCCTGGCTTCATGCCGATGGACCGCCTGCTGTTTTTCGGATTAATTTGACAAAAGTTCTCTGATTATCCTGGACTGATCTGATCTTTCCTTTGATTAGATCAATTCTGTTGCGGCGATGCGGATGTGCTCTGGGGAGACGACCTGAGTCTACTCCTCGGCGGCAGCTATGAACGCGCCTCGAGCCAGGTGTTTGGCCCTTCGGAAGAGGCCGCCGGAGTTCTGCTGTATTGCGGTTACGGCCGGATCAGAGAAGAGGTTCTGTTTAACGCCTGCGGTTTTGTGGTGCAGGAGGTAGGCATGCATGTCCTGGAGGGAGATGCCGGCCAGATGGCTTAGGGCCACGACCCTTAAGGCCAGGGGCAGAGCAGTGCTGTCCAAGATAGGCGTAATGGCTAAAAATGATTTTATAAAAACGGTTAATTATCTATAAATTTAGCAGTTTTGGAGATCAGGCTGCCGCTTTTGGGCTGGTGTTTTTTGTTTCACTGGCGGTTGCCTGTCCAAATCAGGGCAAAAGCGATAACTGGACCTGTTCGGGCATGAGGGGCGGGGTGTGATAGAAGTGTTGGAGTCCGGCGCGCAACTCTCTGTATGTGGAGAGATGTAGGCGCAGCATGGCGGTCAGGTTGGACAGTGCCCATGCGGCCAGGGAAAGATGGTGAAGCCTCTTGAGCAAAAGCAGGGCGATCAAGGCTGCCCAAATCTGGATTTCCAAATCGTTGCTGCTGTTGCCCACGAAGGCTTTGACCTTAAGGTTTTGCTTAAACGCCTTGAAGGACAGCTCGATCTTCAAGCGGCCCTTATAGATGTCAGCCACGATGGAGGCCGTCAGCTTGTGGTGGTTAGTCAAGAGCACGACCTGCTTTTGATTCTTCTCGCCCCACACTACTAGGCGACGCAGGGGATAGGGATCATCGGTCAGGCTGCCGGTGAGGAGTATGGTTTGATCAGCCAAGACGTTTTGGGCCCTAGGCCTTGGCCGATTGGCCATCACTTCGAAAACGGCGTTAGATTTGAGGCGGGTGCTGAAGAAGACGCCCTGGCCGGTCCACTTGCTAAACAGGGCATAGTCTTGGTAGCCCCGGTCCAAAATCAGGATGGAGCCAGGGTTTAGGGCCAGCCCCTGGGCCACGGTGACATCGGCCACCTTGGCCTCGGTGAGCAAGACAAAGCTGGGCATGTAATCGTCGTGGTCCAGCATGATGCGAGCCTTGACCCCTCCCTTGGCCCGCTTATACTCGGCCCAGGGGAACAGGTTCAGGCACAGGGTGATGGTGGAGGAGGCCAGGCTCAGGAGCTTGTTCTTGAATTTGAAATTGCCCTTTTTCCTGTCCAAGGTGGGACAGCTTGCCCAGGCGGCAGAAAAAATCCTCGTATATCTCCCCTTAACTCGTATATCTCCCCTTAAGAAGTTAACCCTGGCTAGAGATGACAGAAGAGCATGGCCATGAATTGGGTCCAACAGGGAAATCCCTTGGTCCTGACCGCGGCACCGTGCTTCTTGACCAAGGCGGAGAACTCAGTGCGGGGGAAGTGATGCCGCAGTTGACTGAACAGGCTGGCTACTCGTACCATGGCCTCGCCCTCTCTTGGTCGCGGTATTGTTGGCTTTTGACATAACCACATTACTACGCTGGAGTGGGGGCATCTCGCTTCGATCATTTAACCGGCTTTTGAGAATCTATATTGGACAACACTGATCCTAGACAAGCTTCGCGCCCTGCGGCTGGAGGGCATGCTTAAGTCCCTCGAGGAACAGCTGAACACCCCCGAGGCCCAGAAACTGGGCTTCGAGGAAAGACTAAGCTGATGGTAGACAGGGTGGCCATCCACAAAAAAACCGCCAGCTCAAAAACAGGCTGGCCAAGGCCAAGCTCCGGCATGACGCCTGCCTGTAAGACATCGACTACCGGTAAAGGTACGATATGGACAAGTCACTCATTATGGCCATAGCCTTATGCCGATGGATCGCCGAACACCACAACCTGCTCACCAGCGGCCACCGGCGTAGGCCAAAGCTTTCTCGCCTGCGCCCTGGGCCACAAGGCTTGCCTGGAAGGTTATTCGGTCTGCTGCAAGAGGACGCCAGCCCTCCTGCGCGCAATGGTCGCGGCCCGAGGGAATGGCAGCTATCAAAAAATAATTATCGCCAGTTCCAAGATCCACCTGCTTATCCTAGACGATTGGGGGCTGGAGAAGCTGTCACGGGAGCAGAATCTGGATATACTCAAAGTCCTAGAAGGCCGCTACAGCCGAGATCTCACCATCGTCACCGCCCAAGTGCCCGCGGACCAGTAGCACGACGCCATCAGCGATCCCACCCTGGGGCCGACGCCATTCTCAAGCGTCTAATCCATAACGCCTACAAGATAAACCTGAAAGGAGAGCCCATGAGAAAGAAGCTGGCAAGCTTGATCGACTGTAAGACCCCTGTGGCATAATGCAGACACCAACGGCGCCGTGCCCCGGCCACCAGCCCCACATCACCGGATTAGATGGCCCGCTTCAAATAGAATATATGGCCTACTTCCCTGGAATCCGCAAGCACGTCCGCATCGCTACAACAGAATTGATCTGATCAAATGAAAAAGGAAGGATCGGTCCAGGATAATCAGAGAACTTTCGTCAAATTAATCCGAAAATAACAGGCGGCGAGCACAACAATATCGCCGAGATGGTCTGCACATGTCGCCAGCCTTCCTGGCCGCCATCGGCGAAAGCTTCCCCAGCGCCAACGTCACCGTGGACTGGTTCCTTGTAATTCAACTCTTCACCACCGCCGTAGACGAGATCCGAAAGGCCGGGGCTAAGGAGCGTAACCTGTCCAAGGCCACCAGCCGGGCCGTGCTCAAAGCCGCTGACGGTGGTAGGCTAACCGAAAAGTAGAAGCAGGCCCTGACCAAGCTGGAAACCGCGGCTTCGCCACCACCACCGCCTGGCGGCTTAAGGAGATGCTGCGCTGGATCAGAAAGGCCACCTCTGTATGGGCCGTCCAGTGGTGCATCGCCCACTTCACCAGCCATGCCCTGAAGTGTATAGCGCCTGACACCAAAACCCTAGCCCCGGTCCTCAAGGCGCTCATGACTCTTGAAGAGCGTGCCACCTGATTCTCTAAGTCGCTGAACCTCCAACCATTTCAGCGCCCGCCTGGAGGGGCTTAACGGCATCTTCCAGGCCGCTAGGGCAAGAGCCGGAGGCTACCGTAATGTCTTCACCTTCATGACCATAATCTATTTCATCGCCGCACCACTGGGGAATCTCATAAAATTCCACGTTAACCACGAGTAACCAAATTAGTTTAATGGTTTGGGGAGCCTCGGCAATAGTCACAGATAGCTTGAAAAAATCCAGTATTGTCCAAGGCAAGTGTAGCGGCTAAAAATGATTTTATAAAAACGGTTAATTATCTATAAATTTAGCAGTTTTTGAGATAAGGCCGCCGCTTTTGGGCTGATGTTTTTTGTTTCACTGGCGGTTGCCTGTCCAAGTCAGGGCAAGAGCAGTAACTGGACCTGCTCGGGCATGAGGGGGTATGATAGGAGTGTTGGAGCCAGGCACGCAGCTCCCTGTATGTGAAGAGATTTAAGCGTAGCATGGCGGTCAGGTTGGACAGTGACCATGCGGCCAGGGAAAGATGGTGAAGCCATTTGAGCAAGCGCAGGACGATCAAAGCTGTCCAAATTTGGATTTCCAAGGCGTTGCTGCTGGTGCCCACGAAGGTTTTGACCTTAAGGTTTTGCTTAAGCGCCTTATAGATGTCAGTCACGATGGAGGCCGTCAGCTTGTGGTGGTTGGTCAAGAGCACGACCTGCTTTTGATTTTTCTCGTCCCACACCGCCAGGCGACGCAGGGGGTAGGGACAATCGGTCAAGCTGCCGATGAGGAGTATGGTTTGATCGGCCAAGACGTTTTGGCCCTTAGGGCCTGGTCGATTGGCCATTACCTCGAAAACGGTATTAGATTTGAGGCGGGTAACGAAGGAGACGCCCTGGCCGGTCCATTTGCCAAACAGGGCATAGTCCTGGTAACCCCGGTCCAAGACCAGGATGGAGCCAGGGTTTAGGGCCAGCCCCTGGGCCACGGTGACATCGGCACCTTGACCTCGGTGAGCAGGACAAAGCTGGGCATGTAGTCGCCGTGGTCCAGCATGATGTGAGCCTTGGCCCCGCCCTTGGCCCGCTTATACTAGGCCCAAAGGAATAGGCTCAGGTACAGGGTGATGGTGGAGGCGCCCAGGCCCAGGAGCTTGTTCTTGAATTTGAACGTACCCTTTTCCCTGCCCAGAGAGCCTTGGGCACGGAAACGCTCCATGGTTTTGAAGAACAGGGCTCGGAACAAGAAGAAGGCTTGTGCTGTTTGGCGTAAGATAGTGTGGACCTTTTTGGGGCCGCGCTCCCCCCAAGGTGGGACAGCTTGTCCAGGCAGCAGGAAAGACCCTGGCAAATCTCCCTTAGGGAGTCGGCCGTGGCCAGCGGTGACAAAAAAGCATGGCCACGAACTGGGTCCAACAGGGGAAGCCCTTGGTCCTGATTTTGGCACCGTGTTCCTTGACCAAGGCGACGAATTCAGTGAGGAGGAAGTGCTGCAGCAGTTGATTGAACAGGCTGGCTACTCGTATCATGGCCTTGCCCTCTCTTGGTCGCGGTATTGTTGGCTTTTGGCAAAACCACACTACTACGCTGGAATGAGGGCTTCTCGCTTCGATTACTTAACCGGTTTTTGAGAACCTATCTTGGACAACATTGAGCAACAAGCATAACTATCCATGGCTTTGCTTGCATACCGGTCGGGCATAAGCGTAATTTTGTCCGCTCTCCCGGACGCTTACGCGCTCGGTGGGCCATCTTCGGGGTACCCATCCAGGCTGATGCCTGGCTGGGGTGAATCAATAGCCCGCATACCAAATAGCGATAAGGCTATTCGTTCGATCGCCATTTGGTATAATCGCCTTTTAGGGCTTAGGGCCTAAAACGGTATGTCGTCATCGCCCATGGGGGGGCCGCCTAAGTCGTCTCCGCCGCCGCCGCTGCTCGAGCCTCCTTGGGCGCCGCTGCTCAGGAACTGGACGTCGCGGGCATTGACCTCGGTCATGTAGCGCTTGTTGCCGTCCTGGTCGTCCCAGCTTGAGGTTCGCAAAGAGCCCTCCACGTAAACCTGCTTGCCCTTGGATAGATACTGACCGCAGATTTCGGCCAGTTTGGCCCAGGCTACCACCCGGTGCCACTCGGTGCGCTCCTGCTGGTTGCCGTCCCGGTCCTTGAAGACCTCAGTGGTAGCCAGGCGAAACTTGCAGATGGCGATGCCGCCCGCGGTATACTTCATCTCAGGATCGGCGCCCAGGTTGCCGATGAGGATAACCTTGTTAATACCACGCGCCATGAGGGCCTCCAGATTTGGCGAACAAGCAGATGCGGCCTGCGGGGCCGGATCCGCCGGGGGGCAAGTGAATAATGTAATTTCGATGCTATTTGACTCTAGCATAGGCCGCCATAGCAGGCAAGACCGCCGAATACGCCCATGAACTGGCCCATACCGTTGTGCCATCTGTGGTCCTGCTGGGCCGTCCTCTGGCTGGGACTGACCACCGTCCCAATTGCCAGTACTGTTGCGCTGCTGGGGGCCCTGGGGTTCAAGGATACCCAAGTGCAGTTCCTGACCCGCCTATGGGCGCGTCTGCTTGTCTACGGCGCCGGTTGTCCAGTGTCACTGGAGGGACAGGAAAATTTGGCGCCCGGCGAAACCTACATCTTCGTTGGCAATCACTCCTCGGCCCTTGATATCCCGACGCTCTTGGCGGTACTGCCCAGCAACTTCCGCTGGATCGCCAAGAAAGAGCTTTTCGACGTCCCCATTTTTGGCCCCTCGCTCAAGGTAGCCGGCTACATACCCC
Source organism: Desulfarculales bacterium (assembly GCA_965112955.2). Lineage (GTDB taxonomy): Bacteria > Desulfobacterota > Desulfarculia > Desulfarculales > Desulfarculaceae > JACRDC01. Next base: position 21,477 of record CBCOTF020000122.1, read on the forward strand.
TCGACCGCGACGACCACCGCAAGGCCATGCAGAGCATCCTGGTAGCGGCGGAACGCATAAAGGCCGGGGCCAGCGTGCTGATTTTTCCCGAGGGCACCCGCTCCATGAGCGGCAATCTGCTGCCTTTCAAGTCCGGCGGCTTCATGCTGGCTCTGCGTTCGGGGCGGCCGGTGGTGCCTCTGGCCATAATCGGCAGCAACCAGGCCTGCAAGCCCAAGAGCCTTCTGGTCAACCCCCGGAGGATAAAGGTTGTGCTGGGCCAGCCCATACCCACCCAGGGGCTTAAACCCAGCGACCGCGAGCACTTGAGCGAGCAGACTCAGCAGGCGGTGCAAGCGCTCTTGGATCATCATTCCCATCAAGGTTGACACCCCGGTGGCCATGGCCTAGAGTTGATTGGCCCCCAGCGGGCTAACTACTTAGACTAATTGCCAGTTGGCTTGCATGATCACCAGCCCCTCCCCACATAACCAGCCCCCCCGGGCCCAAGCCATGGGGCCCCGGTGGTCCGGGTCTTGGCCCTGGCGGTCTTTGGCCCTGGGACTTTGGCTATTGGCCCTGTTGGCGGCTATAGCCCTAGGAGGCTTCAGCGCCGCCGACCCCAGCCCCAAAGCCTGGAGCGCCAATTCGGTACAAAACCATCTGGGGCTGACCGGGGCCATGGCTGCCGGCTTAGGCTATGAATTCACCGGTCTGGGGGCCTGGCTCTTGCCCCTGCTCTTGGCCCTGACCGGCGTTAAGGCCTGGCGTGGTCGCAAGCTGGAGTTGTTTTTACCCCTATGGGCCGGTGGCCTGGTCTTGATGCTGGGCATGGCCTGCCTGCTGGGTTTGGCCGGCGGCCAAGTGGGCCTGGGTGGTGGGCGGCTGCTCCTGGGAGGGCAGGCCGGGGCGGCCATAGCCGGGCACCTACGCGAATTGTTGGGTACGGCCGGGGCCTGTACCCTGGCATCAGTCCTTTTGGTTGGCGGGCTGGCACCTTTTGTCTGGGCCTGGGGGCCGAGGCGCGCAGGCCGCCCCCGACCAGCCCAGCCGACCCCTTCGGAGCCACGGCCACGGATAGAGCCCCTGGTGGACGCGGTCTGGGAGCCCCTGACCCCGGATCCGGTTCCCCAAGCCCCCCCGCCCGCGTTGGAGCCCGATCCTCTGACACAGCCTGCGGCCAGCCCGGCAGCCTCGGACCAAGGACCCCGCATCAAGCCTCGCCCGACCGCCCCGCGCAAACCCGAGTACTACCCCCGTGCTGCTCAGCGCTTGGCCCTGCCACCCCTGGAACTCTTGAAAGAGCCCGCGGAGCAACGACCGCCGGACCAGGAGGACAACCTGCGCTACAATTCCCGCCTATTGGAGAAGAAACTCCTAGACTTCGGGGTGCAGGGAGCAGTGGTTGAGGTAGCTCCCGGTCCGGTGGTGACTATGTACGAGTTTAAACCGGCTCCGGGGGTAAAGATCAGCAAGGTAGCCGGGCTAAGCGATGACCTAGCCATGAACCTCAAAGCCCACTCCATCCGCATCATGGCCCCCATACCCGGCAAGGCGGTGATCGGCATAGAAATACCCAGCCCCGTGCGCGAGACGGTGTTCTTAAGGGAGATACTGGCCTCAGCGGCTTATCAGGAGGCCTCCTCGCCCCTGGCCGTGGCCTTGGGCAAGGACATCCTGGGCCAGCCGGTGGCCGACGATCTGGCGCGCATGCCCCACCTGCTTATCGCCGGGGCCACCGGCGCCGGCAAGAGCGTATTCATCAACACCCTAGTGCTGTCCATACTCTACAAATCCACCACCGATGAAGTGCGCCTGTTGATGGTAGATCCCAAGCGCATCGAGCTCTCCACCTATGCCGACATTCCTCACCTGCTCTATCCCATCATCACCTCTCCCAAGGAGGCCACCGCCGGCCTGCGCTGGGCGGTAATGGAGATGGAGCGGCGTTACGCGCTATTGGCCAGCGCGGGGGTGCGCAATATCCGGTCATTCAACCAGCGCCTGAAACGGGAGGGGCTTCGGGCCCCCAGCGGCGCCGCTGGGGGCGGGGAGGTCACCGACCCCGAACACCCGAGACGTTTAAGCCCCTTGCCCTATATCCTGGTGATCATCGACGAGTTGGCCGACCTAATGATGGTCTCCTCCAAGGAGGTGGAGGCGCTGATCACCCGTCTGGCCCAGATGGCCCGCGCCGCCGGCATCCACCTGGTGTTGGCCACCCAGCGCCCCAGCGTAGACGTCATCACAGGTCTTATCAAAGCCAACTTCCCGGCGCGCATCTCCTTCCAGGTATCGAGCCGCGTGGACAGCCGCACCATCCTGGACTGCCAGGGCGCCGAGCACCTGCTGGGCCAAGGCGACATGCTCTTTCTGCCGCCGGGCTCCTCTACCCTGCAACGCATCCACGGGGCCTTGGTCACCGACCGCGAGATCGAGCGCGTAGTGAATTTCTGGAAAGGCCAGGCCAGGCCCCAGTATGACGAATCCATCGTGCGCGCTGGCGGCGAGGGCGAGGACGAGGAGAATGGCGGCGAAGGCGAGGACGAGCGCTACGCCGACGCGGTGGGCCTGGTGAGGCAGACGGGGCAAGCCTCCATCTCCGGCCTGCAACGGCGTCTGCGCGTGGGCTACAACCGCGCCGCCCGCATGATCGAGCAGATGGAGCGTGAGGGCATCGTGGGCCCCAGCGACGGCAGCCGCCCCCGCGAAGTTTTACAGCGCTCCTGAAATCAGTTTCAGTTCCTGCAACGCCCGTCGGTGCTAGCCATCATTGCGAACGCAGTAAAACAACCTTCCGCTTCGTTCTTCTGAAGGACTGGCTGAAGAAAAATAGGAAAAACAAGCGGTTCTCTTTTATGCCCCGCCTCGCCTCCCGGCTATAACACGTGGTCCCGCTGTGCGGCCTCGGCCGAGGCGGCAAAGCCACGGGGGCTCGGGCCAGCCCAGGAGCTGATCGACGCAGTGGCCAGCCGAAACGCGCGAGCCTATTCCAGACGATTAAGAATGGCCTGGCTAGAGGCGGGGGTACGGGGGGTGGGTAAAAAAATAAGACCGAGCGCGGTTGGCCCTTCAATGAAAGTCGAAAACCTGCAACGGGAGCCGTTAGTGTTGGGTATTGAGCAGGGCGCCAACCGACCCGTTATCGTCCTGCGGAGGTCCCCGGCCCAATTTGTCTTGGTTTAATTCGGCCAACCCCAACGGGAGCCGTTGGGGTTGGCCAGTGGGAGAACACCAACCGAACCGTTTATGCCCCACCGGGGGCAACCCGCAGGCCTCGGCGCGGTCTACCCTCGCACTGAGGCCTGCGGGGTTGCCGCCACTTTTTTCTCTCCTGGGAAAAGGAGGAGTCAGGGGATGGCGGGCAGCGTCAGCGTTTTAGTTTTAGGTTTAAGCCGCCCGGAAAAGGCGTCCGCTCAGGCGGCGAAGAGCACCTTGTTTCAGGAACTGCTTTAGGGTACTCACAACCTGCCGGTCATCCAGGCAGGTGTCCTGCAAGATGGCCACCACTTCGGCGAGGGTGGTCACCTGGCGCTTACGACCGCGCCCACCCTCGCGGGGCTTGGCCAGTGGGCGTTCCATGGGTTCCTCCGTGCTTATCTGCTCTCTCCGACGGCCTAGCCTTTAGGACCAAGGCACCAGCCGGCGGGAAGGGTGATCAATCAACCCTATATTCTATAATATGGATCGTGCCCTCCAAGCCAAGAAAGCTTTTAATGATTAGAGCATTAAAAACGACTAGTTGTCTAGGCGACCCTTCCAGGGGTTAGTCAGGCCATCCTGGAGTGGGTATTTTTTCGCGCCGTGTGCCCTTGTTGTGTACTTTTTGCGCAGTCCTCCGATCCAGCCGGCTGGCAACTGGGCATTTAACAAAAATGCATTTGATTGTATATTTGGAGAGCAAAATGACGACCCGCCGCCGGGCCTCGCTAACCCCGCCAACCTGAGGTATCAGGAATATGAATCCATTCTTGCTTTTTCGTAGGTCGGCATTGGTGCTCTGCGGCTGCTCGTTGCTTTGGATGCAGGGGAGCGCTCCCCTGGCCGCCGCACCGGCGGCTACCGCCCCGACCCGTGGCGGCGCACTCAGCGCCACAGCGTCTCCCGAGACCGGCAGACAAGCCGAGTCCGCGGCCCTGGCCGCCAAGGTGCAAGCCCGCTATCAACAGGTCAGCAGCCTGGCGGCGGTGTATCAGCGCAAGAGCATCTTCGTGGCCGCCGGCAACGACAGCGAGCGCAGCGTAGAAGGCGAGGGGTGTCTGTTGTGGGCGCGACCCACCAGCCTGCGCTTGGACCAGCAAGAGCCCCGCAAGGAGTTGATAGTCATCCAACAGAACAGCGTTTGGTGGGTACGCCCCCAACGCGGCCGAGCCGACATTTACCCCTTGGACCGCTTCACCAGCGGTCTACGCTCGCTCATGGACGCTCTAGGCGGCCTGGCCCGGGTGGACGAGTCCTTCACCGTGGAGCCGGCGCCCGAGGAGGACCGCACCCCAGCCGTCGCCGGCCAGAGCATCCTGGTGCTCAAGCCCAAGGAAAAGCATACCGACTTGAAGCGCCTGGTGTTGTGGTTCAACCCCGAGGATATGATTTTGCAGGGCTTTCGCATCGTCAGCCTCATCGGCGACGTGACCGAATACCGCCTGCAACAGGTGCAGGTCAACCCCAGCCTGGCCGCCGACAGCTTCACCTACCAAGCCCCTGCCGATTACAAGCTCACCGACCACCGGTCCCAGGCCCCCAGCGGAGATCCTCGCTAGCGAAAGGCTTTGACATGACCATCTAGGCGGCAGCCATCGAGGAGGAGGAGCGCGTGGTCCTCCTGGTGGAACGTCCGCGTAAGGGCCTGTGGGCCCCCCCGGCTCGGTACGCATGCGCGTGCAGGCCTGCGGCATCTGTACCCTGAAAAAGCGCATCTTTAGCGGTGCCCTGAACCTAGGCCTATTCTATCGTGGCCGGCCACAAGCGGTGGCGCCGACCCGCGAGGTTTTCATGATGCCTTAGGAGGTGCCGGCCCAGATGGCTATACTGGCCGACTGCTTGCATTGTCTGGCCCGGGCCGGGCTGAATCACCAAAATCCGGTAGCCGTGGTGGGGCTGGGGGGTGATGGGGCAGTTACACATGGCCCTCTTAGCCCACCTAGGGCACGTTACCCTGAGTGTGGACTCCATGGCCGCCAAGCGCCGGCTGGCCCTGGAGCTAGGGGCGCGAGTGGCCGTGCTTCTCTGGGAGGCCGCTGAGGCCATGAAGTAGCTGAGCGAGCCTGGGCTAAGGCGCTAGCTCGATGATCGTCACCGTGCTCCAGGCCGAGGCCTTGGATCTGGGCATCAACCTGCTGGGCAAAGGCGGCACCCTGGTCACCTACACAAGCTACACCGCTGACGAGCACCTGAGCCTGGACCTCAACCGGCTGCGCTACCAGGAAAATAATCCTCACGGACACCGAGGGGCGTACTGAGCTGGACTTAGTGCGCGCCGCGGGGCTTCTGGCCACACCGGCTCCTTGTGGATATCAGCCGGTTGGTGAGCCGCACCTACCCGGCCAACCAAACCGCCCAGGACCCCGAGCGATACCGCGTGGTGGTGATTTTCTAGAAATCTGAGCATTATTTCGATAGATTAATTAGTTAGTCATGGACTCACCCCAAGCAATCCGTGGATTGCTTGGGGTGAGTCCATGAACAGCCAATATGCTGATTCCGTATCAAGCGGGCCAGTGATTTCACGGCAAGTGGGGTACCCGTTCCATGGTGTTGTTTTTCGGATTAATTTGACGAAAGAAAATCCTCTGATTATTCTGGACTGATTCTTCCTTTTTCATTTGATCAGATCAATTCTGTTGCGGCGATGCGAACGTGCTCCGGGGAAACGACCTGGGTCTGCTCTTCGGCGGCAGCTAGCGGTGTTTATTCTTGCTTTGTCCTGATCGGAAAAAAAGAGAACTTTTTAGATTTGCTTGAACATATAGGAATTTTATCCCATTATCCTGGACCTTGGATATGGGGCCAAGAATGGGGAAGTGGCCGAGGATGGTGGAGCACCCCTGACCCCGAGAGACGGGAATAGCTTCCTGCCATCTGGTTGCCATCGTACTTTTCGTTGCAGCCTGCGTTAAGAAGATCAT
>CBCOTF020000123.1:0-1876 GCA_965112955.2 Desulfarculales bacterium
CTAATCAGCCCCCTGCCCCCTTGGGGACACCCCAGCCACCGGCCATCGTCGTCGGTAGATATGGGGAACCTTGGTCATGGCCAAACCCTGGATCATGTCAGCGCCTCCGCTTGGCTCGAAACACCGTGCCCACGCCCTCATCGGTGAATATCTCCAATAACAGCGCGTTGGGCACCCGGCCGCCGATGATATGGGCCTGCTCCACGCCGGATTCCAGGGCCTCCAGGCAGCAGCTCACCTTGGGGATCATGCCACCCTTGATGATGCCGGCCTCCATCAGCTTGCTCACCGAAGACGGATCCAGCTCCTGGATCAGGTTGCCCTGGCCGTCCAGCACCCCGCTGGTGTCGGTCAAGAGGATGAGCTTGCTGGCGCGCAGCCCGGCGGCCACGGCGGCGGCCACCAGGTCGGCGTTGATGTTCAGCGACTCGCCATCGGGCCCCATCCCCACCGGCGCGATCACGGGGATGAAGTTACCATGCTCCAGGGCGCGCAGCACCTGGGGGTCCACCCTCGCGGGCTCGCCCACCAGGCCGATGTCCACGATTTCCGGGGGCTGGTCATTAGCCGACTCACGGGCGATCTGCAGGCGGCTAGCGCGAATCAAGGGGCCGTCGTGGCCAGAGAGCCCCACGGCCCGGCCGCCGTGCTGGTTGATCAGCCCCACAATGGAGGTGTTCACCTGGCCCAGCAGCACCATCTGCACCACATCCATGACCTCGGGCGTGGTCACGCGCATGCCGTCCACGAAGTTGCTGGTGATATTCAGGGCCTTCAAGAGGCAGTTGATCTGGGGACCGCCGCCGTGCACCACCACCGGGTAAATACCCACAGCCCTGAGCAAAATTACGTTCAGAGCGAACGATTTTTTCAGCTCGTCGTCCACCATGGCGTGGCCACCGTACTTGACCACGATGGTCTGCCCCTGGAACTGCCGCAGGTACGGTAGGGCCTCAATAAGCGTCTGGGCGCGCAGGTTAGCTTGGTCGGTCATGGTCCGTATTCCCGGCGAATATAGCCCGCTCTTACAAGATGTAACGACTCAAATCGTTATCTTGACTGATATCGGCCAATTTCAGCTTCACATAGTCCGCGTCGATCTTCAGCTCCATGCCCTGCATGTCCGGGGCCTCGAAGCTCACTTCCTCCAACAGGCGCTCCATCACCGTGTGCAGCCGGCGGGCGCCAATGTTCTCCGTGGCCTCGTTGACCCGACTGGCGATCTCGGCCAGAGCGCGGATGGCGTCGGCGGCGAAATTAAGTGTCACACCCTCGGTAGCCAAGAGCGCCCGATATTGCAGGATCAGGGCGTTCTGGGGCTCGGTCAAAATGCGCACGAAGTCGTCGGCGGTCAACGCCTGCAATTCCACCCTTATGGGGAAGCGCCCCTGCAACTCGGGTATCAGGTCTGAGGGCTTGCAAATATGGAAGGCGCCGGCGGCGATGAACAATACGTGATCGGTCTTGACCATGCCGTGCTTGGTGGCCACCGTGGAGCCCTCCACCAGGGGCAAAAGGTCGCGCTGCACGCCCTCGCGGCTCACATCCGGTCCCCGGCCTTGCTCGCGGCCGGCTATCTTGTCGATCTCGTCCAGGAAGATGATCCCCTCCTGCTCCACCTTGGATAGCGCCTCTTGCACCACGCGATCCATGTCGATAAGTTTGGCCGCCTCCTCGTTGATCAAAATCTCCAGGGCTTCTGGCACTTTGACCTTGCGGCGCTTGGACTGCTTGGGCAACAGCCCCCCCAGCATGTCCTTGAGGTTCATGTCCATGTCCTCCAGGCCGTTGGCCGAAAATATCTCTACCATGGGCAGGGAGGGCTGGGTGGTTACCTTCAGCTCCACGTAACGCTCGTCAAGTTTACCCTCGTGCA
>CBCOTF020000124.1:0-1712 GCA_965112955.2 Desulfarculales bacterium
GGATCAGGCGATCGAGTATGGCATCGGCCAGGGTGGGATCGTTGATGGTGTCCTGCCACTGGTCCACGGGCACTTGGGCGGTGACGATGGCGGAGCCTCGGTCGTAGCGGTCTCCCAGAACTTCGAGCATATCCAGGTTCTGCTCCCGTGACAATTTCTCCAGCTCCCAGTCGTCCAGGAAGAGCAAACTGGTCTCGGAACTGGCGACGATCATCTTTTGATAGCTGCCGTCCCCTCGGAACGCGATCATTTCGCGCAGGAGAACTGGCATCCTCTTGTAGGAGACCGAGTAGCCTTCCAGACAAGCCTTGTGCCCCAGGGCGTAGGCGAGAAAGAATTTTTGCCCACACCGGTGGGTCCGCTGATGAGCAGGTTGTGATGTTCGGCAATCCATCGGCATGAGGCCAGGGCCATGATGAGTGACTTGTTCCTGCCGCGCCTTTGCCGATAATCCATGTCCTCCAGGCAAGCATCATACCGGAGCGTGGCCTTGGCCAACCTGTTTTTGAGCCGTCGATTTTTTCTGTGGATGGCCTTCCTGTTCACCATCAGACCCATTTTTTCCTCGAAGCCCAGTTCCTGGGCCTTGGGAGTGTTCAGCTGTTCCTCTAAGGCCTTGAGCATGCCCTCCCACCCCAGAGCGCGAAGCTTGTCCATAATGGGACTAATCAGCATGGCTTCCTCCTTGAGCGGTCAAAAAGTATCCTGCTCCGCGGATGTTGGGGTGAAGGATGGGACTAAACCCCGAAGCCGGCGTCAGCAAAGGAGCCTCGTCCAGCTCCTTGTCGATGAAGTAGATCATGATCATGAAGGTAAAGATATACGGTAGCCTCTGGCTCTTGCCCTGGAGGCCTGGACGATGCCGTCAAGCCCCTTCAGGCGAGCGTTGGGATGGTTGGAGCTCCAGCAGCTTAGGACACTTGGGCATGCCCTTCCAGAGTCATGAGTGTTGTTTTTCGGATTAATTTGACAAAAGTTCTCTGATTATCCTGGACTGATTCTTTTTTTCTCATTTGATTAGATCAATTCTATTTCGGCGATGCGGACGTGCTCCGGGGAGACGACCTGAATCTGCTCCTTTACGGCAGCTATGATCGTGCCTCGGGCCAGATGGTTGGCCCTTCGGAAGAGCCGCCGAAGCCCTGCTGTATGGCGGTGACGGCCGGATCAGAAAAAAGGTTCTGCTTGGCACCTACAATTTTGAGGTAGCGCAAGAGGTAGGCCTTAATATCCTGTAGGGAAACGCCGGCCAGATGGCTCCTGGCCACGACCCTGGAGGCCAGAGGCAGAGAAATTCTGTATAGAGAAATTCTGTATAAGGAGGTCGGCGAGGTTGTTCAGGCCGGCCAGGATGATGGGTAGGATTGGTTTGGAATCTTCCTGAAATTGAGTGATGGTGTGCAACTCGGCCAGAACTTGAAGCCTGAGGAGGGAGTTTTCATCGATGATGAGACGGGTTTCTTCTTGCGGTCCTGGGCGACCTCCAGGACCTGTTTTTTGATGAGTTTGGCGAGAGCGGCCCTGGAGAAACTGGCGGTATCCATTTCGAGCTCGACGCAGATTTGCCTATAAAGTTCTAGGATGGAGCTCTGTGAGGCGGTGACCCAGATGATCTGATACTCGGATGGGTGCAGTCTGCTGGCGGCCCAGCGCAAGACGGTGGACTTCCCGCTGCCCACATTTCCGGTGACCAGGGCCAGTGCGCCGAGGCG
>CBCOTF020000125.1:0-4771 GCA_965112955.2 Desulfarculales bacterium
GCAGGCGAGAAAGCTTTTGCCTACGCCGGTGGGTCCGCTGATGAGCAGATTGTGGTGTTCAGCGATCCATCAGCATGAGGGCAGGCCATGATGAGAGACTTGTCCACGCCGGACCTTTGTCGGTAGTCGATGTCCTTCAGGTAGGCGTCATGCCTGAGCTTGGCCTTGGCCAGCCTGTTTTTGAGCCAGCGATTTTCTCTGTGGATGGCCTCCCTGTCCGCCATCAGGCCCCGTCTTTCCTCGAAACCCAATTTCTGGGCTCCGGTGGTGTTCAGCTGTTTCTCTCGGGCCTTGAGCATGCCCTCTAACCTCAAGGCGCGGAGTTTGTTCAGGATGGGATTAAATCAGCATGGCTTCCTCCTTGGGCGGTTAAGAAGTAGCCGGCTCCGCGGATGTTAGGGTTATGGGTGGAACTGGATTCCGGGGCCGGCGTCAGCAGAGGCGCCTTATCCAGTTTCTTGTCGGGGATGCGCTCTACGCTTTTGGAGTTGAAGGCTCCATAGGTCAAGGCCCTGAGGCAAGCGGCCTCCCCCCGCGCATCACCATGCTTTTTGGCCAGGGTGACCAGGCCTAGGCAGGCCCTGAAGCCTTGCTGGGGATGCGCCCGTTGGCCTTCATGATCCCCTCGGTCAGCTTGGTCGTGGCCTCGCCGATTTTGTGTATCCAGTTGGTAATTCTTTCGGGGGTCCACTTGGCGTGCTCCTGGTGGGAGCGGGGCATGTGCTCAGCTAGGGTGGGATGAGGCCGCTTTGCCTCAGGATGCGACGATGGCTGGCCACTCGCTTGGCCCTTATGGAAGCATTCCACCGCGCGCTCCTTGTAGCGGATGTTAAACTTTTTGCCCACCAGTTTGTGGGGGACCGAATAATAGTGGCGGTCTACCTCCACGTGGTAATCGATATGGACCTTGGCCTTCTTTCATTAGGCATATTGGATAGGCCGTAGTGGGCGGCCACCTTCTGGTAGGCCTGGTTGATGTCGGGCTCGTAGAGGCAAGCCTTGCTTACCCCGGACTTGAGGTTGCCGATCACCATCAACTCCGCCATCTCGCCAAAAAACTGGAAGGCCCGTTGGTGGGCGCCGACCCAGCCGGGCAGACCCTGGGTCCATGTGGCCTCGGTAAAGGTATAGCTGCTGGCGCTCAGAACCGCCGCGAAGATCTGGGGCGCCCTAACCTCGCCCGCCAAGGGGACCACCACGTCCACTGGCTGACCTGTATAGTTGATAAACGTCTTCTCGCCGGCCCGGTGCTCCTGGCGCATGACTAGCCCCAGCTTGCCCGACCATCCCCGGTAACGCTTGGAGCCAGCTGTATTTTGGTAGCCCAAGGCATGGACCGCCTTATATTTTTCTTACAGCAGCGCCAGGGTCATACCCATACCCTTGTGCCTCAGCTCTTGATGGATCTAGGACCAGTCAGGCTCCGGGCGAAAATCCGTAGACGGCAAGGGTGGAGGTGGAAAGAGCAGCCGCGCAAGCCGCATCTAATCCACACTGGTGGGGAGGGGCCAGGACAGGCCGACGCGCGTGGCTTGACACAGGTAACGGGAAACCGCGGTTCGGCCTATCCCACACAACTCTTGGCAATGTTCCGGTTGCCGCAGCCGGCCTCGTGCTTCAGCCGAAGTACTTCCTTGACCTTACGCATGGATAACCTCTCCGCCGGCGTCGGCACTCTCCATGTTGGAAAGGCGCGGCATAGCCAATCAGGTGTTATCCAGCGTCGCCTATTACCCCAAATGGCATACATCCCGTGGAGCCGGTGGCCAACATCGCGTGGAGCCACTGGTCTGCTTGAAACGGAATCCGCAATTTGGCCTTGTCTAACTAGGACAGTGGGCGTCAGTTGGGATCGCTCCAGATTAGGGCTGGCGGGGTATCTCCCCGTTTTTTATGATTTATAAGGAGTCCGCCAGGGGTAGCGCGATTTGGAGCAAAGGGGTGGCTTGTTTCGCCACGGCGGGACGGACGGCACGGCTGGCGGCGCTGGGCCTCCGGGCCGGGGAAAAGGACGGGGCAGGTGAAATCTCCACCGGGCCTAGCAGCGTTTGGCCTTGGGGCAAATGCGGTAGACCTCCAGGGCAACCCGGGGTGAGCCGGGGCGCTAGGGGCCGGCCAGGTAACGACGGTTAGCACTCATAGACACTTGTAGCTAAACCAACCTGACGTCACCAGCATTATCTGAATATCCATGATATTGGTGCGGGTGGAGCTGCGGATGAGCAGGTCGCCCAGAGCCTGGAAACATGGATAGGCGTCATGGCGCTCCAGATGGCGCCGCGCCTTTAGCCCCAGGTCCAGGCCGGTCTGCACTGTGTCCCTGTGAACCCAGGCCCCGGCGGCGTCGGTAGGGCCGTCGGGGCCGTCCGCGCCGGCGCTGAGCAAAGACACCCCCTCCAGGCCTTGCAGGCCTAAGGCCGCGCCTGCCCAGACCGGGCTGCTGGCCCAGGGTCACGGTGCTTTCGCCGCCGCTGATCAGGCAACATAGCGGTGCCAGGGGACGCCCGCTGGCCAGGATCTCGCGGGCCAGGGACGCTAGCCCCCCCCTAGCAATCGGGCCTCACCGGGAAGGCAGGGATTGAGAAGCAGGCCCCGATAGCCCAACTCACCGGCGTGGGCCAGGCCGGCTAGCACAGCACCTGCCGGTTGCTGGCCACCAGCAGGTTTTGCACCCGGCCGAAGAATTCTTGGCCAGCCTTGGGGGTCTCGGCCTGGCGGTCGTCCATCCCCATCTCCAGGCGCGACGCATCGCCGTAGGCACTTTTTGCATCAGGTCATAACGCCTTAGCCACGGTGCACACGTCGGCCCAGGTGGAGGTGTCGGGTACCATGGGGTTGGAGGCGATGACGTTCATGGGGTCGCCCACCACGTCGCTTATGATGAAAATGACTAGGGTGGCCGGAGCCGCAAGACGAACCAGCCAGCCGCCCTTGAGGTCGCTGAGATGCTTGCGTACAGCGTTTATCTCGCCGATGTCGGCACCGCAGGCCAAGAGCAGGCTGGTGTTGTTTTTCGGATTAATTTGACGAAAGTTCTCTGATTATCCTGGACTGATCCTTTCTTTTCATTTGATCAAATCAATTCTGTTGCGGCGATGCGGATGTGCTCCGGGGAGATGACTTGAGTCTGCTCCTCGACGGCAGCTATAAGCGCGCCTTGGGTCAGGAGATTGGCCAGTCAGAAAAAGGTCGCCGGAGCCCTGCTATATGGCGGTGACGGCCGGATCAGAGAAGAGATTCTATTTGACGTCTGCGATTTTGAGGTGGTGCAGGAGGTAGGCCTGCATGTTCTAGCGGGAGATGTCGACCAGATGGCTTCTGGCCACGACCCTGCCTGAAGGCTAGGGGCAGGGAGGTTCTGTATATGAGGAGATTAGCAAGGTTGTTCTGGCCGGCTAGGATAATGAGCAGGATTGGCTTGGAGTTTTCCTGAAACTGAGTGATGGTGTGCAACTCGGCCAGATCTGAAGCCTGAGGATGGAGGCTTCATCGATGATGAGGACGGGTTTCTTCTTGCGGTCCTGGGCGATCTCCAGAACCTGTTTTCTGATGAGCTTGGTGAGGACGGCCCTGGAAAAGCTGGCGATGTCCACTTCGAGCTCGACGCAGATTTGCCTGTAAAGTTTCAGGATGGAGCCCTGTGAGGCGGTGACCCATATGATCTGATACTCGGATGAGTGCTGGCTGCTGGCGGCCTAGCGCAAGGCGGTGGACTTCCCGCTGCTCATATTTCCGGTGACCAGGCCAGTGCGCCGAAGCGGATGGCGTAGCGAAGCGTTTGGCCACGCCGAGGACCTCGGCGGTCTGTATTATTTCCTTGAGTGCCAGGTTAGAGCCGGAAGGCTCCCTGGTAAGGGCGAAGAAGGCGCGGTAGTTTGGTTTCATGAGTTGCTGAACTCCGGGTCTGATTTTTGCAAGAAAAGGGATCCGCCAGTGGGGGCCGTGGTGGAGCTGGATTCCAAGCGCAGCAGATGATGGTCGCGCTTGACCCTGCAATTGACGGCGAGGTCCAGCGGACTGAGCAAGCCGTGGGAGCGGTTTCCCAGTAGGACCTCTACGCGGCCGTGGTTATGGTCGTGGTAAAAGAGGATGATTTGCTTGCCGATCAGAGGCACTGGGGCCTCGTATAGTCTGCCGGCCAGTGAGACGGTGCTGTTCAGGGCCACGCGGCGCGGGGCCCTTTTGCTGAAGTAGTCTTCCAGGTCGGCGTGGGCCGGCCTGACACACGCTATCTTGCTGGTGAAGCGTTGCAGGAAATTCTGTCCGGCGCAGGGTATCGCCCTTGAAGCCGGGGAGAAAGAGGAATTCCAGATTGCCACCGCCTTGGCGATAGAGCCAGCCTGACCCATCTCAGGATGGTAGAGCGCGACAGCCTGGTGCAGCTGGAGAAAGAGACTTGCCACCGCTGGGCGCACTGGTCCCGCAGTAACCTCTCCCGTTCACCACGCTCCATGTAGTCCATAGCAAAAAAGTCGCTGATGACGCCGAGACGTGAAGATGGCTGCCCGTTTTTTCTGGTCCTCATCCATGTCGGTCCTCCATGGGGGTGTTTCGCCCAAGTGTAGACCGGGAGGCCGAGCCAGGACAACGGCACCCTTGAGTAGGTGGCTCAGGGAGGGAAAGGACTCTCACTTTGCGCCGACCGGATGGCCGCGGCTAAGCCCCGGCCATTGAGCTAGTCGAAGGCTCCAAGCAGGTCGTCCGACCAGCTTAACTCAGGTATAGGCTCACCTGCCGCAGCAAGCCCTTGAGCCAGTGGCGCTGGCGGGAG
>CBCOTF020000126.1:0-2221 GCA_965112955.2 Desulfarculales bacterium
GGCCCAGGGCGGCCAAGGTCAAAAGCGCTATGGCCGGAGGCATGTCGGGCTCCTCGCTTAAGGAGGCCAGCGTTTCCTCGGCCTTTTCCGCCTGCCCCTGGCGCAACCATAACTCACCCAGGGCCAGGCGGGCCTGCATACCGGCATCGGTGGCGCCGTACTGCTCTATCACCTGGGTCAGGCCCTTGGCGGCGGCCTCGAGCTGGACGGCGTCGGCCTGGCCCACCAGGCAGGCGATGAAATCATCGAAGACCCTGGCCAGGGCCTGGCCGGCCTGGTTGGCGCGGTGATTGAGGTAGATCTGGATGCCCAGGGCCATCGAGACGGCCAGCACCAGGGCCGAGCCCGTCACGGTCAGGAATTTGAGCCTCTGCTTGCCCCACTTCATCACACGGTCGGAGACGGTAAGGAATTCGTCGGGCTGCTTCAGCAGTTTTTTGTTCACCGTGGCCATGTTGTTTCCTTATTAGTCGTCGGCCCCAGGCCGGGGAAATATGATAGTCCAAATCAAATCCTGGCGGCGAAGGCCGCCTCGCCGTCCAGCTGGGCGCCACAATGGCTACGGCACCCGGTCCACGATGCACAGGCGCTGCTCCATTTCTTGTCGGCAGGCTCGCTAGGGACCAGGCCGGCGAGAGCCCGCCGCCGATCACCACCAGGTCCAGGCCGGTGAGCGTCGTCAGGTTGGCAATGCCCTATCCTGGGCCTGGCCGGCCCGGGCGGGTGAAAAGCTCGTCCGCCAGGCCGTCGCCGGCGCGGCCTCCGGCCTCAGGAGATGGCGCGGTAGTCATTCAGAGCCTCGGCCAGTATGCCCTTGAGATCCGTGGCCGAGGCATAGCCTTCCAGGCAGCCCCGGGGCGCCGTAGGTGTAAGGGCCCCCGTTGGGCTCCACTAGAGTGTGGCCTATCTCGCCGCCCGAGCCAAGGGCGCCGGTAGCCAGCCACCCCCTAAAAATCATCTCGCTGCCCACGCCGGTGCCTAGGGTCAGGCAGGCCAGGTCGCAATCCCCTTGGCCGGCACCAAAAAAATACTCGCCCAGGGCATAAAAGTTGGCGTCGTTTTTCAGCGCCGGGCTAGGCCTATTGCCTGGGCGAGGTCGCGGACCAGGGTCACGTCGCGCCATCCCGGCAAGTTGGGCGAAAGTAGCACCACGCCTGCCGCCCGGTCGATTACCCCCGGGCTGGCCACCACAGGCCGACGGGGGCCAGATCCTGTCTCTGGCCACAGACCGTCAGTTTATTGACCGCTACCGCCAGGCGGGCGATCAGGACTGCGGAGCCGTCCTTGGCATGGGTAGCAAAGCGCGAGGTCTGGAGCATGTCCCGCCCTCGCACCAGGGGCAGGCGGACGTTGGCCGGCGCGCACTTCGTCCTTGATGCGCTTGACGTGGCCGCGCTCTTTGCCCTTGATTTCGCAGCCCAACTCGAAATAGCGACTAATCTGGGTATCACCCAGGATGGCGAAACAACCCACCACTGCCACCGGGGCGCCGTACTTTTCCACCACCCAGTCGAGGTCCAGGTCCAGGTACTGGCCCATGACGCACCGCCAGCACCACCGCGTCGGCGCCTTTAAAGCTGCCGGTCAGGTCCTGGGGGCCGCGCAGCCCCACCAGGTCGTCCTGATTGCGGAAAAAGCGGGCGCGGCTGTATCCGAGCGCCTGGTAGGTGCCCTGCTTTTCTAGCCTCCACCAGCGCAGCACGTAGGGATCGTGCACCTTGACCACCGCCCCCATCTCGGCCAGCTTGCGCACCACCAACTCGCTGCCCGAGTAGTGGGTGTCGCCCACGTCTTCACCGTAACGCCGTGTCCCTTGGCTAAGAGCCTTTCACAAGGCGTGTCCCACGAAATCGCTATCGCCGGTGATGAAAGCCTCCACCTTCTTGCGGCTTCCCAGGCCGAATTCCTTGCCGGCGTCTGCTTTATCTACACCTCCAAGCCGGCCTGGAATCCCTGGGCTATGGATTTGAGCACCGAACCGGCCCCGGCGGCGTCTCCCACCGTCTTCACCGGTAGGCCTCGTGCCGTCAGCTGGGTCTTGAGCTGGTCCAGGGGGCGCATGCCCGCGGCCATGATCACCGTCTCGGCCGGGAAAAATTGCTCCTGCCCATCCACCAGGGCCCGCACACCCCCCGCTTCCACGGCCTGCACTTGCGTCTTGGTATGCACCTTGACGCCGAAACGCTTGAGCTTGCCGAAGACGATCCAACGCGTGGAGCGT
>CBCOTF020000127.1:0-4049 GCA_965112955.2 Desulfarculales bacterium
AACCGTTTTTATAAGATTATTTCTAGCCGCGGCGCCTGTCTTGGACAGCGCTGGTTATGACCAGGCTCTAGCCGGTAAACAGGTGTTTGCCGGCGCCCAGGAGCTTGTCCATGATTCCCTAGGATTGCGGGCCTGAGCGGGCGTCGTCGAAGATGGTCTACATGCCGATGCCGCTGGTCATGTAAAATATGGACCCGGCCTCAGCCAGAGCCGATTCGCCGGGGTCCAACTCGATATCCACGTACGGCATCTCGTGGCCTTCGATGACAAAATCGATCTGATTCGCGCTGGGGTCCATCTGGGGTGGCGGCGGCGGGGCTCCCGCCCCCAACCCCATCAGTCCGGCCAGGGCCGACACGCTGTGCAGGGGCATCTACTGACTGAAGCCGGGTCCGTAAGGCCAGGATGCTCGGGGCGATTTGTCCCTGCTGCAGATAAATGTGTAGGTCCTCGACGGCGTAGGGATCCTGGCTTTGGCCGTTGACGGCCAAGTACCACTCGGGAACGGATATGTTGCTAATTATGTGCGGGGCAAGTATGCTAAAAAAGACATAAATGCTTGGCGATTCAGACTATCATCAAGCGTTAACATTGACTTGCCGTCCATTTTAGCATATGTTAAGAAGAAAATTGGGAGCCTCCAGGCGCTTTAGTTTTAGTGCGATTAATTCCCTCCCTGCGGAGATAAGCCATGGCTAAGCCTACGCTGACTATGAACAGCAAGCTGGTGGAGTTCAACCCCGGGCAGACCATTCTGGAGGTCGCCCGGCATAATGGCGTGGAGATACCCAGCCTGTGTTACTTGAAGGACGCCACGCCCACCGGCGCTTGCCGCATTTGCCTGGTGGAGGTCAAGGGCGCCCGTACCCTGGTGGCCTCCTGCGCCATGCCCGCCGGGCCCAACATGGAAGTGACCACCGATAGCTCGGAGGTGCACAGGAGCCGGCGTCTGAATATAGAGCTTCTCCTTGCCAGCGGCAACCACAACTGCCTGGTCTGCGAGAAGAACGGCACTTGCAAGCTGCAATCCCTGGCTTACAAGTACGGCATCACCGATATACGCTTCAAGAATCAGACCCAGCAGTACGCCACCGAGGACTCCAATTCCCTGATTGTGCGGGATTTCAGCCGCTGCATCCTCTGCGGCCGTTGCGTGCAGGCCTGCAATGACATCCAGGTTAACCGGGCCATCGGCTACGGCTACAGGGGTGCGGCTAGCAAGATCGTCACCATCGGCGATCAGCCCTATGATCAAAGCGATTGTGTTTTCTGCGGCCAGTGCTTGGAGGCCTGTCCCGTGGGGGCTCTCACCGAAAAGAAGGCTGTGGGCCAGGGACGCGCCTACGAGTTGAAACAGGTGCGCACCACCTGCCCCTACTGCGGGGTGGGCTGCCAGATGCTGATGCACGTCAAAGGCAATAAAATTGTAAAGGTGACCGCCGCCCAGGGGCCGTCTAACAAGGGTCGTTTGTGCGTCAAGGGGCGCTTCGGCTACGACTTCGTGCACTCCGCCGACCGGCTCACCACGCCGCTAATAAAGGAAAATGGCCAGTTTCGCGAGGCCGCCTGGGATGAGGCCCTGGGGTTGGTGGCCAAAAAATTTAAGGAAATCAAAAAAAAGTACGGTGCCAACGCCATCGCTGGGCTAAGCAGCGCCCGCACTACTAATGAAGAAAACTATCTATTCCAGAAGCTTTTCCGTGTAGGCATCGGCACCAACAATGTCGATCACTGCGCACGACTTTGACACAGCTCCACCGTGGCCGGTCTGGCCACCGCCTTCGGCTCCGGCGCAATGACCAACTCCATCATGGAGATGGAACAGTGCCAGGTGATGCTGGTAATTGGCAGCAATACCACCGAGAATCACCCGGTGATCGGCACGGTGCTGCGCCGCGGCGTCGCCCGCAACGGCGCCAAGATTATCGTCTGCGACCCCCGTGAGATACCCCTGGTGCAGGACGCGGCGCTCTGGATACGCCAACGTCCGGGTACCGACATCGCGCTGATCAACGGCCTGCTGCACGTCATCTTCAAGGAGGGTTTGCAAAATCAGGCCTTTATCGATGAGCGCACCGAGAATTTTGCGGCCCTAAAGGAAGTGCTGGCCAAGTACACCCCGGTCAAGGTCGCCAAAATTACGGGAGTCCCGGCCGAGGACATCACCTCCGCAGCGCGGATGTACGCAGGAGCCGAGCGCGCGGCCATTTTTTACGCTATGGGCATCACCCAGCACAGCCATGGCACAGACAACGTCAAGGCCCTGGCCAACCTGGCCATGGCTTGTGGCCAAATCGGCCGGCCGGGCACGGGCGTCAACCCCCTGCGCGGTCAGAACAATGTGCAGGGCGCCT
Organism: Desulfarculales bacterium; assembly: GCA_965112955.2. GTDB lineage: Bacteria > Desulfobacterota > Desulfarculia > Desulfarculales > Desulfarculaceae > JACRDC01. The sequence continues at coordinate 2,355 of CBCOTF020000127.1, forward strand.
GTGACATGGGTTGCCTGCCCGGCGACCTTACCGGCTACCAGAAAGTCGTCAACAAGGACGTGCGCAAGCTGTTCAAGGAGTACTGGGGCAAGACCATCCCTTCCGATCCTGGCCTGACCTTAAGCGAGATGATGGCCGCTGCCCGCAAGGGTCAGCTCAAAGCCCTGTTCATCATGGGTGAGAACCCGTTAGTATCCGACCCCGACACGGCCCACGTGGAGAAATCCCTGGAGCACCTGGACCTGTTGGTGGTGCAGGACATTTTCCTCACCGAGACGGCGGCCCTGGCCAACGTGGTGCTGCCCGCGGGCTCCTGGGCCGAAAAGGACGGCACTTTCAGCAATACCGAGCGCCGGGTGCAGCTCATAAGAAAGGCCGTGAACCCTCCCGGTCAGGCCCGTGCAGATTGGGAGATATTACTGGCTCTGGGCAACCAGCTGGGGCTCAAGTGGGACTACACCAGCCCGGAAAAGATTTTTGAGGAGATCGCCAATGTGACGCCCTCCTACCGGGGCATCAGCTACGCGCGCTTGCAACGCGAGGGCTCGCTGCAGTGGCCCTGCCCGGACAAGAAGCACCCCGGCACGCCCATCCTGCACGGCCAGGCCTTCACCCGGGGCAAGGGCTTTTTCTCCGCCCTGGAGCACCAGGAGCCGGTGGAGCGCCCCAACGCCCGCTACCCCTTCACCCTCATCACGGGTCGGCTGCTCTACCAGTACCACACCCGTTCCATGACCGGCCGCTCGGTGGGCGTGGACGACCTGGCCCCCAAATGCTTCGTGGAGATCAACCCCGTCGACGCGGCGCGCCTGGCGGTGAGCGATGGCGAGCTGGTGCAAATCAGCTCTCGCCGAGGTCAGATAGTGGCCGCGGCCAAGATCACCGAGCGGGTGGCCCCCCAGGTGGTCTTCCTGCCCTTCCACTACGCCGAAGCGGCGGCCAACCGCCTGACCAATACCGCTCTGGATCCGGTGGCTAAGATACCGGAGCTGAAGGTCTGCGCGGTGCAGGTGCATAAGGTGGCGGCTTGAGTGCCTAAAGCCGGATAGAGCTAATCACTCCGGGGGCCCGCCAAAGGGGGTCCCCGGTTTTTTGTGGAGGTTGGGACGAGGCGGCCCAGGCAATGGTCTCCGATGCAACATTGCTTGGCTTTGGGGGCTGATTGACGTATGCCAAAAATGGCATATATCAGAGCACCCCTTCTTTAAGGCGGGGCGCCCCGGAGGCGGCCCCGTACGTGTTGGAGCAAGGCATGGCCGCCAAGTCTATGCTTTCCTTGAACAGTAAGGTGGTCGAATTTGAGGCTGGACAGACCATCCTGGAAGTGGCCCGGACCAAGAGTGTGGAGATACCCACCCTCTGGTATCTCAAGGACGCTACGCCCACCGGCGCCTGCCGCATCTGCCTGGTTCAGGTCAAGAGCGCTCGCACCCTAGTGGCCCCTTGCGCCCTGCCGGTCAGTCCTGGCATGGAGGTGACTACCGACAGTCCCTGTTGTTTTTCGGATTAATTTGACGAAAGTTCTCTGATTATTCTGGACTGATTCTCTCTTTTTCATTTGATCAGATCAATTCTGTTGTGGTGATGCGGGCGTGTTCTGGGAAGACGATCTGAGTCTGTTCCTCGGCGGCAGCTATGAACGCGCCTCGGGCCAGGTGGTTGGCCCTTCGGAAGAGGCCGCCGGAGCCCTGCTGT
>CBCOTF020000128.1:0-5519 GCA_965112955.2 Desulfarculales bacterium
GTCCCAATTTCTCCCAGGCTTCAAGGGCGGTACTCTTCGAGATATCAATGATGCCCTGGAGTGCTGGATTAGGGACGTTTACCACCAACGCAAGCATCTGGGCACCGGAAAAGCCCCCCTGTAACACTTCACCAGCAAAATAGCGTGCGTCAGGCCTGCCCCGCCGACCTGGAAGACTGCTTCAAAAAAAAAGCCTCGCGCCGCGTGGCCCTGGACTGCACCGTCTCCCTGGCCGGTAGACTATACAAAACCCCAGAGCCTCTGATCGACAAACAAATCATCCTCCTTTACCACGACCATAACCCTGACCGCGTAGAAGTCCTACTGGGAACTCGCTCCCACGGCTTGCTCAGGCCGCTGAACCTCGCCGTCAATTGCAAGGTCAAGCTCGACCATCATCTGCTGCGCTGGAAATCCAGCTCCACCGCAGCCCCTACTGGTGGCTCCCTTTTCTCGCAAAACCAAACCCGGAGATCAGCAACTCATGAAACCAAACTACCGCGCCGTCTTTGTCCTCACCAGGGAATCCTTCGGCTCTGACCTAGCGCCCAAAGAAATAATGCAGATCGCCGAGGTCCTCGGCGTGGCTAAACGCTTCGAATACGCCATCCGCCTCGGCGCACTGGCCCTGGCCACCGGAGATGTGGGCCGCGGGAAAGCCACCGCCTTGCACTGGGCCGCCAGCAGACTGCACCAATCCTAGCATCAGATCATCTGGGTCACCATCTCACAGGGCTCCATCCTGGAACTCTACAGGTAAATCTGCGTCGAGCTCAAAGGGGACACCGCCAGCTTCTCCAGGGCCGTCCTCACCAAACTCATCAGAAGGGCCGTCCTCACCAAACTCATCAGAAAATAGGTCCTGGAGATCGCCCAGAACCGCAAGAAGAGACCCGTCTTCATCATTGATGAAGCTTCCCTCCTCAGGCTTCAAGTCCTGGCCGAGCTGCACACCATCACTCAATTTCAGGGAAATTTCAAGCCAATCCTGCCCATCATTCTGGCCGGCCAGAACAACATTGCTGACCTCCTCATATAAAGAACCTCCCTTCCCCTGGCCTCCAGGGTCGTGGCCAGAAGCCCTCTGGCCGGCGTTTCCCTCCAGGACATGCAGGCTTACCTCCTGAACTACCTCAAAATCGCAGGTGTAAAATAGGATCTCTTCTCTGATCCGGCCGTCACCGCTATACAGCAGGGCTCCGTCGGCCTCTTCCGAAGGGCTAACCACCTACTTGGCCCGAGGTGCGATCATAGCTGCCGCCGAGGAGCAGACTCAGGTCGTCTCCCCAGAGCATGTCCGCATCGACGCAACAAAATTGATCTGATCAAATGAGAAAGGAAAAATTAGTCCAGGATAATCAGAGACTTTTTGTCAAAATAATCCGAAAAACAACACACCTCGGAATTGGTCTTGCTGTCGCCCAAGAGTAGCTCCAGCTTGGCCCCGCCTAGGGACTTAATGCCGCCACGGGCGTTGATGAACTCCACGGCCATTTGGTTTCCGCGGCGCTGGCCTTGGCTGATCACCGCCAGAGGGTCGGTGGCTGGCTGGATGGAGCCAATCTTTATGGGTTTGGGCTCGGCTCTGGGTAATGTGGGTACGCCGAAGCTGAGCGCTATGATCCCCAGGCCGGCGGTGCCGCAGGTCTTAAGGAAGGTGCGCCGAGTGGCTCCATTCCCGGCAGACTTGTCTTGCCCCATGACCATTCCCCTTGCTGTGCGGGTTCGGGCCGCTGGCTTTGCCAACTCCGCCGCTAGCGGTCAACGCAAAAGCTAGTAATCGCCTAGAGGTTGGCAGTTAGACCACGTGGCTTCCGGATTCCCACAGGCGCTGGTTGTCATTTTGGCGGGCCGGAGGGGAGGCCTCCATCACCAACCGCTTTAGCGTCGCAGCAGGGAAGGGCAGCACTCCAGCCGCGGCCGCCCCGGCCAAGAGTGTTAGGTTGAGGCCCTTGGCCACGCCGGCGGCGCGGGTTAGGCCAGCAGCGTCCAGGCATATTAGACGCACTCCGTGGGCCGCCAGGGCCTGCTTGGCTTGGGCAGAGAGGAAGCCGGCATTAGGGGCGTTGACTACCGCCGCGCCACCGGGGCTTAAGAACTCGAAGTTGCGCACCGCCTCGCCAGGGTCCAGAGACAAGAGCAGGTCGGCACGGCCCTTGGCCACCAGGGGGCCGGCGAAGTCGCCGATTTTGAGATGGCTTATCACCGAGCCGCCGCGTTGGGCCATGCCGTGCACCTCGCTGATCAGCACCTCTCCAATCAGCCCCTGGGCCCCCAGGGCCAGCATGCGGGTGACGAAGAGTACACCCTGGCCGCCTACGCCGGCCACTACGGCCTGCCAACGCTGGTCTTTTTTTCTTGCTGCCTTCATGGATGACGGCTCCTTGTCAGGTCGGCTGGGCGTTGTTGGCCGTGGGGGATGATTGCACAATGGCCTTCTGGGCACAGACGTACAGGCACAGCCCGCAGTCCACGCACCAGGCGCGGTCTATGCTCACGTGCCCATCCGCCGCCCGGGCCAGAGCTGGGCAGGCGAACCAGGTGGAGCACAGGCCGCAGGCCGTGCAGCCTCGCGCCGGCTCCAGGACCATGGTGCCCGTGGGGCAGACCGAGGCGCAGAGCCGGCAGGAGGTGCACTTTTTCTTGTCCACCTTGACGCTGGCCTTGCCCGTGCGCTTTAGTGCGCCAGTCGGGCAGATGGCCACACAGCTGACGCAGTCGGCGCAGGCTTTCACTTGGGGTAAGAAGACCGGCGGCGTGGCTTTTGTCGGGGCCAGCACCTGCACCGGAATCACCTGGGGTACGGCCAGGCCCCGGTCCTTGGCCACGCAGGCATGGCGGGCGATGATCACCGCCACCCCGCCATCGGGCTTGTCGGCATAGCGCTTGGCCCGGCGCAGCACCTTGAGGAACTCGGGCAGATCGTAGGGGTCGGCCTGCTCGATCTGGCTAACCCCGCAGCCCCTGACCAGTTCCAAGAGGTCCACGCGCCGGCCGGGGTGGCCGTCGGCGGTGACTCCGGTCTCGGGCGTGGGCTGCATGCCGGTCATGCTGGTGGTCTCGTTGTTCATGATCAAGAGCACGAAGCGGGCGCCGTTGTGTACGGCATTGATCAGCCCTGGCGCGCCGGAATGATAGAAGGTGGAGTCGCCGATGGTGGCCACCACCGGCTGCACCCGGTTTTCCATTTGGTACACCCGGCTCAACCCCGCCGCAAAGGTGATGCTGGCCCCCATGTCATGGCAGGTGTCCACGGCGCCCTGGTTCATGCCCAGGGTATAGCAGCCGATGTCGCCGGGGTAGATGCCGGTGGGGAAGACTCGGCGCATGGCGAAGAAGACGGTGCGATGGGCGCAGCCGGTACAGAGATTGGGCCGGCGCGGGGGAGCCTGGTCGGGTATGGCCAGCACCCGGCCGCGAGGCCGGGGGACCTTGACCTTGGCTTGCTTGAGCGCCCGTTCTAGCACCCCGTAGAGGACGTCCGGGGTCAATTCGCCGGCGGAGGGCACGTGGCCGCTATAGCGCCCCCATAGGCGCTCCCGCCGGGGCGACAAGAGTTCCAAAAGTGGCTCGGTCTCCTCCAGTACCAGCACCCGCGAACAGGAATCCAGCAGGCGCTCAACCAGCGCCAGAGGCAATGGGTAGGGTACCATTGTCTGCAGGAAGGGCAGGGGGCCATCCTCCACGGTCAGGCCCAGCTCGGCGAGCACGTCGCGCGCTAAGGCCGCGGCCACGCCCGCAGCCAGGATGCCCAGGGGGGCCTTTTTGCTAAGTGGCTGGCGGTGCCAGGTGTTGAGCAAGGGGTCGGCGGCCACCTGGCTGGCGATGGACTTAAGCTTGGCGTTGAGCTTGTGGTGCAGGGCCAGGCGCATCTTGGGGATGGCCGCCCAGCGGGAAGGGTCGCGCTGGAACTGGGCTGGCCGTTTCAAGGCTTGAGGCTTTTTGAGCGCTAGCCCCTGGCGGGCGTGGCAGACCCTCAAGGAGGGCCTAAGCATCACCGGGATTTCGTATTGCTCGCTCAAGGCGAAGGCTGGGGCGATGAGGTCGCGGGCTTGCGCCGGGCTATCGGGGTCGAAGACCGGCAGCTTGGCGAAATGGGCCAGCAGGCGGCTGTCCTGTTCGGTCTGGGAGGAATGGGGGCCGGGATCGTCGGCGCTGATGATGATGAAGCCGCCGATGACGCCGATGTAGGCCGCGCTCATCACCGGGTCCAGGGCCACGTTAAGCCCCACCTGCTTCATAGCGCAGGCCGCGCGCTTGCCGGTGTAGGCCGCGGCCAGGGCCGTCTCCAGGGCCACTTTCTCGTTCACCGACCACTCGCAGTAGGGCGGTGGCGATATTTCGGTTCCGAAATGCACCACCGACGGCAGGATCTCGCTGGAGGGCGTGCCGGGATAGGCGGTTATGAAGTGCAGGCCGGCTTCGACCAGCCCGCGGGCTATGGCCTCGTTGCCGAGGAGTATCTGCTGCTTGGAGGCGGATTTCACGGCGGCTTTCCTGGGAATTGGGGTTAGTGCCCCGCACGGGGCATACAGGTCTCTAACCTAACTATTGCCCCTCGGCTGGCGTAAGGTGTTTTGTGCTCCGGCCCGGGTTGGCGTGGCTGAAGGCCATCCGCTTCTGCATCCACGCCACGTCGAAGTCCTGACCGTGCTTGCATTCCACCTTGAGAAAGCACTTGGCCTGCTCGAAGCCGTGGCGGTGGTGGAAACGTCGGCTGCCGTCGTTGCGGGAGCTGATGCTGGCCAGGATGGTGTCGATGCCCATGGCCAGCGCGCCATGCTCCAAGCGCTGAAGAAGGGCGGCGCCCAGACCCTGGCCGGTGTTGCCTGGGCAGTTATGAAATAGGCGATCTCAGCCGCTCGCCGGAGGGTGGGCAGGTGGTGTGCGGGACGCAGGAAGGCAACTCCCACTACTTGGCCCTGGAGGGCAATGATTAATGACGTGGGGGAGCCTCGCATCATCTCCAGCAGGCGCATGAGCCTCTGCAAATCTATCTCCTCTTCGGCATAGGCGGCTATTCTGTGCCGGATGTATGTGGTTCAATATCTCCAACACGGCCTATTGGTGGCCCTTGGCCAGGGAACTCGAAGCTGTAGAGCATGTCTAATCCTCAGCGAGGCTGCTACAAAAACAGGAGAAAGCTATTAAAGAAAGATTCTTCGTCGTTAACTGTGGAATTTGATGAGTGCCTCCAGTGGTGCGGCGATGAAATAGGTCATGGTCATAAAGGTGAAGACATTACGGTAGCCTCTGGCTCTTGCCCTGGCGGCCTGTCAAATGCCGTTAAGCCCCTCCAAGCGGGCGCTGGAATGGTTGGAGGCCCAGCGGCTTAGGATCAGGTGGGCATGCTCTTCCATAGTCATGAGCGCCTTGAGAACCGGGGCCAGGATTTTGGTGTCAGGCGCTATGCACTTCAGGGCATGGCGCCTGAAGTGGGTGATGCGCCGCTGGGCGGCTCGTACAGAGGTGGCCTTTCTGATCCAGCGCAGCATCTCCTTGAGCCGCCAGGCGGTGGC
>CBCOTF020000129.1:0-1923 GCA_965112955.2 Desulfarculales bacterium
TCTGGCCGGCGTCTCCCTCCAGGACATGCAGGCCTACCTCCTGCACCACCTCAAACTCGCAGGCGTCAAACATAACCTCTTCTCTGATCAGGCCGTCACCGTCATACGGCGGGGCTCCGGTGGCCTTTTCAGAAGGGCCAACCACCTGGCCCGAGGAGCGATCATAGCTACCGCCGAGGAGCAGACTCAGGTCGTTTCCCCGGAGCACGTCCGCATCGCCGCAACAGAATTCATCTGATCAAATAAAAAAGGAAGAAGCAGTCCAGGATAATCACAGAACTTTCGTCAAATTAATCCGAAAAACAACATCAGAAAGGCCACCTCTGTACGGGCCGCCCAGTGGCGCAGCACCCACTTCACCAGCCATACCCTAAAGTGTACATAGCGCCTGACACCAAAAAAGATAATGGCGATTAGGTAATATCTCCTAACCGCCCTTATCTTTTAGTAATTTCTTGGTGCCGAAGGGGAGACTCGAACTCCCACACCCGTACGGGTACTAGACCCTGAACCTAGCGCGTCTACCAATTCCGCCACTTCGGCGCGGGGTGCTTAGTCACTGACCGGCTTGCCAAGCAACTATATAAAGTTTATAATTATGTCTCATATTTGTCAAGAGCTTATTAACGCGAAATTGCAGTCAAGGTTAAGCATAGCCCGGGGAGCCCGTAGAGCATGAGCGTAATTACCGGCTTGGAAAATTTGCGCGTGCGCTACCCCCGGCCGGTGGTCACCATCGGCAACTTCGACGGGGTGCACCGGGGGCACCAGGCCCTGTTCGCCAAGGTGCTGGAACGCGCCACGGCTCTTTCTGGCACCGCCTTGGCCCTGACCTTCGAGCCCCACCCCATGTGGATCCTGAGGCGGGCGGTCAACCTGCCCTTGATAACGCCGTTGGAGCAGAAGCTGCGGCTGATCCAGGAATGCGGCATCCAGGTAGTGTTGTGCGCCCGCTTTGACGAGAACTTCGCCCGTCTGTCGGCCGATGACTTCGTAGACAAGCTCCTAATAGGGCGCCTGGGGGTAGCCGAGATGGTGGTCGGCTATGACTACACCTTTGGGCACCAAGGCCTAGGCAATATAGATCTGCTCAGGCTGAAGGGTCGCGGCCTGGATTTCGCCGTACACGAGATAGAGCCGGTGCTGGTGGACGAACTTCCGGTCAGCTCCACCCGGGTGCGTCAGGTGGTACGCGATTGCAACCCAGGGGCCGTTCGGCACCTCTTGGGCCGACACTACGAGTTTCGGGGCAGGTGGTGCGGGGCTTCGATCGGGGGGGGCGTCTGCTGGGCTTTCCCACGGCCAACCTGCGCTCGGACAACGAGCTGTTGCCCGGCTCGGGGGTGTACGCGGTGCTGGCCGAGCTGGAGCCGGGCCGGCTCAGGCCGGCGGTGGCCAACATCGGCAGCAATCCCACCTTCAGCAGCGGGGGGTTGACCGTGGAGGCCCACCTGCTGGACCTGAACGCCGACCTCTATGGCCGCGAGCTGGCGCTGCACTTCGTGGAATACCTGCGGAAGGAGCGACGTTTCACCTCCTTGAAGGAGCTGACGGCTCAGATCAAGAATGACGTGGCCCAGGCTCGGAGCATTCTGGAGCCCTGGCTAGCCGGCAGCAAGAACCCCAGCCAAGACTGACCCAGCCTGTTAGCCAGTGGCAATCAAGGCCGTCCATAGCCCGCATTCCCAACACCATACTGACCCTGCCTATCCGGCGGTAGTTGCGATGCTGGGCGCCCACCCGAGCTTAGGGGGGTGGTCCGGAGTTTATTTTAACTGTCTCTTCGTCGTCATGAGTGGATTTGGCATAGTTCCGGTGTCATGATGCAGCAATCCGCATGGCCGAATTGGAGCAGGAGGCAATCAAGGACGCCGGCGAGCTTCTGGCCCTTGGCCTGGGGTTGCAACCGCCCTGGCGGCTGGT
>CBCOTF020000130.1:0-1464 GCA_965112955.2 Desulfarculales bacterium
GCTGCCGCCGAGGAGCAGGCTCAGGTCGCCTCCCCGGAGCACGTCCGCATCGCCGTAATAAAATTGATCTGATCAAATGAGAGAGGAAAAATCAGTCCAGGATAATCAGAGAACCTTCATCAAATTAATCCGAAAAACAAAACAGAGCTATCGCCAGAATTATCAGAGCTCCCAGACCCACCGGCATCACGGCGTAAAGGTATCCCAGGGCGTGAACCTTGGGACCGCCGATCACCGCGATCAGGGCCATAGCCCCGCTAGACGGATGAAGAATCTTGGTGGCGTGCGTGACCACGATGGCGGTAGCCACGGCCAGGGGAACGGCCAACCATAGATGCCCGGGCAGCAATTGGTAGGCGCTCACCCCCACTAGAGCCTAGAGCACCTGACTGCCGACAAAGTTACGCGGCGGGGCCAAATGGCTTTTGATAGCGCCGTAGATCAGGCTAGCCGAAGCTCCGAAAGAACCCACCAAGAACGTCAACGAGGTGCCCCCAAACTACTGATGCTTGAGCCAGGCCACGGCAGCGATGCCCAGGAAGGAACCCAACTAGGACCAGGCCATCTCCACGAGGCTCCCCCGCGGAAGACTTTGGGTGATGTCTTTAATTTTAGCCAGGTAGTTCACGCCAGCCTCCCCGCGCTGTAACGCACCAAGTCGGCGCGGCTGACGATACCCAGGACACATCCCTGGTCGTCCACCACCGGCGCCCTATTGACTCCGCGACGGCCGAACAGGCCGGCTATCTCGGCCAGGGTCGTCTCCGGTCCCACGCACAGGACAGGAGCGCTCATAGCCTCGGCAGCCAACTCCCCCAGAATGGGCGCCACCAGGCAAGAACCGCGTTTAAGGCAAGCGCTACAACCGCCATGAAGCTTGCCGGACCATCGGGATTCATGCGAGTCAGGAAGTCCTTTCCGGAGATTACCTCCAGCACGCGCTCCCGGTCACCCACTACCGGCACGCCCGAAACCCCGGCCTCGAGGTTATGGCCTGGGGCTCCTCCGGCAGGGACGTGTCATGGGACACGCTAACCACCGGAGTACTCATCAGGTCCCTGGCCTTTAGACTCAGACCCAGGCGCCGGATCGCCTGGTCATAGGCCGAGCGAAATATCTTCCGTTTTTTTGTCGTTAACTGTGGAATTTGATGAGCTCCCCCAATGGTACCGCGATGAAATAGATCATGGTCATGAAGGTAAAGACTTTACGGTAGCCTGTGGCTCTTGCTCTAGCGGCCTGGAAGGTGCCGTTAAACCCTTCCAGGCGGGCTTTGGAATAGATTGAAAGTCCAGCGAGTTAGGACCAGGTGGCATGCTATTTCAGAATCAGGAACGCCTTGAGGACCGGGGCCAGGGTTTTGGTGTCAGGGGCTATGCACTTTCAGGGCATGGCGGGCGAAGAGGGTGCTGCGCCGCTGAACGGCCCGTACAAAGGTAGCCTTTCTGATCCAGCGCAGCATCT
>CBCOTF020000131.1:0-12773 GCA_965112955.2 Desulfarculales bacterium
CCCTGGCCTCCAGGGTCGTGGCCAGAAGCCATCTGGCCGGCGTCTTCCTCCAGGACATGCAAGCCTACCTCCTGCACACCTCAAAATCGCAGACGTCGAACAAAACCTCTTCTCTGATCAGACCGTCACCGCCATACAGCAGGGCTCCGGCGGCCTTTTCCGAAGGGCCAACCACCTGGCCCGAGACGCGATCACAGCTGCTGCCGAGGAGCAAACTCAGGTCGTCTCCCCCAGGCACGTCCGCATCGCCGCAACCTAATTGATCTGATCAAATGAGAAAGGAAGGACCAGTCCAAGATAATCAGAGAACCTTCGTCGAATTAATACGAAAAACAACAAACCCCAGGCCAGGGCCAGAAGCTCGCCGGCGTTCATGATTGCCTCCTGTTTCAACTCGGTCATGCGGATCGCTGCATCATGACAACGGAACTACACCAATTCCACTCATGACGACAAAAAGGCTATAATTTCAGAGGGATGCCGCCACCGCGCTGGGCGACCCCAAAGACTCCGTCCATGTTCCTGTCTTGACCAGGACCATACGCAGTCCCCAGGGCTTGGTGCGGTGGTACGCGGCCTAGGAGCTGGGGCAGATGCGCGGGGAAAAAGCCAGGGTCGTCCTGGAATTTTGTCTGGGGTGCGAGACTTCGGATTTTGTCAGGCCGAAATTCAGGCGGCGCTATCACTCTGATTTGGTATAAAGCCACCACTCCGGCTGGAGTGCGGGGAAACCCTCCTTGGGCAGTAAAGAGGGTTTCCCCGTTCAACAGGTTATACCGGGAACCAACCGGCCCGGCCAGTACAACAGCCTCGGCCGACCCGTTATGGATGCCGAGGCACGCGGCTACCCTTTGATGATGCGGGGCAGCATCATGTGGTGGTGGGGGCATAGGCTTTTGGGGTTTTGGTAGGCGGCTTCGGTGAAAGCCACAATGTACCCGCGCAGGGCACTGAATTTGACCACCTCGTCCACGAAGCCGCGGATGGCGCAGTAGGCTGGCCGCGACTTGTCATAGTAGTCCTGGGCCAGAGCGTTCATCTTGTCGATGACCGACCGCAGGTCCTTGCCGGCGTCCTTTTCCTTGACCAAACGGCGGGAGAAACTGGCCGCGGCGGCGGTCTCGCCGTGCATGACGTAGATCTCGGTGGTGGGGGTGCCCAGAGTGAAGGCGTTGTGGTTGTTGGCCGTGGGTCCACCCATGACGTAGTGGGCCGCCGCGGTGCCCTTGCGCAGCACCACCAGCATCATGGGCACGTCGGTCTGCTCGATGCTGTAGATCAGGCTCTGGCCCAGGCCCAAAAGCTCGGCCTGCTCGGCGATGTCGCCCACGTCGATACCCGAGGTGTCCTGGAACCAGATAACCGGCATCCGGTCGCGGCCGCAGAGGGTGACGAACTCATTCATCTTGATCAAGCCCTCGCGGTAGAGCTTACCGCCGATGCCCTGGTAGGCGCCGTTCGCGTATTTGGGATAGCCGGTGGGCAAAAAGCCCTGACGGTTGCCGATGACGCCTACCACCAGGCCCGAGATCTTGGCCAGGCCGGTATAGATCTCCGGACCGTAGCCGGGTTTGAACTCCATGTGCTGGCTGGAGTCCACCAGGCGCGCTAGGCACTCGTCGAAATCGTAGCTCTGCTTCTGGTTGAAGGCCATCAGGGTGTAGAGGTCGTCGATGGGCAGGGCCGGTTCGGCAGGTTGGTCCACGCGGAAAAAATCTAGGTCAAAGGCCGGCATCTGAGCCATGTGCTTCTTGAGAGCGTCCAGCACGCCCTGCTCGCTGTTGTGGACCTCCTTAAAGAAGCCGGTCCCAGCATGGTGGATATTAACGCTGCCCGGTGGGACTTCCTTGAAGTGGCGAGTGGCGTCGATGAGTGCCTCGGCGCCCTCCACGTCGAAGCCGCCCTTGGGGCTCATGCCGCCCACGATGCCGCCGCCGCCCACGGCGATGTTGCAGTCCTTGTGGGCAATGAGGTAGGTGGGGCTGATGCCCTGGTAGCCGCCGCCGGCCGGGTTGGTGCCGTAGATGCCGGCCAGAATGGGTATGCCCTGCTTCTCCAGTTCGGCATGGCGGAAAAAGGTGGTGCCGTTGCCCCGGCGGTCGGCATAAACTTCATGCTGCTCCGGCAACTTCACGCCCGAGCAGTTAACCAGCCACACCAGAGGGATGTGCAGGCGCTTGGCCAGGTCGGTGATGCGCAGCTGATTCTCGGCCTGGCCGGAGATCCAAGCCCCGGCCATGACCTTGTTGTCAAAACCCGCCACCACGCACCATTTACCGCCGATCTTAGCCAGGCCGTCTATGACAGCGGTGGTGCCTTCCTCGTTCTGCTTGGGGTTGTATAGGGTGTGCAGGGGGTGGAAGGTGCCCGGATCCACCAGGTACTCAATGCGGTCCCAGACAGTCATTTGGCCCCGAGAACGTATCTTCTCCGCCGGCAACCCGGCGTTCATCACCCGCGCTACCTCGGCGGCCACAGTGGCCTCCACGGCCTCGATGGCCTGGCGGTTGGGCAGGGCCTTCTCTTTTTTCTTGTCGGTCAGGGCCTTGCCAAAGGCCGGCATATTCTGAAAATAGGGATGCATGACGATGCTCCTTAGATGTGGGGAACCCTTTTATGAACAAAAAGGTTCCCCCACCAGTGTTATCAAAGATAGGTTCTCAAAAGCCGGCTAAGTGATCGAAGCGAGATGCCCTCATCCTAGCGTAGTAGTGTGGTTATGCTAAAAGCCAACAATACCGCGGCCAAGATAGGACAAGGCCATGGTACGAGCAGCCAGCCTGTTCAGTCAACTACTGCATCACTTCCCCCGCACTGAGTTCTCCGCCTTGATCAAGGAGCACGGTGCCGAGGTCAGGACCAAGGGATTGCCCTATTGGGCTCAGTTCGTGGCCATGCTCTTTTGTCACCTGGCTAGAGCTGACTTCCTAAGGGAGATCTGCCCGGGTCTTTCCTGCTGCCTGGGCAAGCTATCCCACCTTGAGGTCAGCGCGGTTCCCAAAAAATCCACACTGTCCTACGCCAACCAGCATAGGCCCTCGTCCTTGTTCCGAGCCCTGTTCTTCGAAGCCATGGAGCGTTTTCGTGTCCAAGGTACCTTGGACAGAAAAAAGGGCAAATTCAAATTCAAGAACAAGCTCCTGAGCCTGGACTCCTCCACCGTGACCCTATGCCTGAGCCTGTTCCCATGGGCCAAGTATAAGCGCCCAAGGACGGGGTCAAGGCTCACATCATGTTGGACCACGACGACTATATGCCCAGCTTTTTTCTGCTCACCGAAGCCAAGGTGGCCGATGTAACCGCGTGGCCCAGGGGCAGGCCCTAAATCTTAGCTCCATCTTGATTTTGGATCGGGTCTACCAGGGACTATGCCCTGTTTGGCAAGAGGACCGGCCAATGCGTCTTCTTCGCCACCCGCCTCAAATCTAACGCCGTTTTTGAGGTGATGGCCAATCGGTCAGGGCCTAAAGCCCAAAACGTCTTGGCCGATCAAATCATACTCCTCACCGGCAGCCTGACCGATTGTCCCTGCCCCCTGCGCCGCCTGAAGGACCGCTGGGAGATCAAGCTTTTTTAATAGCGTTTAAGCAAAATCTTAAGGTCAAAATCTTCGTGGACACTAGCAGCAACGCCTTGAAAATCCAGGTTTAGATAACCTTGATGGCCCTGCTCTTGTTCAAGTGGCTTTACCATCTTTCCCTGGCCGCATGGCCACTGTCCAACCTGGCGCCATGCTGCACCTAAATCTATTCATATACAGGAAGTTGCGCTTCTGGCTCCAACACCTCTATCACACCCCGCCCCTCATGCCCGAACAGGTCCAGTTACCGCTCTTGCCTTGATTTGGACAGGCAACCGCCAGTGAAACAAAAAATATCAACCCAAAAACGGTGGCCTTATCTCAGAAGCTGCTAATTTTATAGATAATTAACTGTTTTTATAAGATCATTTTTAGCCGCTACGCCTATTTTGAATAGCATTGCCTGGGGGAACTTTTTTCAAAAAAATTTTCCGGTGCTCATCACTTCAGGCCCAAGAGCTTCCTAGCCGTGATCCACTTGCAGATGTTGGCCGAGCCTTCCACCATGAAATAGGTGGGCGCGTCGCGGTAGTAGCGGGCCACAGAGTATTCGGTGGAGTAGCCGTAGGCTCCCAGAATGCGCATGGCGTAGTTGGCACACATATTGGCCGTCTCACCGGACTTGTACTTAGCCATGGCCACTTCCAGGTTGTTGGCCAAGTTACCGTTGTCCTTCTGCACCGCGGCCTTGTAGACCAACAGGCGCGCGCACTCGATCTCGATAGCCATCTGGGCCACCTGGTCCTGAATCATCTGAAAGGTGCCGATGGGCTTACCAAACTGCTCACGCTCCATGGCATATTTCTGCACCGAGTCCAGGCAGGCCTGGGCCAGACCCACGCCGCCAGCCGCCGCGCTCAAGCGCGTTTGGTCCAGGGAGCCGAAGACGATCTTGGCACCGTCGCCGGGCTTGCCCAAAAGATTTTCCTTGGGAACCTTGACGTTCTCTAGGTAGATCTCGCCGGTGGGGCTAGAGCGGCTGCCCATTTTTTCCAAGTCGGTCACCGTTACGCCGGCGGCCTGGCTGCCGTCGGCATTGCGCAAGTCCACCACGAAGGCGCTCATGCCCTTACTGCCGGCGCTCTTATCGGTGTAGGCGTAGTAGATCACGCAGGAGGCGCTGCTAGCGTTGCTAATCCAGGTCTTGGAGCCGTTGAGCAGATAGTAGTTGCCCTTGTCCTCGGCGGTGGATTTCAGACTCATGACGTCACTGCCGGCGTTAGGCTCGGTGATGCCGAAGCCACCCATCCACTCAGCGCTGACCAGCTTGGGGATGTATTTCTCTTTGGCTGCCTGAGTGCCGTAGCGGAAGATGGTGAAAGCGCAGCCCAGGGCCTGCATGTTGATCTGCACGCGCAGGGAGCTGCTGGCCCGAGCGATTTCTTCGGTGAGGATCATGGCCGCCAAAAAGCCCATCCCGTTGCCGCCGAACTCCTCGGGGATGACCGTGCCGAAGAAGCCCAGCTCGGCCATGGGCTTGATCGCCTCCTCATAGGGGAAGTAGTGCTCTTCGTCCCACTTGTCGGCAAAAGGTGCGATCTTCTCGGCCGCGAAATTGCGGGCCATGTCCCAGAGCATCTGCAATTCTTCGCTGAGTTCAAAATCCATGCTTCTGTTCCTTCCCTTGGGGTAGGGGCCGGCTATACTGGGGCCAGTCCCCTCTGCTGGGCCCTGGGGCCGTGGTTAGCGGGGTCAGCGGGGCCATAAGCACAAAAAAGTTTTTGTCTGTGGCGTTAGAAATTTCGGGGGCGATCAGGCCTAAGCCCTGGCGCTGAATACGCACCTAAAACATAGGGTTGTCCCTGGAGCCCTACTTGTACATTGCTTCCTTATAACCGAAGTCAGTACCGCTGACAAGAAAAACAACTACTACACTGTAGCTTTATTGTGGCCGCAGTGAAATACATTCATTGTGCCTCCTTGGGGGAGACGGCGAGCTCGCTGCAGAGCATAACCGAATCGGTTGGCGTTGCCTCACCAACCTACGCCGATGGCTCCCGTTCGAGAGCGATCATTCAGCATCCTAGGGCCAACAGCGTTCGGCATCTTTTCTCACCCCAAATCCCGTACCCCGCCTCTAGCCCGGCCATTCTTAATCGCCGAATGCCGGGATGAATGTTACGCCTCGCCCGCAGCAGGCCAAGCCGCCGGCGTGGTTATTCCCGAAATTTCACCGCCTCGGTCAGGCCTCAGCATCGGCAGGGGGCGGTATGGCCAAACGGCGAGGCGGGACACAAAGAAAAATCGCTTGGCTTTTTTGCTTGTTCCAGCGGGGCACGGCAGGTTCCACCCAGGCCACACCTAGAGAAAATAGGGTGGATTGCTTCGTCGCCCCCCTCAAGGGGATGCTCTTCCCAATAACAGATATGGCCATAGTCCCCTTACTCCAACCCTTTTCCCCGAGGGGAGGGAAGGACGGTAGCCAACAAGACATCTCGGCGCAACCAAGCCAAGCGGCCCGTTTACGCCCAGTGGCAGGCATGCCGCCCGCGGCGGGGCGAAGCCTTGTAGAGCCAAAGAGGGCGGGCTCCCGGGGGAAGGACCGGGAGCCCGCTGGGGCGGGAGGTGAGGAGGGAGGCTAGGCCAGAATGCCACTGGAGCGGATGTTAATGAAGTTCATGGTGTTGTTTTTCGGATTAACTTAACGAAAGCTCTCTGATTATCCTAGACTGATTTTTCCTTCCTCATTTGATCAGATCAATTCTGTTTTTTCGTGGTCATAAGTGGAATTGGTGTAGCTCTAGTGTCATGATGCGGCGATCCGCATGGCCGAGTTGAAACAGGAGACAATCATGGACAGCTGGCGAGCTTCTGGCCCTTGACCTGGGGTTACGACCGCCCTAGCGGCTAGTGGGACATCTCGTGGACACCGATAAACAGCCCCGCAAGGTCTTCTTGGAAATTGCCGCCGACCGGGGAGCCGAGTACCCCTGCCCGGAGTGTGAAAGGTTGTGCAAGGCTCACGACTTCCACGAGTTCACCTGGCGTCACCACAAATTTTTCCAGCATCATTGCTACGTAAACGCTCGGGCACTCCGGGTGGACTGCTCCGACCACGGGACCAAACAAGTCAAGAGGCCCTGGACCCGCGAGGGCAGCCGGTTCATCTTGCTGTTCGAGCAGGCGGCCATGACTCTGGTGCGGAAGATGCCCGGGCTGGCTGCGGCCCGCATTATCGGGGTCAGTGACACACGATTTTGGCGGATGGTCCAATTCTACGTGGCCCAGGCCCTGTCCAAAATGGACTTGGGCGGAGTCAAGGCCGTGGCTCTGGACGAAACCGCCTCCAAGCGGGGCCACAGCTACGTCACCACCTTCATAGACCTAGACCGCAAGCAAACGCCGGTCATCTTCGTTACCACCGGCAAAGGCAAGGGCTGTCTGGTCATGTTCCGCCGCTTTCTGCGTGAGCATGGCAGCGATCACAACGAAATCGCCGAGGTGGTCTGCGACATGTCACTAGCCTTCCTGGTCGCCATCGGCGAAAGCTTCCCCGGCGCCAACGTCACTTTGGATTGGTTCCATGTAGTCCAACTCTCCACCACCGCCGTGGACGAGGTCCGAAAGGCCGAGGCTAAAGAGCGTAAACTGTCCAAGGCCACCCGCTGGGCTGTACTTAAAGCCGCTGACGGCGGCAGGCTAACCGAAAAACAGCAACAGGCCCTAACCGAACTGAAAACCGGCGGTTTCACCACCGTCACCGCCTAGCGGCTCAAGGAGGTGCTGCGCTGGATCAGAAAGGCGACCTCTGTGCGGGCCGCCCGGTGGCGCATCACCCACTTCACCCGCTATGCCCTGAAGTCCATAGCGCCTGACACCAAAATCTTGGCCTCGGTCCTCAAAACGCTCATGCCTCTGGAAGAGCATGCCCACCTAATCCTAAGCCGCTGGACCTTCAACCATTCCAACGCCCGCCTGGAGGGGCTTAACGGCATCTTACAAGCCACCATGGCAAAAGCCAGAAGCTACCGTAATATCTTCATCTTCATGACCATGATCTATTTCATTGCCGCACCACTGGGGGGCTCATCAAATTCCACAGTTAACGACAAAGAATCAATTTATAATACACGGCGATAGCCACTTTAGCAGGGAACAATGCCAGGCCCGCCATCAAGCAAAGGGCGAATCGCCATGGGCATCAGCCAAGCCGCCTATACACCCTCCCAGCACGGTAGTTTGATTTCATGAGTTGCTGAGCTCCGGGTCTGGTTTTTGCGAGGAAAGGGAGCCGCCAGTGAGAGCCGTGGTGGAGCTGGATTTCAAGCGCAGCAGATGGTGGTTGCGCTTGACCTGCAATTGACGACGAGGTCTAGCGGTCTGGGTAAGCCGTGGGAGCGGTTTTCCAGTAGGATCTCTACGCGGTCGTGGTCATGGTTGTGGTAAAGGAGGATGATTTGCTTGCCGATCAGAGGCACTGGGGCCTCGTATAGCCTGTCGGCCAGGGAGACGGTGCGGTTCAGGGCCACGCGGCGCGGGGTTATTTTTTTGGAAGTAGCTTTCCAGATCGGCGGGGGCCGGCCTGACGCACTCCATTTTGTTGGTGAAGTTTTGCAGTGGAGCCTGTCCGGTGCCCAGATGCTTGCGCTGTTAGTAGAAGTTCCTAATTCAGCACTACAGGGCCTTATTGATGTTCCGAAGGGTGTCGCTTTTGAAGCCGGGGAGAAACTGGGACCTGATAGTGCGGAAGAATTTTTCGATCTTGCCCCTGCCCTGGGGCACATAGGGCGATGAGTGGACCAAGGCGATGCCCAAGAGGCGGTGATCTCTTCCAGGTGGTGGGAGCGGAAGGCTGGGCCGTTGTCGAGGTAGAGTTTGCGTAGTAGCTCCGTTTGAGCAGGGCCTGGCGCAAAACCTGTAGATAAGTGGCCAGGCCCTCGAAGGGGTAAAATTAGGGCATGGAAGATCAGGCGGCTCATGCCGTCGATGAAGGCGAAGAGGTAATTTTTACGCCGTTTGTCGTCCACCAGGAGCATCGGCCCAGGCATGGCGTCCCTCTGCTAAATGTCGTTGGGCAGCTCGACCTCGAAGCGTCTGCGGTCGACAGGTGGGGTGACCTGTTTGCCCATCAGCTCCTGCTGGTGCAGGAAGCGGTAGACGGTGGACGCCTTGAGAACCGCGTCGAACGAGGTCAAGCATCGGTGCATAATCTCGCTAATGAGGGTAGTCATTGACGCAGTGGGCAGTTCCCTGCGCAGGCGGATCAGGGCTTGGGCGTGTCCTAGGCCAAGGCCCTGCTGCCGTCCCGGTCATTCCTGCCCATGGGATAGAGAAATTCCAGCTTGCCGCCGACTTGTCGGTAGAGCTTGACTCATCCCAGGATGGTGGAGCAAGACCGCCTGGTGCGGTTGGAGAAGGAACGTTGCCACCGCTGGGCGCACTTGTCCCTACCCCCTGCGTCGCCTGGTGGTGTGGGACGAGAAGAATCAAAAGCAGGTCGTGCTCTTGACCAACCACCACAAGCTGACGGCCTCCATCGTGGCTGACATCTATAAAGACCGCTGAGAGATCGAGCTGCTCTTCAAAACGCTTAAGCAAAACCATATAGTTAAAATCTTCGTGGGCACCAGCAACAACGCCTTGGAAATCCAGATTTGGACAACCTTGTTCGCCCTGCTCTTGCTTAAGTGGCTTCACCATCTTTTCCTGGCCGCATGGTCACTCTCCAACCTGGCCGCCATGCTGCGCCTAAATTTCTTCACATGCAAGGAGCCGCGCGCCTGGCTCCAACACCCCTATCACACCCCCCCTCATGCCCGAACAGATCCAGTTACCGCTTTTGACTTGACTTGGACAGGCACCCGCCAGTGAAACAAAAAACACCAACCCAAAAGCGACGGCCTTATCTCAAAAATTGCTAAATTTATAGATAATTAACCATATTTTAGAAGATCATTTTTAACCGCTACGCCTATTTTAAACAGTATTATTTTTTATATAATATGCCAAAAGGAGCTCGATAAGATCAAATAAAAAATATAAATCGCTAAATATTTATTGCATCGATACTGGCGACCAGTGCTGTCCAAGACAGGCGTAGCGGCTAAAAATGATCTTCTAAAATATGGTTAATTATCTATAAATTTAGCAATTTTTGAGATAAGGCCGTCGCTTTTGGGTTGGTGTTTTTTGTTTCACTGGCGGGTGCCTGTCCAAGTCAAGTCAAAAGCGGTAACTGGATCTGTTCGGGCATGAGGGGGGGTGTGATAGGGGTGTTGGAGCCAGGCGCGCGGCTCCTTGCATGTGAAGAAATTTAGGCGCAGCATGGCGGCCAGGTTGGAGAGTGACCATGCGGCCAGGAAAAGATGGTGAAGCCACTTAAGCAAGAGCAGGGCGAACAAGGTTGTCCAAATCTGGATTTCCAAGGCGTTGTTGCTGGTGCCCACGAAGATTTTAACTATATGGTTTTGCTTAAGCGTTTTGAAGAGCAGCTCGATCTCTCAGCGGTCTTTATAGATGTCAGCCACGATGGAGGCCGTCAGCTTGTGGTGGTTGGTCAAGAGCACGACCTATTTGTGACTCTTCTCATCCCACGCCAACAGGCAACGCAGAGGGTGGGGACAAACGGTCAGACTACCGGTGAGGAGTATGGTCTGATCGGCCAAGACGTTGTGAGCCTTAAGCCCTGGCCGATTAGCCATCACCTCGAAAACGGCGTTAGATTTGAGGCGGGTGACAAAGAAAACGCCCTGGCCGGTCCACTTGCCAAACAGAGCATAGTTCTGGTAGCCCCGGTCCAAGACCAGGATGGAGTCAGGGTTTAGGGCCAGCCCCTGGGCCACGGTGACATCGGCTACCTTGGCCTCGGTGAGCAGGACAAAGCTGGGCATGTAGTCGCCGTGGTCTAGCATGATGCGAGCCTTGACCCCTCTCTTGGCCCGCTTGTACTAGGCCCAGGGGAGCAAACCCAGGCACATGGTGATAGCGGAGGAGCCCAGGCTCAGGAGCTGGTTCTTGAATTTAAACTTGCCTTTTTTTCTGTCCAGGTAGCCTTGAGCACGGCAGCGCTCCATGACTTTGAAAAACAGGGCTAAGAACAAGGACGAGGGCCTGTGCTGGTTGGCGTAGGACAGTGTGGACCTTTTGAGGGCTGCGCTCACCCCAAGATGGGACGGCTTGCCCAGGCAGCAGGAAAGGCCCTGGCAGATCTTCCTTAGGGAACCCCCTTGGTCCTGATCTCGGCCCCGTGCTCTTTGACAAAGGCGGCTAACTCAGTGCGGGAAAAGTGATGCAGCAGTTGACTGGACAGGCTGGCTACTCGCACCCTTGCCTTGCCTTGGTCGCGGTATCGTTGGTTTTTGGCAGAACCACACTATTACGCTGAAATGAGGGCATCTTGCTCCGATCACTTAGCCGATTTTTAAGAATTTATCTTGGATAACACTGAGGGCAAGATAAAAGCATATCATCCTAAAAACCATACGGTTGCGGGTGAGGGCGTAAGGGCTGTTGGTGACCAGTTGCCTGGTGTGGGGCTTATGGGGCACATTAAGTATATTCGGTGGGGTCCGCCCTGGCCTTAGCGCAAGAGAGCCAGGTTGGACCACAGGGTTAAGAAAAGGCCCAGGCAGGCTGCTGCTATTAACAAAGGTTGATTTTTACTCTGTTCTGACCGGGCAGTAAGGGGATTTTTCAGATTAGCTTGACCAGGTAGGGATTTTTATCCCGTTATCCTGGACCTTGGACGTGGGTCCAGGAATGAGGAAGTGGCTGAGGGTGGTGGAGCACCCCTAACCCCGAGAGACGGAAATAACTCCCTGCCATCTGGTTGCCATCGTACTTTTCGTTGCAGCCTGCGTTAATAAGATTATGGAGCTGGGGGGCGTTCCCCCTGGCCTCGGCCGGAGAGGTGCCCCCGGTGTGGGAGCCGTCCGGCTTTGGAGGCATGGCTTCGTTGCCTGCCTATTTTGATGAATCCCCTACGGCGATTTGGCTTCGGTTTTTCCTCTGCCCTGACTGCCGGGCGGTGATCCGGCTGCGACCGCGGGGCTACTGGAGCCGGTTCCAGACCCTGGTGAAGATTTTTCGGCAAAGCCTTTCCAATAAGCTAGTAGCCCTGGGCAGATGGGACCCTGGTCTGTCGCGCTCCCGCCAGCGCCACTGGCTCAAGGTCCTGCTGCGGCAGGTGAGCTTATACCTGGGGTCAAGCTGGCCGGACGACCTGCTTGGGGCCTTCTATTGGCTCAGTGGCCATGGCCAGCTGGTCGGCGCAAAGGGAGCGCCCTTTCTCTCCCTGAGCCACCTACCCAAGGGTGCCGTTGTCCTGGCCCGGCCCCTCAGTCTACCCCTAGGCGAAACATCCCCATGGAGGACCGATATGGACGAGGACCAGTTTGGCATGATCAGCGATTTTTTTGCAAGGGACTACAAGGAGCGTGGTGAGAGGTTACTGCGGGACAAATGTGCCCAGCGGTAGCGATCCCCTTCTCCAACCGCATCAGGCTATCGCGTTCCACCATTCTGGGATGGGTCAGGCTCTGCCGCCAAAGCGGTGGCAAGCTGGTATCCCTCTAGCCTATGGATAGGAATGACCGGGGCGGCAGCAGGGCATTGGACGAGGACACCGCTCAAGCTATGGTCCGCCTGCGCAGGGAACTGTCCACTGCGTCAGTGACTACCCTCATCAACGAATGATGCGCCGACGCTTGACCGCGCTCGACGTGATCCTCAAGGCGTTCATCGTCTACCGCTTCCTGCGACAGCAGGAGCTGAAGGGCAAGCAGGTCGCCCCACCTGCCGACCGCAGGCGCTTCGAGGCCAAGCTGCCCAATAACATTTGGCAAAGTGACGCCATCCAGAGGCCGATGCTCCTGGTGGATGACAAACGGCGCAAGACCTACTTCTTCGCCTTCATCGGCGACATGAGCCGCCTGATCGCCCATGCCGAATTTTACCTCTCAGAGGGCCTGGCCACTTATCTACAGGCCTTGCGCCAGGCCCTGCTCAAACGGGGGTTACCACGCAAGCTCTACCTCGATAGCGGCCCAGCTTTCCGATCCCATCACCTGGGAAAGATCACCGCCTCCCTGGGCACCGCCCTGGTCCACTCACCGCCCTACATGCCCCAGGGCAGGGGCAAGATCGAAAGATTCTTCCGCACCGTCAGATCTCAGTTTCTCCCCGGCTTCAAGGGGGATGCCCTTCGAGACATCAATGAGGCCTTGGAGTGCTGGATTAGGGACGCCTACCACCA
>CBCOTF020000132.1:0-1317 GCA_965112955.2 Desulfarculales bacterium
TAGCCCCGGCCGGAGAGGTGTCCCCGGTGTGGGAGCGTCCGGCTTTGGGGGCACGATTTTCTTATGCTTGCCTATTTTGATAAAGTCACTACAGCGATTTGGCTTCGGCGCTTTCTCTACCCTGCCTGTCGGGCGGTGATCCGGCTGCAGCCGCGGGGCTACTGGAGCCAGTTTCAGGCTCCGGTGGAGACCATTCGGCAAAGCCTTTCCAATAAGCTAGCCCGGGGCGAATAGGATCCTGGCCTACCGCGCTCCCGCCAACGCCACTGGTTCAAGGGCTTGCTGCGGCAGGTGCGCCTATACCTGGGGTCAAGCTGGTCAGGCGACTTGCTTGAGGCATTCGATTGGCTCAGTGGCCGCGGCCAGCCGGTCGGCGCAAAACGAGAGCCCTTTCACTCCCTGAGCACCTACCCAAGGGTGCCGTTGTCCTGGCCCGCCCCCCTGGTCTACATCTGGGTGAAACACCCCCATGGAGGACCGACATGGACGAGGACCGGAAACAGTGGTGAACGGGAGCGGTTATTACGGGACAAGTGCACTCAGCGGTGGCAAAAATCCCCTTCTCCAACCGCATCAGGCTGTCACGTTCCACCATCCTGGGATGGGAGTCAGGCTCTACCGCCAGGGCGGCGGCAAGCTGAAATCCCTCGACCCCATGGGCAGGAATGACCGGGGCGGCAGCAGGGCCTTGGACGAGGACAACGCTCAGGTCCTGGTCCGTCTGTGCAGGGAGCTGCCCATTGCGTCAGTGATTACCCTCATCAGCGAGATTATGCGCTAACGCTTGACCTCGTTCGACGTGGTCCTCAAGGCGCCCACCGTCTACCGCTTTCTGCACCAGCAGGGGCTGATGGGCAAGCAGGTCGCTCCACCTGTTGACCGCAGGCGCTTCGAGGCCGAGCTGCTCAAAGACATTTGGCAAAGTGGTGCCTTGCATGGGCTGATGCTCCTGGTGGGCGACAAACGGCGCAAGACCTACCTCTTCGCCTTCATCGACAACATGAGCCGCCTGATCACCTATGCCGAATTTTGCCTCTCCGAGGGCCTGGCCACTTATTTACAGGCCTTGCGCCAGATCCTGCTCAAACGGGGACTACCACGCAAGCTCTATCTCGATAACGGCCCAGCCTTCCGCTTCCACCACCTGGAAGAGAACACCGCCTCCCTGGATATCCCCTGGTCCACTCACCGCCCTACGTGCCCCAGGGCAGGGGCAAGATCGCAAGATTTTTCCGCACCGTCAGGCCCCAGTTCTTCCCCGGCTTCAAGGGCGATACCCTTCGGGACATCAATGAGGCCCTGGAGTGCTGGATTAGG
>CBCOTF020000133.1:0-7743 GCA_965112955.2 Desulfarculales bacterium
ATTGGTTCCATGTAGTCCAATTCTTCACCACCGCCGTGGACGAGGTCCGAAAGGCCGAAGCTAAGGAGCGTAAATTGCCCAAGGCCACCCGCTGGGCCATGCTCAAGGCCGCTGACGGCGGCAGACTAACCGAAAAGCAGCAGCAAGCCCTGACCGAGTTGGAAACCAGCGGCTTCGCCAACGCCACCGTCTGGTGGCTCAAGAAAAGGATGCGCTGGATCAGAAAAGCCACCTCTGTACGGACCTCCCAGTGGCGCAGCACCCATTTCACCCGCTATGTCCTTAAGTGCATAGCGCCTGACACCAAAACCCTGGCCCCGGCCCTCACAGCGCTCGTGATTCTGGAAGAGCTTGCCCACCTGATCCTAAGCCGCTGGACCTCCAACCATTCCAACGACCGACTGGAGTGGCTTAACGGTATCTTCCAGGCCGCCAGGACAAGAGCCAAAAGCTACCGTAATGTCTTCACCTTCATGACCACGATCTATTTCACCGCCGCACCACTAGGGGAACTCGTTAAATTCTACAGTTAACAACAAAGAACCAGTAATTTTTGGCAAACTTGCGAAAATCCGCCAAATTATAATTTGGCGGATTTTCGGGCGGACCATCCATGGCCCGCCTATGAGCCTGGCGGAGTATTACTCCGGCAGGCTCATAGCCCAAAACCGAGAGCGAAAGGAGGCTCTGGTGGCCGGGTAGTTATTGCAAAAAAATCTGGAAATCGGCGCCCTGCTGCTAACCGCGACGAAAAGCACAGTCAAACCCCTGGATAGCGCCGAAGTCTCCTTTAGGTTCAAAAACTGGGGCCGCGCGCGGGCCCATAGCTACGCCACCGGCATGCTCCTGTCGGCCATCATTATGTCCTGGGGCACGGCCCTGGCCGCCTTCGACCTGTGATAGGAAACTTTTATCCGCCGCCGGGAGAAGTCCATGGAACGGCTGGTCCCCAGGCACCCAACCAACGTAAGCAAGGACAATCAGCATGAAACGCCATATCTACCTAGAAATGAAGCCCCTGGACCTAGCCCGCCGGGAATTCCTAGCCGCCTTTGATTGGACCGGCCTGGCGGGCACCGAAGTCATACCCACCGTGGAGGCTTTTGCCCGAGTAACGGCCAGCCCCCTGTTCGCCAATTATTCCTCGCCCGCCTACCACGTCGCGGCCATGGACGGCATCGCCGTGACCGCCGAGGACACCTTTGGCGCCGCCGAGGACCGGCCCCGTCTTCTGACCCTGGGGCAGAAAGCCCACATGGTCAACACCGGCCACCCTCTGCCCGGGGGCTGCAACGCAGTGATCATGATAGAGCAGGTGCACCAAACCGACGACGGCCAGGCGGAGGTGCGAGCCGCGGCCTTCCCCTGGCAGCACGTACGCAAGGTGGGCGAGGACATTGTGGCTCACGAGATGATCCTACCCCACCACCAGCGCCTCAGCCCCCAAAACCTGGCAGCCCTGCTCACAGCCGGGGTCTTCCGGGTGCCGGTGCTCAAGCGCCCCCTGGTGGCCATTTTGGCCACGGGCAGCGAGCTCTTGGATTGGCAGCAGGCCGAGGCCACGTCCCCGGCCCAAGGCGCCATTATCGAAGCTAACGCCACCTTCCTGGCAAGCCTGGTCAAGGAGGCCGGCGGCAAGGCCCTTATCCTGCCCAGCCAGCCCGACGACTACCAGGCCATCAAGACGGCCCTACAAAAAGCGTTGGACTCCGAGGCCCAGGTGATATTGCTCAACGCTGGGGCCTCGGCCGGCTCCAAGGACTACACGGCTCATGTGCTGGCCGAATTGGGGCAGGTGCTGGTACACGGGATCACGGCCATGCCCGGCAAGCCCAGCATCCTGGGGCGGGCCATGGGCAAGCCGGTAGTGGGGAGTCCCGGCTATCCGGTCTCGGCCTGGGTTTGCTTCGACCAATTCCTGCGCCCAGCCTTGAGCCTAATGCAGGGGCAGCCACCACAGGAGCGCCCCACCCTGCCGGTGGTGACCGCCCGGCGCCTGCCCTCCAAGCTAGGGCAGGAGGAGTTTTTGCGGGTGCATCTGGGACGCGTGGGCGACAATATCGTGGCCACTCCCCTTAAACGCGGGGCCGGCACCATCACCAGCCTCACCCGGGCCGACGGCATCCTGCGCATCCCCGCCGAGAGCGAGGGGCTGGAGGAGGGGGCCGAGGCCGAGGCCGAGCTCTTGAAGCCCCGCTGGGCCGTGGAGGAAACCTTAGTGGTGGTGGGCAGCCACGACGTGACCCTGGATCTCTTGGCCGACCACATGAAACAGCGCAACTCACGGTTATGGATGAGTTCCTCCAACGTGGGCTCCCTGGCCGGGCTGATGGCCCTGAAAGCCGGACGCAGCCACCTGGGAGGCACCCACCTCCTGGACACCGAGACCGGCGACTACAACGCAAGCTATATCCACAAACACCTGGAAGGCTTACCTGTGTCGCTGATCACCCTGGCCTGGCGCCAGCAGGGGCTGATGGTCAAGAAGGACAACCCAAAAGGCATAGCCAACCTGACCGATCTGACCCGCCCCGACGTGACCTTCGTTAACCGTCAGGCCGGCTCCGGCACCCGGGTGCTTCTTGACTATCACCTGGCCAAGGAGAGCATCGACGCGGGGCGAATCAAGGGCTACCGCCAGGACGAGTACACCCACACCGCCGTGGCGGTACAGGTGCTCTTCGGCGAAGCTGACTGCGGCCTAGGCATTCTGGCGGCAGCCAAGGCCTTGGGTCTGGACTTCGTACCTTTGTGTCAGGAACGCTACGACCTATGCATTCCCCAGGCCTTCCTGGAGGACTATCGGGTGGCCGTTCTCCTGGAGACCCTACGGGACCAGCGCTTCCGCGAGGCCGTGGAGGCCCTGGGCGGCTATGACATCTCGCCCATGGGGCAGGTGGCCTGGCCAGTCTGATCAATACGGAAGTGTTGACGTTCCCCGCGCCTTGGGAATTGGCGGGCACTAGGGGCAATGCCAAAAATTCCAACGGGAAGTGTTCCCGTGGCAAGCCTGGTTGGGAGTCAGGCTCTGGTTTGTTTATATCATCGGCTACTGTTGTTTTTAGGATTAATTTGACGAAAGTTATTGATTATAGCGTATGAGCGCGCTCGGGCCAGACGATTGGCCCGAGGCGCCCTATCCGCCAAGCAACTCAGGTCGTCTACCCGCAGCATCCGCATCGCCATAACAGAATTCATCTCATCAAATGAGAAAGGAAGGGTCAGACAGAATAATCAGATAACTTTCGTCAAATTAATCCGAAAAGCAACATCGCCCTTCATACCCAAAAAGGTCCACTGTCCGCTCTTGCCCTGACTTGGGCAGGCCCCGCCAGTGAAACAAAAAATATCAGCCTAAAAGCGACGACCTTATCGCAAAAACTGCTAATTTTATAGATAATTAACCGTTTTTATAAGACCATTTTTAACCGCTACACCTGCTTTGGATAACACTGGCGAAATTATGCCAACTTGTAATTTAGCATAATTCCGGGCAGGCCGTCCGTGACCCGCCTAGGAGCCTGTCGGAGTAATACTCCGACAGGCTCCTAGGCGTCTTCTTCCACGGTGTTGCGTACCGCGCGGTAGACTAGGCCGAAAGTCTCCTGAAAGCCGGCGGTGGATAGCCGCCCACTCTCTATGAACTTGACCACAATTTCCTTACTGGCCTTGAGATAGGCCTCCTGGCGAGGAGTTAGGCGCTCCAGCGGAGCGGAGATATTTCCCTTAAGCTGGGACATGCTTTAGCTCCTGGGCTGGCGGCCCCAGCCGTTGTCGGCACCTAAAATAATCCCGGCGCCCAAAAAGCCGGGCGCCGGGATGCCCGTCGAGTTTCCATCCCTCTAGCGCTGTCTACCCTTGGGCAGGATTGGCAGTCCGCCCCAAATCTTGGTAATAGTGCCAGAATAGGCGCTGCGCAGACAAGTCAATTTGCGGACTTGGTCTCGCCCTGGCAGACCAATCCCAGCGGCGCCTCCATCTGGAGCCGACCCGTCTTCAATGAGCTTGGCTGAGCTTGAACCCCACTACTCCGGCCACTATCAACCCCACCGAAATCACCTTGATTATAACCAAGGGCTCCTTGAAAAACACCACCCCCACCGCCACCGTTATGGCCGTGCCCAACCCGGCTCAAATAGCGTAGGCCAGACCCAACTGAATGGTGCGCAGCGCCCGGGGCAACAAACCGAAACTAATGGCATAGCAAACGAAGATCATCACCGTGGGTAGGAACCTGCTGAAGCCCTCAGAGAGCTTCACGCTGGTGGCGCCGCCCACCTCGAGAACGATGGCCGCGGCCAAGAAAACCCAGCTCATAACCGGCATCCGCGCCTCCAATTGGCGATGGTTCCACGGGGGCGGAGGGCCGCATAAAAGGCCTCTGGCCATGGCCGATGTTGAGGATGGGCTAGCCGCTGAGGGGGCCGGGATTCGGCGGATCCAACGCCTAAGCCCCCGCCGGGGGGAAGAAGGCACATTCTTTTCCCGGCGGAGACCTGCGCCCGAGGATAAACTTTTAAGCCCATCCTCGATGTTAATCAACATAACATTACCCAGTCTTCAAGGCAAGCACCCCTGGCCTAGGCCGCCTGGGTGTTATATGATTTGGGCCATGTCCGCAACCACTCCAGCCCAGCCCGTGCGGCTTCTGCCCGACGAGGTGGCCAACCAGATCGCCGCCGGCGAAGTGGTGGAACGCCCGGCCAGCGTGCTCAAGGAACTTTTAGAGAACGCTCTGGACGCCGGCCCCGGCCGGGTACTGGCCGAGGTGGAAGCCGGCGGCCGCCAGCTGATCCGGGTGGTGGACGACGGCCATGGCATGCGCCCCGACGACGTGCTTTTAGCCCTTGAACGCCATGCCACTAGCAAGATCACCAAAAGTGAGGACTTGGCCAACGTGGGCACCCTTGGCTTCCGTGGCGAGGCCCTGCCCTCCATCGCCGCCGTGAGCCGGCTCACCCTGCGCTCGCGGACGGCCGGGGCCGAGAGCGGCTCGGAGGTGCTGGTGGAGGGTAGCTCCATCCGCCAAGTGCGCGAGGTGGGCTGCCCGGTGGGCACCGTGGTGGAAGTGCGCGACCTGTTCCACAACGTGCCCGTCCGTCGCAAATTCCTTAAAAGCGCCGCCACCGAGGCCGGGCACTTGGGCATGGCCTTCCTGCGCCTGGCCCTATCACACCCCCAGGTAACCTTCCGCTACCAGACCAGAGGCCAAGTCCTCTACGACCTACCGTCCACCGCCGACCTGGCCGTGCGCGCCTCGGCGCTGCTGGGGCGCGAGGCGGCCGGACACCTCATCCCCCTGGAGGAGGTCGCCGGCCCCTTAAGCCTAACCGGCCTGGCCGGCCTGCCCTCCTTGAGCCGGCCCAACCTGGATCATGCCTATACCTTCGTCAACGGCCGCTTCGTGCGCGACCGCCTGCTTCTGCACGCCGTGGTACAGGCCTACCAGGGCCTCTTGCCCGAGGGCCGGAGGCCAGTGGTGGTATTGATGATCGAACTGGACCCAGGCGAGATGGATATCAACGTGCACCCAGCCAAGGTGGAAGTACGCTTCGCCCAGGCCGGGCTGGTGCACGAGTGCCTGACTCGAGGCCTGCGTCTAGGGCTGGGGCGGAGCCGTCCGGCTGCCCTCGCGTCCCCGGCTGAACAGCCCGCGCCCCCCGCGTCCCTACCGCCGGTCCCGCCGTTGCCAGCTCCACGGCCCGTGGAACGGATGGTCGAGCCGTGGACCGGCACCGCCGTGCCCTACACCCAGCTGTCGGGACCGCCACCGCCCACGCCGGCTTTTCCCGGCCCCGGCCCGGAGCCAGCGGCCCGGCCTCTACCCCTTTTCAGCCCGGCCGGCGAGCTCAGCGTCATCGGCCAGTTGCACGGGCACTACATCCTATGCGCCTCATCCCAGGGCCTGGTGATCGTAGATCAGCACGCCGCCCACGAG
The DNA here is from genome assembly GCA_965112955.2 of Desulfarculales bacterium. Taxonomy (GTDB): domain Bacteria; phylum Desulfobacterota; class Desulfarculia; order Desulfarculales; family Desulfarculaceae; genus JACRDC01. The sequence continues at coordinate 5,939 of CBCOTF020000133.1, forward strand.
CGTCTGACTTATGAGAGTCTGCGCGCTGCTCTGGCTCTGGGGCACCTGTCCCGGCAGGGGCTTCTCACCCCCGCTAGCCTGGAACTCAGCCCCCAAGAGGCGGCCTGGGCCGATCGCCAGGCCGACGACTGGCTGCGCCTGGGCCTGGAGATAAGCCCTTTCGGCAGCCACACCTGGTCGGTGAACGCCATCCCCGCCCACCTGGCCGGCCAGGATCCAGCCCTGCTGGCCCGCCAACTGTTAGCCGAGCTGGCCAGGGCCGGCGTGCCCCCCCAGACCACAGAGTTCCTGGAGGTGGGGCTGCGCTCTCTGGCCTGCCGGGGCAGCCTCAAGCAAGGCCAGCGCCTGTCCACGTCCGAGATGAACCGGCTAGTGGAGCGCCTCTCCCAGTTGACGCCGCCGCTAACCTGCCCCCACGGCAGGCCCGTGCTCCTTAGTTTGAGCCGGCGGGAGCTGTCTCGCCACTTCAAACGCAGTTTGGAGCCCCTGGCGTGAGCGCCCCCCCCCTGCTGGTGCTGGTGGGTCCCACGGCGGTGGGCAAAACCGCGACGGCCATCGCCCTGGCCAGCCGGTTCCAGGCCGAGGTGGTCAACGCCGACAGTGTGCAGGTCTACCGAGGCCTGGATATTGGCTCGGTCAAGCCCACGCTAGAGGAACGCGCCCTGGCGCCTCACCATTTGGTGGACGTGACCGATCCGGAGCAAGAAATGAGCGCCGCCCGCTTCGCCCAGTTGGCCGACCAGGCCATCGCCGATATCCAGCGGCGGGGGCGGCGGGTGCTGGTGGCCGGCGGCACCGGGCTCTATATCCGGGCTTTGCTCTTCGGCCTGGCCCCGGCCCCACCGGTGGACGCCGAACTACGCCTGCGCCTCAACCGGGAATGGGAGGAGCAAGGGGCCCTGGCCCTGCACATCCGCCTGGCCGGCCTAGACCCGATGAGCGCCCGGCGCCTGCCAGCCAATGACCGCCAGCGGATACTCAGGGCCTTGGAGGTGTGCCTGCAAACCGGCGAGCCCTTCAGCCGCCGCCAGCAGGAGCACGGCTTCCGCCAGCCCCGGCATGCCCATATAGTGCTGGGGCTGGAGCGCCCCCGGGTCGAGCTGAACAGCCGCATCGAAGCCCGCTGCCGCCAAATGTGGGAAGGCGAGCTACTGGAGGAAGTTCGCGGGCTCTTGGCCGCCGGGGTCTCGCCCCAGACCCGCAGCTTGCAAAGCCTGGGCTATCAGCAGGCCTTGCGGGTTATCCAGGGCTTACAAGCCCCCTCGGAGGCGCTACAGGAGATGATACAAAAGACCCGGGCCTATGCCAAGCGCCAAATGACTTGGTTCAGGGGCCTGAAAGGTATAAAATGGTGCCCAGCCGAGAACTTGGCCGGCCTGACCGCCCTGGCCCGGTCTTTTTGGCTTTAACAGGCTGCTGAAGAACAGCCTGTTAGCAGACCATGGATTCACCCCAAGCAAACTGCGTTTGCTTAGGGCCCCCGGGGACGGCCAGCTAAAAAAGCGCGAGCTCCAAGAGCCACGCGTTTTAGGAGAATTAGCCAAATTAATTTCGGCTGACTCAAGTTGAAAAAATCCGAGAACGGACTTTTTAGCCTCTTAGTCGTCATGAGTGGAATTGGTGAAGTTCCGGTGTCATGATGCAGCGACCCTCATGGCCGAGTTGAAGCAGGAGGCAATCGTGAACGCCGACAAGCTTCTGGCCCTTGACCTGGGGTTACAAGCAGCCCTGGCGGCTAGTGGGATAGCGTGTGGACATCGATAAACAGCCCCACGAGGTCTTTCTTGGAGGTTGCCGCCGACCGG
>CBCOTF020000134.1:0-1809 GCA_965112955.2 Desulfarculales bacterium
GGCCTTGAGCATGCCCTCCAGCCCCAGGACGCGGAGCTTGTCCAGGATGGGATTAATCAGCATGGCTTCCTCCTTGGGCGGTCAAGAAGTAGCCAGCTCCGCGGATGTTGGGGTGAAGGATAGGACTGGATTCCGGGGCCGGCGCCAGCAAAGGCTCCTCGTCCAGCGCCTTATCGATGATGAGCTCTACGCTCTTAGAGCTGAAGGCCCCCCATAGGCCAAGGCCTTCAGGCAGGCGGCTTTCACTCGCGCCTCACTATGTTTCTTGGCCAGGGGACCAGGCCTAGGCAGACTCTGAAGCCTTGCTGGGGATGCGCCCGCCGGCTCATGATCCCCTCGGCCAGCTTGGCCGTGGCCTTGCCGATCTTGTGTATCCAGTTGGTGATTTTTTTGGGGGTCCACCTGGCGACTCCTGGTGGGACGCGGCATGTACTCAGCCAGGGTGTGAAGCCGCTTTGCCCCAGGATGCGACGGTGGCTGGCCATCTGCTGACCCTTATGGAAGCACTCCACCGTGCGCTCCGTGGAGCGGATATCCAGTTTCTTGCCCACCAATTGATGGGGGACCGAGTAGTAGTGGTGGTCCGTCTCCACGTGGTAATCGATGTGGGCCTTGGCCTTCTTCCATTGGGCATCCGTGCTGTCCAAGACAAGCTTAGCGGCTAAAAATGATCTTATAAAAACGGTTAATTACCTATAAATTTAATATTTTTTGAGATAAAACCGCCGCTTTTGGGCTGATGTTTTTTGTTTCACTAACGGTTGCCTGGCCAAGTCAGGATAAAAGCGGTAACTGGACCTGTTCGGGCATGAGGGGCGGGGTATGATAGGGATGTTGGAACAAAACGCGCAGCTCCCTGTATGTGAAAAGATTTAGGCGCAGTACTGGTGGGCTGTGGCGGACAGAGACTTGAGCGCCGGTTTGTCCAGGGACTCGTACATGGAGCACCGGCTGCCGGACAGCTTCTTGAAAAACCGGTTATTGAGCCGGTCTAGAAGTCTACGGATAGCCTGATTCAGCTCAGACAAACCGAAGAAGGTCTTCTTGCGCAGGGGGGCCAGTACCCACAGCTGCACCCCCACCTCGGCCTTGGCCTTGTCACGGGGCTTTCGTACCCGGGCTGACAAAACCGCCGTGCCTTGTTGGACGGCCTTCTCCTGGCAGGTCGGGTTGATGTCGGGCTCGTAGCGGCAAGTCTTGCGCACCCCGGACTTGAGGTTGTCGATCACCAGCAACTCCGTCACCCCGCTAAAAAACTGGAGAGCCCGCTGGTGGGAGCCGAACCAGTCAGGCAGACCCTGGGTCCACGTGGCCTCGGCAAAAATGTAGTTGCTGACGCCTAGAGCCGTCACTAAGATCTGGGGCGCCCTAACCTCACCCGTCAGGGGAGCCACCAGGCCACGGTCTGGCCGGCATAATCGATAAACGTCTTCTCGCCGGCCCGGTGCTCTTGGCGCATAACCAACCCCAGCTTGCCCGACCATTTCCGGTAACGCTCGCAAAACCAGCTGTAAGAGACCGCCTTTTACTTTTCCCACAACAGCGCCGGGGTCATACCCTTACGCCTCAACTCTTGGTGGATATGGGATCAGTCAGGCTCCGTGCGAAAACCCGTGGACGGCAAGGGTGGAAGTGGAAAGAGCAGCCGTTCAAGCTGCGCCTCATCCAAGCTGGTGGGGAGGGGCCAGGACAGGCCGGCGAACGTAGCCCCACGCAGGTAACGGGACACCGTGGTCCGGCCTACCCCGCAACTATTGGCAATGTTCCGGTTGCCGCAGCCGGCCTCGTGCTTCAGCCGAAGTACTTCCT
>CBCOTF020000135.1:0-32504 GCA_965112955.2 Desulfarculales bacterium
GACCTCCAACCATTCCAACGCCCGCCTGGAGAGGCTTAACGGCATCTTCCAGGCCGCCAGGACAAGAGCCAGAAGCTACCGTAATGTCTTCACCTTCATGACCATGATCTATTGTATCGCCGCACCACTGGGGGGATTCATTAATTTCCACAGTTAACGACGAAGAATTTTTTGATAGCTACCGTCCCCTCGGGCCGCGACCATTTCGTGCAGGCGGGTTGGCACCCTATTGTAGGCGACAGAGTAGCCTTCCAGACAAGCCTTGTGGCTCAGGGCGCAGACGAGAAAGCTTTTGTCTACGCCGGTGTTGTTTTTCGGATTAATTTGACGAAGATTCTCTGATTATTCTGGACTGATTCTTACTTTCTCATTTGCCCAGATGAATTCTGTTGCGGGGATGCGGACGTGATCTGGGGAGACAACCTGCGCCTGTTCCTCGGCGGCAGCTATGATCGCGCCTCGGGCCAGATGGTTGGCCCTTCGGAAAAGGCCGTCGGAGCCCGCTGTATGGCGGTGACGGCCGGATTAGAGAAGAGGTTCTGTTTGACGCCTGCGATCTTGAGGTGGTGCAGGAGGTATGCCTGCATGTCCGGGAGGGAGACGCCGGCCAGATGGCTCCTGGCCACGACTCTGGAGGCTAGGGGCAGGGAAGCTCTGTATATGAGGAGGTCGGCAAGGTTGTCCTGGCCGGCCAGGATAAAGTGCAGGATTGGCTTGGGGTCTCCCTAAAACTGAGTTGCGGTGTGCAACTCGGCCAGGACTTGAAGCCTGAGGATGAAGGCTTCTTCGATGATGAGGGCGGGTTTTTTCTTGCGGTTTTGGGCGATCTTCAGAACCTGTTTTCTGGGGAGCTTGGTGAGGACGTCCCTGGAGAAGCTGGCGGTGTCTCCCTTCGAGCTCGATGCAGATTTGTCTGTAGAGTTCCAGGATGGAGTTCTATGAGGCGGTGACCCAGATGATCTGATATTCGAATAGGTGCAGTCTGTTGGCGGCCCAGCACAAGGCGGTGGATTTTCCGCTGCCCACATCTCCGGTGACCAGGGCCGGTGCGCCGAGGCGGATGGCGTATTCGAAGCATTTGGCCACGCCGAGGGGCTCGGCGGTCTGCATTATTTTCTTGGGTGCCAGATCAGAGTCGAAGGGCTCTCTGGTGAGAGCGAACAAGGCGCGGTAGTTTGGTTTCATGAATTGTTGACCTCAGGGTCTGGTTTTTGCTTGAAAAGGGAGTCGCCAGCGGGGGCCGTGGTGGAGCTGGATTCTGAGCGCAGCAGAGGGTGGTCGTGCTTGACCCTGCGCAGGGATTTTTACTGTTCATAGGGTAGAGAGATTCCAGCTTGCCGCTGCCTTAGCGGTAGAGCCTGATCCATCCCAGGATGATGGAGTGCGGCAGTCTGGTGCGGTTGGAGAAGGGGTTTGCCACCGCTGGGCGCACTTTGTCTCGCAGTAACCTCTCCCGTTCGCCACGCTCCATGTAGTCCCTGGCAACAAAGTCGCTGATGACGCCGAAACGGAGAAGGGCTATCCGTTTTTGCCTCTTTATCGTCACGAATGGAGTTGGTGTAATTCCGGTGTCAAACTAAATCGATTTGCATGGCCGAGTTGAAGCAGGAGACAATCATAAACGCCGGCGAGCTTCTGGTCCTTGGCCTGGGGTTGCAACCGCCCTGGCGGCTGGTAGAATAATGTGTGGACACCGATAAACAGCCACACGAGATTTTATTGGAGGTTGCCGTCAAACGGGGAGCCAAGTGCCTCTGCCCGGAGTATGGCAGGTTGTGCAAGGCTCACGACTTCCACGAACTCATCTGGCGTCACCTCAATCTTTTCCAGCATCATTGCTACGTAACCGCCATGGTGCCTCTGGCGGGCTGCCCCGACCACGGGGGGCCAAACAGGTCAATGTGCCTTAGACCCGCGAAGGCAGTCGGTCCACCTTGCTGTTCGAGCAGGCGGCGATGACCCTGGTGCGGAAGATGCTGGTGCTGGCTGTGGCTCGCATTATCGGGGTTAGCGACACGCGACTTTGGCGGATGTCCAGTTCTACGTGGCCCAGGCCCTGTCCAAAATGGACCTGGGCGGGATCAAGGCCGTGGCTTTGGACGAAACCGCCTCCAAGCGGGGCCACAACTATGCCATCGTCTTCATCGGCCTAGGCCGCAAGCAAAAGCCGGTCATCTTCGTTATCCCCGGCAAGGGCAAGGGCAAGGGCAAGGGCAAGGGCTCCCTGAGCCTGCTCTGCCACTTTTTGCGTGAGCATGGCGGCGATCACAACAATATCGCCGAGGTGGTCTACGACATGTCGCCAGCCTCCCTGGCCGCAATCGGTGAAAGCGTCCCCGGCGCCAACGTCACCGTGGACTGGTTCCAGGGAATCCAACTCTTCACTACCGCGGTGGACGAGGTCCGAAAGGCCGAAGCTAAGGAGCGTAACTTGCCCGAGGCCACCCGCTGGGCCGTGCTCAAGGCCGCTGACGGCGGCAGGCTAACCGAAAAGCAGCAGGCTCTGCTGACCGAACTGAAAACCGGCGGCTTCACCACCGCTATCGCCTGGCGGCTCAAGAAGATGCTGCGCTGGATTAGAAAAGTCTCCTCTGTATGAGCCGTCCAGTGGCGCATCACCCACTTCACTCGCCGTGCCCTGAAGGGCATAGCGCCTGACACCAAAACGCTGATTCCAGGCCTCAAGGTGCTCATGACCTTGGAAGGGTATGCCCATCTGGATCCTAACCCGCTGGACCTCAAACCATTCCAGCGCCTACCTGGAGGGGCTTAGCGGTGTCTTTCAGGCCGCCCGGGCAAGAGCCAGAGGCTACCGTAATGTCTTCCCCTTCATGACCATGATCTATTTTATCGCCGCACCACTGGGGGAGCTCATCAAAATCCACGATGAATGACGAAGAACCACTACAATAAAATATTAGGGTACGCGGTTTCTGGCCTATGCCGCCAGCCTGGGCCTGGTCAATCCCCGTCTTTGGATCGACCATGCTGTGGACCTGTACGCCGACGAGATCGAGCGCCTGGGCCCAGCCTGGTGTCGCTGTTGCCCGAGTCCAACATGAAGCTGGCCTCGGGCCTGGCCAACCTGCTGGCCATGTTGAAAGCCGGACGGCGCTTGCCCCTGGGCACCGACGGCTGCGCTAGCAATAACGACCTGGACCTCTTCGGCGAGATGGACACCATGGCCAAGATGAGCAAAGCGGTCTACCTCGACCTCGAGAGGCCCTCGGCCCGCACCGTTCTGGAGCGGGCCTCCCGTCGCGGCAGCGACGTCTTCGGCTACCTGGACCTGGCCTGCTCGGAGCCGGCGCCCTGGCCGACGTCGTTGACACCGACCAGCCCCACCTGGCGCTCATATACAATCCCTACAGCCATCTGGTCTACGCCGCCAGCGGCGCTGACTTCATGCGCACCGTCTGCCACGGCCAGGTGCTGATGCAGGGCCGTCGGCTCTTGACCATGGACGAGGATGAGGTGCTGATCAAGGTCAAGGAGAATGCCCGGCGCCTCACCAGAAGGGTTATGCGGTGGTGCTCGACGATCTCGTAATCCAGGGAGGCCCCATGTTGGCCGAAGTGGGGCGGAGTTGGCCCCGAGGCGCGGTCAAGGATGGTCTGATCACCTACGTCGGCCCCGCCGGGGACTACTAGCCCCCGACGGGTGTTAGACAGCCAAGGCGGACTGACTCTGTCCGGATTGATCAACGCCCACACCCACGGGGCCATAACTATCTTCCGGGCCCTGGCCGACGATGTAAGCTTGAAAGTTTGGCTGCACCAGCACATCTTCCCGACCGAGGCTCTGTGGGTAGCTTCTGAGAAGGTTAAGTTGTGCACCCTGTTGGCCGCCGGCGAGATGCTGGTCAGCGGCAGTACCACGGTCTGCGATGTCTATTTCTATGGATCCCGTGTCCAAAGTCTATACCAAGGCCGGCATGCGCGTTGTTGTCTGCCAGGGCGTCTTGGACTTCCTGGCCCCGGGCATCCTCGACCCGGCGGCCAAAATGGAGGTCTGCCGCGATTGTTTGGAGACCTGGCAGGGGCGCGACACTCTGATCACACCGGAGCTTTTCGCCCACTCCTGCTACACCCGCGCGCCGGAAACCCTGTAAGAGACCAGCCGCCTGGCCGGAGAGCTGGGAGCGCCCTGGTTCATCTACGTTCCCGAAATGGCCCAGAAGATCACCACCCTGCGCTGTTAGTGCGGCGCCGGACCCCCTTCCCCCCCAGCATCTGGCCAACCTGGGCATCCTGGAAAGCCTCAAGGCCATGGCGCACGGAGTCTGGCTGGTTGCCCAGGAAGCGGCGCTCTTAGCCAAGGCCGGCGTGGGAGTGGTCGTCTGCATCGAGGCTGAGATGAAGCTGGCCTCAGGCACCTGCGACGTGCCGGTCTGCTGGTCGTCGGAGTGACGGTGGGCCTGGGGGTCGACGGTGCGGCCAGCAACAACGATCTATCTATGATCGGCGAGCTGGGTGCCACCAGCCGCGCTGTCAAGCTGAACAATATGGACCTTATGGCGCTCTCCGTCGTCCAGACCTTGGACCGGACCACGACCGACTCGCCTGGGTCTGGAGGGCGCGTGGTAGGGCGTCTGGCCTCTGGCATGGCGCCCGATGTGGTGGTCCTGCGGGCGTCAGCTCCCGATTTCACGCCCATGTTCGACCCGGCTTTGGCCCTGGTCAACCAGTGCCGAGGTGTCGACTTGCATCATGTGCTGGTGGCCGGCCGCCAGGTACTCAGCTTCAATCTAAAGGGGGTCACGGCCCGGGTGCGCGATCTCTCCCGGCAGGTAGCATAAGCACACAATTGGGAGTGGGATATCGCCCCATGTGGGGAGCCGGGGGGTTAGCCCTGCCGGGTTTTATCAACAGTATGGCGGAGAGCAGGCCATGATCATCCAGCTCAAGGCCCACGCGGAGCAGAACTACTTGGAACGGCTTATCAAGTAACTGGGAAAGGACGGCATCGTCCGCCAGTGCCTGGATATATATACGCCGACGACACTTATACCCTGGTGGACATCAAGGGCGACGCCAGCCAGCTAAACTAAGACCAGTACGGGGTCCCTCCCTACGTGCTGGACGTGCATCGCATCTCCGATTCCTTCAAGGAGCGTTCGCGCCAGTTCCAACTTGGCGTCGAGCTGACCACCATCGGCGGCCCTTGCGCCATCGAGAGCTATCAGCAGCTCTACAAGAGAGCCAAGCTGGCCGCCGAGGGGATGCCAACGTAATTCGCGGCGGGGCCTTCAAGCCGCGCACCCTGCACCGCAGCTTCCAGGGCCTGGGCGCGAGGAGGGGCTGAAATATCAATATCTAAGCAAGGTAAGCCAGTCCCCGGGCCTGCCCGGTGGTTTCGGAGATCATGGACGCCTCCGATATCCCCCTCTTCGAGAAATACAGGTGGACGTCTGGCAGGTGGGGGCGCGCAATTGCTTCAATTATTTTTTCCTGGACGTGCTAGCCCATGTGAAATATCCTCGGCCGGTGATGCTCAAGCGCGGCGACCACGTATCGTTGGAGGAGCCCTTGGGGGCGGCTTTGCGGGTCTACGAGGGCAATCCCCAGGTGATCCTCTGCGAGCGCGGTGACAAGATCTCCGACCGCGTACGCCATAACGTGCTCAACCTGAACAACGTGGCCTTTATCAAGCAGAACTACCACCTGCCGGTGATCGTGGGCTCTAGCCACGGCTCTGGCGTGCGTAAGCTGATGCCGGATCTGGACCTGGCCGCCGGCGACGACGGCCTGATGGTGGGAGGTGCACTTTCACCCCGAGAAGGCCCTGTGCGACGGCCCCCAGAGCCTCTGCCGCGATTTTAAGGCGCTGGTGCCCCTGGTCCGCGGGCCAGCTACAAGCTGACGTGCCCGGCGCCACGGACTGGGCAACAACGAGTAGGTGGGGTGCCCCCCACGAGGGCGGGTGCCCTCGGCGGGGCTTAAATGGGTCGGTTGGCGTTATCGCCCTTGCCTGCCTGGCGGGCTCCCGTTGAGGGTTTGTCCATTTTTAGTCATGGCGAGGCGGGTCTTGACCGCTTAAGCAATCGCTGTTGAATTGGCCAGCCTTGGACAATTTGGTCCGCGATTGCTTCGTCGCCCCCGCTGGGCTTCGCAACGACCTAGTTTTCGTTTGCAGATTTCACGGCGCCCCAACGGGAGTCACCAGCCCCGGTCATCCCTATTAAGCTAACCGACCCGTTTATGAGACCCAAGGCACTTGGGTTGACCGTGATATATTTCTAGGGTAACATTATATATCATATATAAATGGGGGCTGTTGGGCCCTGACTGGGTTTTGGTTTGCAGATTATCAGCCTGGATGCCCAGACCATCCGCGACTCCCAGGAAGTTTTGGCCTTTTTGAGGGAGTGCGCTTTTGTGGGCGAGGCCTGGCCGGGCTGGCCAGCCGCTCAGGCTGCGGCGTCCCTGATGGCCCAGGCCAGCGGTCAGGCTCAGTGGTGGGTCGGGCAAGGGCAGGGGACCTGGCAATGGCTCATGGGATGTGAGCCCCTGGAGTTCGACAGCCAGGTCTTTGGCCGGGCCATGGGGCGGCTGGCGCCCCTGGCCCACCGCGAGGCGTGGCCCGGGCTAGAGGCCCAGGAGCAGGGCGAGCGCCTCTTGGGTCACGTCTTAGACCAGGTCTGGCACCAGGGCCTGGAGGGGCTAGTGGTCCGGGTGGGGTCGCGGGACTACTCAGCAGCCCGGGTGCTGGAGTCGACGGGATTTTTTCTGGCCGACCTGAGCGTGGAGTGGATGTTGGATTTGCAGGGCCTACCCTTGGCTCGGCCCGCGCTGCCTGCGGGCATGCAGGTGCGTCCCTGGAAGCCCTCGGACGAGGCTGCACTCAAGGAACTGGCAGCCCAGGCCTTCTGCGACCTGGAATCCTACGCCGACCGCTTCGCCCTGGACCCGGTGATGCAGCCCGGCTGTACGGAGCTGTACCGGCACTGGATGGGCAACTGCTTCGGCGGCAGCCAGGCGGACATGGTGCTAGTACTCCAGGCCGGCGGCGAGCCCCAGGGCTTCATAACTCTGAAGAAGGCGCTGGCCGGAGCGGGCATCCAGGCCGGCTGCGGCTGGGTGAACCTCAACGCCATTACCCCCGGGCTACGCGGCCGGGGATTGTATAATCTGCTCCTGCGTCAGGGCTTGGACTGGCTGGCGGCCCAAGGGTCTCGCCGGGCCCGCGTGCGTACCAAGCTGAGTCAGGGCGCGGTGATCCGCGCCTGGTCCCGCCTGGGTGGCAGGCAAGTCTACAGCGACATGACCTTTCACCTGTGGCGCACACAGGACAGGGAGATGGCATGAAAAGCTTCCTGGTGACAGGCGGGGCCGGCTCCATCGGCTCTTACATCTGCGAGCATCTCATCGCGCGCGGCCATCAGGTCACCGCCCTGGACAACGGCCCCTCCCTCAAGGTGGAGCACCTCTTCGAGTCCGGCCGCTTCAAGTTCGTGCAGGACTCGGTCTTGGTCAAGGATGTGGTGGAGCGCTTGGTGGAGCAGAACGACGTGGTCATCCACCTGGCGGCCATCGCCGACCCCAAGCGCTACGTCAACGAGCCCTTGAATGTGCTCAACGTCAACCTCAAGGGGTCGCTAGGCCTCTTGGACCATTGCTCCCGCCAGGGCAAGCGCTTCGTCTTCGCCTCCACCAGCGAGGTGCTGGGCAAAAATCCCAACGTGCCTTGGAAGGAGGACGCGGATCGCCTCTTGGGGCCGCCCTCCATCAACCGCTGGTGCTACTCCACGAGCAAGGCCCTGATCGAGCACTACTGCTACGCCTACGGCCAGCAGGAGAACCTACCCTTTGTCATCATGCGTTTCTTCAACGTCTACGGCCCCCGTTGCGACGACCTGGGCCAGGGGCGCGTCATCCCCATCTTCCTGGAGAAGTTTTTGAAGGGCCAGCCGGTGGTGGTACATGGCGACGGCCTGCAGACTCGCTGCTTTACCTTTATAGAGGACACCGCCAATGCCGTGGTGGAGCTGGCGCTAAGCGACAAGGCCTTGGGGCTGTGCTTCAACATCGGCAGCGACCGCGAGACCAGCATCCTGGAGCTGGCCAAGACCATGAAGCAGGTGGGCGGCTTCCCCAACGAGCTAATTTTTCAGACCCACCTGGAGGTCTTCGGAAAGTCCTATGAGGACATACCCCGGCGCATCCCCAACGTCGATCGCATCAAGGAGGTCATCGGCTGGCAGGCCACCACCACCCTAGAGGATGGCCTCAAGCAGGCCATCGACTTCTATAGATAAACCTGGTGCCCCTGGCTGATCATAAACGGGTTGGGGGCGCTGTCGCCGGAACGGGCCTGACCGTCTCCCGGTGGGGGCATGTCGAATATAAGAGAGGGCGGGGTTAATTCCTCATTATCTTGCTTTGTCCAGCCCTTCGAGTAGACCGCCGAACGACATCGTCCTCTGCCGCAAGCCTTCCACGGGAGCCGCCGGCGTAGGTGAATGCGCCTATCGCTCCATTGCACAACCTGCCACACTCCGGACAGGGGCTACTCGGCTCCTCGGTCGGCGGCAACCTCCAATAAGACCTCGTGGGGCTGTTTTTTGGTGTCCACACGCTGCCCCACCAGCCGCCAAGGCGGTTGCAACCCCAGGCCAAGGGCCAGAAGCCGGCGTCTATGATTGCCTCCTGCTTCAATTCGGCCATGCGGATCGCTGCCTCATGACACCGGAACTACACCAATTCCACTCATGACGACGACGAGGCGATAAAAGCATTTTTCTTCGTAGGGCGGGGTTTGTCCCAGTCCGTCTTGTATTGCTCAAAAGGCTTCGGTCGATGCGAAGCCGTTATTACCCCTTCAAATTTTTGACCGCGAAGTCCCAGTTGACCAGCTTGTCCAGCCAAGCGGCGATGTAGTCAACGCGGCGGTTCTGCCAGTCCAGATAGTAGGCGTGCTCCCACACGTCGATGGTGATGATGGGCTTAACGCCCATGGCGAGCGGCGTCTCGGCGTTGGCGGTTTTCATCACCTTAAGCGTGCCGTCGGCCAAGGCCAGCCAGGCCCAGCCCGAGCCGAACTGGGTCAAGGCCGCCTGGCTGAAGGCCTCTCTGAACTTATCGAAGCCGCCCAGGTCGGCGTTGATTTTGGCCAGGAGGTCGCCGGTGGGCGCCCCACCGCCGCCGGGCTTCATGCTGTTCCAGTAGAAAGTGTGATTGAACACCTGCGCCGCGTTGTTGAACACGCTGACTTTCTCTTTGTCGCCGGCGGTGGTTTTGACCATCTCTTCCAGGGTCATGTTGACCAGATCGGTGTCGGCTATCATCTTGTTGACGTTGGTTACGTAGGTAGCGTGGTGCTGACCGTAGTGGAAGCCGATGGTTTTGGCGCTGATCGCCGGCTCCAGGGCGTTGTCGGCGTAGGGCAGGGCGGGCAGGGCAATGGTCTCGGCGGCCTGAGCGGATACGGTCATGAACAAACCTTTCGTGTGCAGCGCGGCGACACCCACCGCGGCGGTTAAGAGAAATTGGCGGCGGTTCATGACCGCGCCCGGTGCTTTGGGCTCCATGGGTTTTCCTTGTCTGGCGGGACTGGCACAGCTCTTCCCTGGGGAAGGATCATTGTGAGCTATTCATGACGTGCATAGATACTAAGTCTCGTCGTCGTCATGAGTGGAATTGGTGTAGTTCCGGTGTCATGAGGCAGCGATCCGCATGGCCGAATTGAAGCAGGAGGCAATCATAGACGCCGGCTTCTGGCCCTTGGCCTGGGGTTGCAACCGCCTTGGCGGCTGGTGGGGCAGCGTGTGGACACCAAAAAACAGCCCCACGAGGTCTTATTGGAGGTTGCCGCCGACCGGGGAGCCGAGTGCCCCTGCCCGGAACATGGCAGGTTATGCAAGGTTCACGACTTCCACAAATTCACCTGGCGTCACCTCAATTTTTTCCAGCATCATTGCTACGTAACCGCCCGGGTGCCCCGGGTGGACTGCCCCGACCACGGGACCAAACAGGTCAAGATGCCCTTGACTAGCCAGGGCAGCCGATTCCCCTTGCTGTTCGCGTAGGCGGCCATGACCTTGATGCGGGAGATACCCGTGCTGGCTGCGGCCCGCATTATCGGGGTCAGCGACACGCGACTTTGGCGGGTGGTCCAGTTCTACGTAGCCTAGGCTTTGTTCAAAATGGACCTGGGCGGGGTCAAGGCCGTGACTCGGGACGAAACCGCCTCTAAGCGGGGCTACTACTACGTCACCGTCTTCACCGACCTAGACTGCAAGCAAAAGCCGGTCATCTTCGTTACCCCCGGCAAGGACCAGGGCTGTCTGGTCCTGTTCCGCCGCTTCCTGCGTGAGCGTGGCGGCGATCACAACAATATAGTCGAGGTGGTCTGCGACATGCCGCCAGCCTTCCTGGCCGCCATCGGCGAAAGTTTCCCCGGCACCAACGCCACCGTGGACTGATTCCATGTCGCCCAGCTCTTCACCACCGCCATGGACGAAGTTTGAAAGACCGAGGCGAAGTAGCGTAAACTCCCCAAGGCCACCCGCTGGGCCGTGTTCAAGGCCGCTGACGGCGGCAGGCTAACCGGTTTCACCCGCCATGTCCTGAAGGGCATAGCGCCTGGCACCAAAACCCTGGCCCCGGTCCTCAAGGCACTCATGACTCTGAAAGAGCATGCCACCTAATCCTAAGTCGCTGGACCTCAAACCATTTTAACGTCCGTCTGGAGGGGCTTAACGGCATTTTCCAGACCGCCAGGGCAAAAATCAGAGGCTACCGTAATGTCTTCACCTTCATGATCATGATCTACTTCATCGCCGCACCGCTGGGGGAACTCATTAAATTCCACAGTCAACGACGAAAAACTAATATATTAGATTAAAGGATGACCTTTCAGCATGCAATAGGTAATTAGGGCTAGGCGGGGGTGAGGCTGGTTGGCGCTGCCTCGCCAGCCGGTCTGCGGATTCCGTTTCAAGCTGGCCAGCGATTCCACGCGATGTGGGCCATTTGAGATAGTAGGCGACGTTGAATAACACCTGATTGTCAAGACTGCGTCTTTCCAACAAGGAGGGTGCAGATGCCGGCGGAGAGGTTATCCATGTGTAAGATCAAGGAAGTACTTCGGCGAAAGCACGAGGCCGGCTGCGGCAACCGAGATATTGCCAAGAGTTGCGGAATAGGCCGGACTACGGTGTCCCGTTACCTGCGTCGAGCCGCGCGCGCCGGCCTATCCTGGCCCATCCCTACTAGTTTGGGTGAGACCCTGCTTGAGCGACTGCTCTTTCCACCTCCATCCTTACCTTCTATGGGTTTTCGCCCGGAGTCTGACTGATTCCAGGTCCATCAAGAGCTGCGGCGCAAGGGTATGATCCTGACGCTGCTGTGGGAGGAGTGCAAGGCGGTCCATGCCTTGGGCTACCAATACAGGTGGTTTTACGAGCGTTACCGAGGATGGTCGGGCAAGCTGGGGCCGGTCATGCGCCAGAAACACCGAGCCGGCGAGAAGACGTTTATCGATTATGTCGGCCAAACCGTAGACGTGGTGTCCCTCTGGCGGGTGAGGTTAGGGCGGCCCAGATCTTCGTGGTGGTTCTGAGCGCCAGTAGCTACATTTTTGCCGAGGCCACGTGAACCTAGAATTTGCCCGATTGGATCAACTCCCACCAGCAGGCCTTCCAGTTTTTTGGCGGGGTGACGGAGTTGATGGTGCTCGACAACCTCGAATTCGAGATGAGCAAGGTTTATCGCTGCAAGCCCGACATCAACCCGACCTACCAGGAGATGACCGCCCACTACGGCACAACGATTTTGCCCGCCCGGGTACAAAAACCCCGTGACAAGGCCAAGGCCGAGGTGGGGGTGCAATGGGTACACAAGATCGGCGAGATTACTGCTAAGCTGGCCGAGGGGATCATGAGCCGGCGAGCGTATCCCCAGCAAGACTTCCGGGCCTGCCTATGCCTGGTCACCCTGGCCAAGAAATATGGTGAAGCGCGAGTGGAGGTCGCCTGCCTGAGAGTTTTGGCCTATGGGTCCTTCAGCTCCAAGAGCGTAGAGCGCATCATCGACAAGGAACTGGACAAGGCTTCTGTGCTGACGCCGGCTTCGGAATCCAGTCCCATCCTTCACCCCAACATCCGTGGAGTCGGTTACTTTTTGACCGCCCAAGGAGGAAGCCATGCCGATTAATCCCATCCTGGCCGAGCTCCGCGCCTTGGGGTTGGAGGGCATGCTCAAGGCCCTAGAGGAGCAGTTGAGTACCCCTGAGGCCCAGGAACTGGGCTTCGAAGAAAGATTGGGCCTGGTGGTGGACAGGGACAACCCACAGAGAAAACCGCCGGCTCAAAAACAGGCTGGCCAAGGCCAAGCTCCGGCATGACGCCTGCCTGGAGAACATCGACTAACTGCAAAGGCACGGTATGGGTAAGTCACTCATCATGGCTCTGACCTCATGCCGATGGACCGCCGAACACCACAACCTGCTCATCAGCGGACCCACCGGTGTAGGCAAAAACTTTCTCGCCTGCGCCCTGGGCCAAAAGGCTTATTTGGAAGGCTACTCGGCCTCCTATATAGAGGGTGCAGCCCCCATGCGCGCAAAGTGGTCGCGGCCCGAGGGGACGGCAGCTATCAAAAAATGATCGTCGCCAGTTCTAAGACCAACCTGCTCATCCTGGGCGACTGAGGGCTGGAAAAACTGTCACGGGAGCAAAGTCTGGATATGCTCGAAGTTCTGGAAGACGGCTACGGCCGAGGCGCCACCATCGTCACCGTTCAAATACCCGTGGACCAGTGGCATCAAGCCATCAGCGATTCCACCATGGCCGATGCCATCCTCGACCGCCTGATCCACAACGCTTACAATACAAACCTGAAAGGAGAGTCCATAAAAAAAGCTGGCAAGCTTGACTGGCGACAAGACCCTTTTGGCACATAATGCAGACACCAGCGGCGCCGTGCTTCGTCCACCCGGCTCGCATCACCGAATTAGGAGGCCTCTTGAGATGGAAGGCATGTCCTACTTCCCTGGAAGCAGCACCTTGAAGCAGCACCTTGGGACGGTTTTCCAGTAGGACTTCTATGCGGCCGGGGTTATGGTCGTGGTAGAGGAGGATGAGCTGCTTGCCGATCAGAGGCACTGGGGCCTCGTATATTCTGCCGGCCAGGGAGACGGTGCGGTCCAGGACCACGCGCCGCGCGGCTCTTTTTTTGAGGTTCTTCGTCGTTAACTGTGGAATTTAATGAGTTTCCCCAGTGGTGCGGCGATGAAATAGATCATGGTCATGAAGGTGAAGACATTACGGCCGCCCCTAGCGCCTGCCTTGGCGGCTTGGAGGATGTCGTTAAGCCTCCCTCTAGGCGGGCGTTGGGATGGTTGGAGGTCCAGAGGCTTAAGATCAGGTGGGCATGCTTTTCCAGAGTTATGAACGCCTTGAGGACTGGGCCAGAGTTTTGGTGTCATGTGCGATGCACTTCCTGGTATAGCGGGTGACGTGGGTGATGCGCCGCTGGGCGGCTCGTACAGAGGTGGCCTCTCTGATCCAGCGCAGCATCTCCTTAGAGTCGCTAGGCGGTGGCGAAGCCGCCGGTTTCCAGTTCGGTCAGGGCCTGCTGCTGCTTTTCGGTTAGCCTGCCGCCGTCAGCGGTCTTGAGCACGGCTCAGCGGGTAGCTTTGGGCAGTTTACGCTCCTTGTCGATGAAGGCGGGGACATGGTTGTGGCCCCACTTGGAGGCGGTTTGGTCCAGAGCCACGGCCTTGACCCCGCCCAGGTCCATTTTGAATAGGGTTTTGGCCACTTAGAACTGTACCACCCGCCAAAGTCGCGTGTCGCTGATCCCGATGATATGGGCCGCAGCCAGCACGGGCATCTCTCCAGCACCAGGGTTATGGCCGCCGGCTCTAATAGCAAGGTGAACCGGCTGCCCTCACGGGTCCAGGGCATCTTGACCTGTTTGGTCCCGTGGTTGGGGCCGTCCACCCGAGGCCCCCGGGTGGTTACGTAGCAATGATGCTGGAAAAGATTGAGGAGACACCAGGTGGTTTCGTGGAAGTCGGGAGCTTCGCACAACCTGCCACACTCCGGGTAGAGGTATTCGCCTTACCGGTCGGCGGCAACCTCCAAAAAAAGACTTCGTGGGGTTGTTCACACGCTGTTCCACCAGCCGCCAGAACGGTTGGCAACCCCAGGGCAAGGGCCAGAAGCTTGCCGGCGTCCATGATTGCCTCCTGCTTCAATTCGGCCATGCGGATCGCTGCATCATGGCATCGGGACTACACTAAGTTCACTCATGACGACGAAGAGGCAGAAGAATAGAAGCACATTCACATCTGCCGCAGGAGGGGCGTGCTTGATTAGGTAGTCCTCAATTTGGTTTCCTGGTTAGTACGGTTTCTTTGGCAGGCACAGTTAAAGAAGGCTTGAGGGCGGGTTAGCGAAGCCTGAACCGTTCTCAGGGGCGGATGCCCTTTTCCCGGCTCGCCTTTGCTTGACTTTACGGTCCTTTCCCGATAATTCTCTATCTTATGTTCCCTCTACGCGCATATAGCCCACATGCCCGCTGATCTGATCGCTCTGGAGGGCCGGGTGGAACGCATCACCTTTGCCAATCCCGAGAACGGCTACACCGTGGCTAAAATGCATTTTCCGGGGCAGCCGGGGCTTACCACCGTGGTAGGGCGCATGGTGGGCATCACCGAGGGGCAACAGGTCAAGATGTACGGCCGTCAGGTGCTGCACCCCAAGTTCGGCATGCAGATCGAGGCCGAGGAGGTGGAGGGTCTGGCGCCCAGCGACGCCGAAGGCGTGCGCCGCTATCTGGCCTCGGGGCTGATCAAAGGCGTAGGGCCTAAGTTGGCTGAAGCCCTGGTCAATTCCCTGGGGCCTGAGGCCATCGAGGTGATCATGCACCAACCCCAAATTTTAGCACAGGTGCCGGGCATCGGCCCCAAGAAGGCCGCTGCCATAGCCCAGGCCGTGGTCAGTCATGGCCAACTGCGCGAAGTCATGATTTTTTTACAGACCTATGGCGTAGCGGCCTCCACGGCCCTGCGCATCTGGCGTGAGTATGGGGCCGGTACCCTTGGCATCTTGCAAAACGAGCCCCACCGTCTGGCCGTCGACGTGCGCGGCATCGGCTTCGCCACAGCGGACACCATAGCTCAGCGCATCGGCATCGCCCACGACCACCCCACAAGGTTACAAGCCGGCCTGCTCTATACCCTGGGCCAGGCCGTGAAAGAGGGGCATTGCTTCCTGCCCTACGAAGAGTTGATGGAGTCGGCGGCTCGCAACCTGCGGGTGGAGCGGGGGCTTTTGGGTCCGGCCTTTGCCCGCCTGCATAACGAGCGCCACTTGGTTTTGGAGGACATGCCCGGCGGTCAGGCCGTGTATTTCACCGGCATGCAGGTGTTGGAGCAGCGCGCGGCTTCAGCCTTGAGCTATTTAGCTAGAGGTACCGGTCTATTGTCGCCAGAACGCGCCGCTAAGGCCGTGGCCTGGGTGGCGAGTCAGCTCAAGGTGCGCCCCTCGCCGGGCCAAGCCCAGGCTTTGGAGACCCTGCTGGGGACCGGGGTAGGGGTGCTCACCGGCGGGCCGGGCACCGGTAAGACCACCCTGGTGCGCGCCCTGATCACCATCGCCCGGCGCATGGAGCAGCGGGTGCTTTTGGCCGCGCCCACGGGGCGGGCCGCCAAGCGTCTGTCCGAAGCCGGGGGCCTGCCTGCCTCCACCATACACCGCCTACTGGAGTACAGCCCCAAGGAAAATCGCTTTGTGCGTTGCGCCGGCAAGCCGCTGGAGGCTGATCTTTTGGTAGTGGATGAAAGCTCCATGCTGGATCTGTGGCTGGCCGCCCATCTGCTGGAGGCGGTGGGTCCGGGTACCAGGCTGATATTAGTAGGCGATACCAATCAACTGCCCTCGGTGGGCGCTGGCCTGGTCTTCCGCCAGATCATGGATTCCGGCGTGGTGGCGGTTGCGGTTCTTAACGAGATATTCCGCCAGGACGAGGCCGGGCTGATCGTGGCCAATGCTCACCGTATCCTGGGGGGGCAGATGCCCGTCCTGCCTCCGGCGGGCAACGAGGCTGATTTCTTTTTTTTGATGGAGCCCGATCCCGGCTGCGCGGCGGAGCTGGTGCGTCGTCTGGTGGTGGAGCTCCTGCCGGCACGCTTCGGTCTGGACCCGGTAGAGGACATCCAGGTTTTATCGCCCATGCATCGGGGCACCCTGGGCTGCGCCAACCTTAACCGTCTGCTGCGGGGGGCGCTAAACGCCGGGGGGGCTGGGGCTGGTGACCAATTCATCAAGGGTGACAAGGTGATGCAGGTGCGCAATAATTATGATCTGGACGCCTTCAACGGCGATTTAGGGCTAATAGCCGCGGCGCAGGAGGACGGCTGTCGGGTGCGCTTGGGCGAGCGCCTGGTGGATTATTCCCTGGCCGATCTGGACGACCTGACCCTGGCCTATGCCGTGACCGTGCACAAGTCGCAGGGCAGCGAGTATCCAGCGGTAGTGGTGGTTCTGGGCCAGGAGCATTACATCATGCTCAACCGGCCGTTGCTCTACACCGCCGTAACCCGGGGTAAAATTGTGGTTGTGCTGGTGGGCCACCCGGCGGCCCTGGCCCGCGCCGTGGAGCATGACCAGCCGGTGAGGCGCTACGCCCGCCTTGGTGAGCGTCTGCGGGCCCTGGCTTCGGCTTAACCTCCGCTATCAATAAAAATAGCAACATGCCGTTTATTATTATCAATATGTTCCAGATTCGGCTAGAAAAAGCCGGTGGCAAGGCCTCTCACCTTGCCCACCGTAGGATGTGGCGCTGGCACCGTTTTGCAAATATTAGCGTAGGATGGGACCTACGCCTTAGTTGCGGCCTAGCGTCCTAGGCCGGGGAATCCAATGCACTGCTGGTTTACCGACAAGCTTTTTTTATGCCTTGGTAAACGATGGCCTGCGGTTGCCCCTGGTGGCTCAAACGTAAGCTTAAGGTATAAGACTGCGTTCGGCCACCGGCTGTATCTCGGCCAGCTTCCAGGCATGGCTCTGGGCGATGGGCGGGGTCTATTCCGCTAGAACCTGCTATGCCCGCTGCCTACTCAGGGGAGGCAGGTTTTCCGCCAGGTTCTTGGCCCCACCGCCGAAACTGGGGTGCTGGCAGCCATGGCCTGGGTTTTTGACGAGTGTTATTGTTTGGATTAATTTGACGAAGGTTCTCTGATTATCCTGGACTGATTCTTCCTTTCTTGTTTGATCATATGAATTCTGTTGCGGCGATGCGGACGTGCTCCGGGGAGACGACCTGAGCCTGCTCCACGTGGGCCGATGCTCCTGGTGAGCGACAAACGGCGCAAAATCTACCTCTTCGCGCCTTGATCGGCGACATGAACCGCCCGATCGTCCATACCGAGTTTTGCCTCTCCTAGGGCCTTGCCATTTATCTACAGGCCTTGCGTCAGGCCCTGCTTAAACGGGGGCTACCACGCAAGAGTTACCTCGACGACGGCCCAGCCTTCCGCTTCCATCACCTGAAAGAGATCACCGTCTCCTTGGGCATCGCCCTGGTCCACTCATCCTCCAGGGCAGGGGCAAGATCGAAAGATTTTTCCGCGCCGTCAGATCCCAATTTCTCTCCGGCTTCAAGTGCGATACCCTTCGAGACATCAATGAGGCCCTGGAGTGCTGAATTAGGGACGTCTACCACTAGCGCAAGCATCGGGGCATCGGACAGGACTCCCTGCAACGCTTGACCAGTAAGATGGAGTGCGTCATGCCGGCCCACGCCGACCCGGAAGACTATCTCAGAAAAAGATTTACGCGCCGCGTGGCCCTGTGGACCATACCGTCTCACTGACCGGCAGGCTGTACGAAGCCCCAGTGCCTTTGATCAGCAAGCGAATCATCCTTCTTTACCACGACCATGACCCCGACCGCGTAGAGGTCCTACTGGGAAATCGCTCCCACGGCTTGCTCAGGCCGCTGGACCTCGCCGTAAATTGCAGGGTCAAGCGCGACCACCATCTGTTGCGCTTGGAATCAAGCTCCACCACGGCCCCCACTGGCGGCTCCCTTTTCTCGCAAAAACCAGACCCAGAGGGCAGCAATCCATGAAACCAAACTACCGCGCCTTCTGTGCCCTCACCAGGGAGCTTCTCGGTTCTGACCTGGCACTCAAAGAAATAACGTAGACTGCCGAGGTCCTCGGCGTGGCCAAGCGCTTCGAATACGTCATCCGCCTCGGCGTACTAGCCCTGGTCACCGGAGATGTGGGCAGCGGGAAAGCCACCGTCTTGCGCTGGGCCGCCAGCAGGCTGCACCCATCCGAGGATCAGATCATCTGGGTCATCGCTTCACAGGGCTCCACCCTGGAACTCTACAGGCAAATCTGCGTCGAGCTCAAAGGGGACACCGCCAGCTTCTCCAGGGCCGTCCTCATAAAGCTCCTTAGAAAACAGATCCTGGAGGTCGCCCAGGACCGCAAGAAGAGACCCGCCTTCATCGTCGATGAAGCCTCCCTCCTCAGGCTTTAAGTCCTAGCCGAGTTGCACACGATCACTGTTTCAGGGAGACTCCAAGCCAATCCAGCCCATCATCTTGGCCGGCCAGAACAACCTCGCCGACTTCCTCATATATAGAATTTCCATACCCCTGGCCTCCAGGGTGAAGGAAGAATCAATCCAGGATAATCAGAGAGCCTTCATCAAATTAATCCAAAAAACAACATCGGCTCCACAGATGTTGAAGTTAAGGGTGGGACTGGATTCCGGGGCCGGCGTCAGCAAAGGCGCTTTGTCCAGTTCCTTGCCGATGATGTGCTCTACGCTCTTGGAGCGGAAGGCCCTCAGGCAGGCGGCCTCCACTCGCGCCTAACCATGTTTTTTGGCCAGGGTGACCAAGCGTAGGCAAGCCCTGAAGCCTTGCTTGGGGATGCGCCCGCCGGTTTATGATCCCCTCGGCCAGCTTGGCCGTGGCCTCGCCGATCTTGTGTATCCAGGTGGTGATTCTTTCGGGGGTCCACTTGGCGTGCTCCTGGTGGGAGCGGGGCATTTGCTCGGCTAGGGTGGTGAATCAGCTTTGCTCCAGGAGGCTACGGTGGCTGACCACCCGCTGGCCCTTATGGAAGCATTCCTCCGTGCGCTCCGTGTAGCGGATGTTCAGCTTCTTGCCCACCAATTGGTGGGGAACCGAGTAGTAGTGGCGGTTCATCTCCACGTGGTACTAGAAGCCCACGGATCGCCTGGTTGAGCTCAGCCAGACTTAAGAAGAGCCTCTTGCGCAAGATGGCCAGTATCTATCTCTCCACCAGTTGCACCCCCACCTCGGCCTTGGCCTTGTCACGGGGTTTTCGTACCCGGGCGGGCAAAACCACCGTGCCGTAGTGGACGGACATTTCCTGGTAGGTTTGGGTCGATGTCGGGCTCGTAGCGATAAGCCTTGCTCACCCCGGACTTGAGGTTGTCGATCACCATCAACTCCGCGTCACCCCGCCAAAAAATTGGAGGCCCGCTGGTGGGAGCCGATCCAGTCGGGTAAACTTTGGGTCCACATGGCTTCAATATAATAGTTGCTTACGCTTAAAATCGCCACGAAGATTTGGGGCTCACTAACCTCACCCGTCAGAGGAACCACTACGTCCATGGTCTGGCCGGCATAATCGATAAACATCTTTTCGTTGGCCCGGTGCTCCTGGCGCATGACCAGCTCTAGTTTGCCCGACCATTCCCGGTAACGCTCGCGAGACTAGCTGTATTGGTTAGTCTACCAAGGCATGGACCGCCTTGTACTCCTTCTACAGCAGCGCAAGGGTCATACCGTTGCGCCTCAGCTCTTGATGGATCTGGAACCAGTCAGGTTACGGGCGAAAACTCGTGGATGGCAAGGGTGGAGGTGGAAGGAGCAGCCGCTCAAGCTGCGTCTCATCCAAACTGATGGGGAGGGGCCAGGACAAGCCGGCGCGCGCGGCTCAATCCAGATAACGGGACACCGTGGTCCGGCCTATTTCGCAACTCTTGGCAATGTCCCGGTTGCTGCAGCCGGCCTCGTGTTTCAGACGAAGTACTTCCTTGATCTTACGCATGGATAACCTTCCCACCAGCATACGCACCCTCCGTGTTGGAAAGGCGCAGGATAGCCAATCAGGTATTATTCAGCGTCGCCTACTACCCCAAGTGGCCCACGCATCCCATGGAATTGGTGGCTTCTCTCTCATGGAATCGGTGTCCCACATCGCATGAAATTACTGGCCCGTTTGAAGCGAAATTTGCAGCGTACTGGGTATCTGCGAGAAATATTCGTAAAAATAGGCGCCGAACTTCTGGTGGCGATCCACGAAGGCCTGGGGATAATCGAGCATGGCTTTCCAGAAGTTGAGAGTGACGATGGGAGCCGCGCAAAGACCAAGGCCCTGTGCGCACATACTAAAATTATATTATATTATAAATCAGTGCTGTCCAAGGCAGGCGTAGCTGCTAAAAATGATCTTGTAAAAACGGTTAGTTAGTTATAAATTTAACAATTTTGAGATAAGGCCACCGCTTTTGAGTTAGTATTTTTTATTTCACTGGCGGTTGTCTATCCAAGTCAGAGCAAGAGCGGTAACTGGACCTGTTCGGGCATTAGGGGCGGGGTGTGATAGGGGTGTTGGAGCCAGGCGCGCAGCTCCCTGTATGTGAAGAGACTTAGGCGCAGCATGGTGGCCAGATTGGACAGTGACCGTGCGGTCAGGGAAAGATGGTGAAGCCACTTGAATAAGAGCAGGGTGAGAGAGGTTGTCCAAATCTGGATTTCCACGGCGTTGCTGCTGGCGCCAATGAAGATTTTGACTTTAAATTTTTGCTTAAGCGCCTTGAAGGATAGCTCGATATTTCAGCGGTCCATATAGATGTCAGCCACGATGGAGGCCGTCAGCTTATGGTGGTTGGTCAAGAACACGACCTGCTTTTGATGCTTTTCGTCCCACACCACCAGGCGACGCAGGGGGTAGGGACAATCGGTCAGACTGCCGGTGAGGAATATGGTTTGATCGGCCAAGACGTTTTGGGCCTTAGGTCCTGGCTGATTGGCCATCACCTCGAAAACGGCGTTAGATTTGAGGCGAATGACGTAAGGAGACGCCCTGGCCGGTCCACTTACCAAACAGGGCATAGTCCTGGTAGCCACGGTCCAAGACCAGGATGAAGCCAGGGTTTAGGGCCATCCCCTGGGCCATGGTGACATCGTCCACCTTGGCCTCGGCGAGCAGGACAAAGCTGGGCATGTAGTCGTCGTGGTCCAGCATGATATGAGCCTTGACCCCTAAGCCGGCCACCGAGCCGCAAAATGGAGTCCTCGATGGACAAGGACGCCCTGATTAAGAACATTCCCTTTGCCGAGCCCCAGGTTCTCTGCGAGATGGTGCAGTACCAGAGCGGTCAGGTGGTTAGCCGCACCCTGGCCCAGAACGCCTTCCTGAGCCTGACGCTGTTTGCCTTCGACCAGGCAGAGGGCATCAGCGCCCACTCGGTGTTGGCCGACGCCCTGGTGCTGATGCTTGACGGGCAGGCCGAGATCACCGTGGGCAACAAGCAGGTGCGGGTTTTTTCCGGCCAGGCGGTGGCCATGCCCGAGGGTGTACCTCACGCGCTCCAGGCCAAGGAGCGCTTCAAGATGCTATTGTTCGTGGTCAAGCGCCCCCAGAAATTGTCCCTGCAACCGTGAAACGCCCGATATCCACCGTCATAGACGCCGAGATGTGCAACGGCTGTGGCCTGTGCTTCAAGGTCTGCCCCTCGGGTTCTCTAAGCCTGGTGGATGGTAAGGCGTTAGTGATTGGAGAGTAATCCCTGGGCTGCGGCCACTGCCAAGCCGTCTGCTCCACCGGGGCAGCCCGGATGGAAGGGCTAAAGGAGCTGGATTTCGCCGGCTTCACCCCCTATCTCGCCTGGCTGTCCCCCGGCCAGGGCAACGCCGCCCAATTAGTCCGCATCATGATCAGCCGGCGCTCCCGCCGCAACTTCCAGAACCGCCCCGTGCCCCGCCCGCCAGGCGCAGGCCGACCTGGTGGCCTTCCAGCTCTGGGACCTTCACTATCTTAGACCAGCGCCCCCCTGTGCTGGCCCTGGGTCAAACTGTGGGAAATTCTTCGCCGATCTCAACCACTTGTCATCTAAAACCTGGCTGCGCCAGGAGCTTAAGTTTTTGGGACAGCCCCAGCTTAATAACTATGTATCGCGATCGTCATGCCACTGTGGCCCAGACCCCGGGGGAATGGCGCGCCGGCGGCTCCCGTCCGGCCGAGGACGCCCTGCTGGCCAGCCAGAATATCCTGTTTGCCGGCCATGTCCCGGGCTTGGGTCTTGTATGGTGGGATTCGTGGTCGAGGCCCTCAAATGTCGGCTCGCCATCAAGGCCAGCCTGAGCCTGGAGGCTAGTGAAATCGTGTATGCGGTGATCACCCTGGGCTATCCCGCTGAGCGCTACGCCTGCCAGGCCGGACGCTGGCCTTTGGTCCCCCGCTGAGTCCATCCTTGACAAGTCGCCGCCGCGGCCTAAAGTTAGTGTAAACACCGATGCGTCAGGAGGCGGACATGCCCATCTACGAATATTTGTGCAATAAATGCGGCAAGAGCTTTGAACATCTGCAATTCAGCAGCGATAGCTCCGACGTGGCCTGCCCCCACTGCCAGTCCGGGGATATCAGCCGGCTCATTTCCTGTTTCGCCACTGGCGGCGGCCAGACGAGCCCCAGCGGCCTAGGCCTGGCCTCCAGCCCCGGCGGTAGCCACAAATGCGGCTCCGGCCGCTTCTCCTGAGCCCACTAACCCCCGCTGGCAGTCTGCCAGCCCACATATTGTGGGTCCCGCGGTAACGGGTCGGGCCGGGTGCCCCCGGCTATGCTTAAACTGATCGGTTGGCGTTGATCCCTCAACCAGGGCCGACGGCTCTCGTTGAGGGTTTGTTGATAAAAACTGACGAGGATAAACCCCGCCCCCACATTAATATGGTTCTTTGTCGTTAACTGTGGAATTTTATGAATTCCCCCAGTGGTGCGGCGATGAAATAAATCATGGTCATGAAGGTGCAGACATCACGGTAGCCTCTGGCTCTTGCCCCGGCGACCTGGAAGATGCCGTTAAGCCCCTTCAGGCAGGCGTTGGGATGGTTGGAGGTTCAGTGGCTTATGATCCAGGTGGGCATGCTTTTCCAGAGTCATGAACGCCTTGAGGCCCGGGGCTAGGGTTTTGGTGTCAAGCGCTATGTACTTTCTGGCAGAGCGGGTGACGTGGGTGATGCATCACTGGGCGGCCAGTACAGAGGTGGCCTTTCTGATCCAGCGCAATATCTTCTTAGAGCCGCCAGGCGATGGCGGTGGCGAAGCCGCCGGTTTTCAGTTCGGTCAGGGTCTGCTGCTGCTTTTCGGTTAGACTGTCGTCGTCAGCGGCCTTGAGCACGGTCTAGCGGGTGGCCTTGGGCCGTTTACACTCTTTAGCCTAGACCTTTCGGACTTCGTCCACACTGGTGCAGGAAGCGGTAGACAGTGGGCGCTTGGAGGCTCATGTCGAGCGCGGCCAAGTGTCGGCGCATCATCTCGCTGATGATGGCAGTCACTCTGGCGCAGTGGGCAGTTCCCTGCGCAGGCGGACCAGGGCCTGGGTGGTGTCCTCGCCCAAGGCCCTGCTGCCGCCCCGGTTATTACTGCCCATGGGGTAGAGTAATGTCAGCTTGCCGCCGCCCTGGGGGTAGGCCTGACCCATTCCAGGATGGTGGAGCGCGACAGCCTAGTGCGGTTGGAGAAGGGAGTTTGCCATCGTTGGGCGTATTTGCCCCACAGTAACCTATACCGTTCACCATGCTCCATGTAGTCCCTAGCAAAAAAGTCGCTGATGACGCTGAAACGGAAGATGGCTACTCGTTTTTTTGGTCCTCGTCTATGTCGGTCCTCCATGGGGGTGTTTCGCCCAGGTGTAGACTGGGGGGCCGGGCTAGGACAGCGGCACCCTTGGGTAGGTGGCTCAGGGATGGAAAAGGTTCTCGCTTTGCGCCGACTGGCTGGCCGCGGTCAAGCCCCGGCCACTGAGCCAATCGAAGGCCCCAAACAGGTCGCCCGACCAGCTGGACCCCAGAGACGAACTCACATGCCGCAGCAGGCCCTTGAGCCAGTGGCGCTGGCGAGAGCGCGGCAGGCCAGTGTGTCATCTGCCCCGGGCTAAATTATTGGGAAGGCCTTGCCGAATGGTCTCCACCGGAGACTGGAGCTGGCTCCAGCAACCCCGCGGCCGCAGCCGGATCACCGCCCAGCAGTCAGGGCAGAGGAAACGTCGAAGCTAAATCGCTGTTGGGGATTCATCAAAATCGGCAGGCACGAAGCCGTGCCCCCAAAGCCGGACACTACCACATTGGGGGCACTTCTCCGGCCGGTGCTAGGGGAAACGCCGCCCCAGCTCCATGATCTTCTTGACGTAGGCTGCAAAGTACGATGGTAACCAGATGGCAGGGAGTTATTCCCGTCTCTCAGGGTTAGAGGTATTCCACCACCCTCGGCTTCTTTCTCATTCCTGGACCCACATCCAAGGTCCAGGATAAAGGGATAAAAACCCCTACCTAGTCACGCCAATCTGAAAGGTTCTCTTACTTCCCGATCAGAACAAAGCAAAAATCAACACCAGGCCGCCCGGGCAAGCGCCAGAGGCTACCGTAATGTCTTTACCTTCAATGGCTATGATCTATTTTATCGCCGCATCACTGGGGGCATTCATCAAATTCCACAATTAACGGTGCAGAAGCGTACTTCTTTGATTTTACGCATGGATAACCTTTTTGCCGGCGCATATACACCCTCCGTGTTGGAAAGGCGTAGTATAGCCAATCGGGTGTTATCCAGCGTCGCCTACTACTCCAAGTGGCTCTCATCGCGTGGAACCACTGGCCCGCTTGAAACGGAATTCGTAAGCACATCCGCATCGCCGTAACAGAATTGATTTGATCAACTGAGAAAAAAAGGATCAGTCCAAGGTAATCAGAAAATTTTGTCAAATTAATTCGAAAAACAACAGCCACTAACGCTCTCCCCGGATTAGTTGGTCCGGCTTTAATCGCTCAGGCCGCCTAGCTTAGCGTAACATTTTTAGGGGACACAAGGCCAGCGTGCGGCGTGCCCGCTGGGGCGATAACGGGCCGGTTCGGTGCCCGGGTGGGCATTAACGGGTCGAGTGCAGCCACGATCTAGGCCAAGGCCAGCGGCTCCCGTTGAGGGGTCGTTCCTAAAAAAGCGGGCGGAGCTAAACTCCGCCCGTCTTGATTCTTACCGCGCCGGCGTCCCAACGGGAGTCCGCCAGGCTATGTGAAGCCGCAACTTTTCCCGACTTGATGGTGCCCCGTGGCTGGCATGCCACCTACAAGGGCTCATCGAACTTAGCGAGGAGCATCAGCATGTCACCGTCGAAGGTGGTGCGGATCTTGTAGGGGAGGCGCTTGAAGAGTTTGATCATGTTATGGTTCTGGGGGCTGGTGTAGGCCACCAGGCCCTGGATGCCGTTGTTGTGAGCGGCTTCGGTCAGCTTGCGCAGGATCACCGAGGACAGCCCCTTGCCCTGCCAGTGGCTGGAGACGCTGAAGGCCACCTCGGCTAGGTTGTTGGCATCGTTCAGGAAGTAGTTGCCGATGGCGATAACCTTCTCGAATCCGGGCTCGCCGGCCACGGCTAAGATGGTCAAGTTATTGATATAGTCGGTCTGGGAGGCCGAGGCCACGTCGGTGCGCACGAAGCTGGTTTTTTCGTGGAAGAAGCGGCTGATCACGTCCTTGAGCTGCAGGTTGTAGAAGTGTTCCTGGATCATGCGTTCGTCAACCGGTTTGCTGGGACGGAAGAGCACCGCGATGTCGCCGTATAAGCGTTCCTCCTCGAGCTGCAAGGGGTAGATGCCGTGGATGGCGTCAAAGGTGGTGCGCTCCGGCCCCAGGTAGCCGGCCGCCTTGGCCTGCTCGAAAAGCTCGTCGCGGAAGTCGGGGTGGGCGATGGAGATGAGCGCCAAGGCGCGCTCCTGAATGCTTTTGCCGAAAAGGTTGACCCGGCCGTACTCGGTGGCCACGTACTGCACATCGCCCCGGGGAATCACCACGGCGGTGTCCCCCAGCGTGGGCACGATTTGGCTGCTGCGGCTGTCCATGGTGGTGGAGGGCAGCATGAGTATGGACTTGCCGTGCGGGGCCTGCTGGGCGCCGCGCACGAAGTCCATCACCCCGGTGACGCCGGCGAAGAGATTGTAGGGTAGGGCGTCGCAGGCCGTCTGGCCGGTGAGGTCTATGGCTATGGCCACGTTCAAAGAAACCATTTTGTTGTGCCGGGCGATGACGCTGGGGTTGTTGATGTAGTCCGAGGGGTAGAACTCTATACCCGGGTTGTCGTGCAGGAACTCGTAGAGATTCTGACTGCCGACGGCCCCACTGGCTACGGTTTTACCCTCGTTGTACCCTTTTTTGTAATTGTTGATGTTGCCCGTGGATATCAGCCGCATGATGCCGTCGCTCACGAACTGGGTGTGTATGCCCAGGTCGTTCTTTTCGGATAGGGCCAGGTAGATGGCCTGGGGCGTGGCGCCCAGGCTCATCTGCAGTGTGGAGCCGTCATCAATCAGCCTGGCCACGTGACGGGCGATCTGGCGAGCGCTTTCCGTGTCCGGCGGCTTGCCGATGCTTATGATGGGCTCGTCGTATTCCACTATTACGTCCACGTCGTTGACATGCAGGAAGCTGCGCCCCAGCACTCGGGGCATGTTGGCGTTTACCTGGGCGATGACCAGCTCGGCGGACTGGGCGGCGGCCAGGGCCACGTCCACCGAGACTCCCAGGCTCATCCAGCCGAAATCGTCGGGTGGCGAGACCTGTATCAGGGCCACGTGGAGGGGCATCTGACGAGACTTGAAGAGCCGGGGCACCGCCGAGAGGTTGATGGGGGTCAAGAAGCGCTTGCTCAAAGCCAGGGTCTTGCCCTTAGCCGAGCCCAGATAGAAATAGCGCACGTTCAAGCCCTGGCAAGCACTTTTCTCGGCGATCATGGTCAGGGGCGCGGTCTCCAGGCTCATCACCCGCACGATCTCCACGTCGGTGAAGTTGCAGGATTGGGCGGCCAGATGCCGCACCAGGCATTGCGGCTCGCCGCAGGAGGAGGTGATGAAGACCCGCTGGCCCCACTTGATCTGGCGGATGGCCTCGGCCGGGGTGCGTTTTTTGGTAGCATAGTCGTCGGGCCAGTAGGAAATAGGCATGAATGTCTTCCTTATTTTAACTGGTTTGTGAAATTTGATGAATCCCTTCAAGGGTGCGGCCATGAAATAGATTATGGCCATGAAGGGGAAGGCATTACGGTAGCCTCTGTCTTTTGACATAGTGGCTTGGAACAAGCCGTTAAACCCCTCCAGGCGGCGCTGGAACGGTTGGAGGTCCAGCGGGTTAGGATCAGGTGGACAAGCTTTTTCAGAGTCATGAGCGCTTTGAGGACCGGGGTCAGGGTTTTGGTATCATGCACTATACACTTCAGGGCGTGGCGGGTGACGTGGGTGATGCGCCACTGGGCAGCCCGTACAGAGGTGCCCTTTCTGACCCAGCGCAGCATCTCCTTGAGCCGCTAGGCGGTGACGAAACCGCCGATTTCCAGTTCGGTCAGGGCCGGCTGCTGCTTTTCGGTTAGCCTGCTGCCGTCAGCAGCTTTGAGCACGGCTCAGCGGGTGGCTTTGGGCAGGTTACGCTTCTTAGCCTCGGCATCTCTGACCTCGTCCACGGCAGTGGTGAAGAGTTGGACTACATGGAACCAGTCCACGGTGACGTTGGCGACGGGGAATCTTTCGCCGATGGCAGCCATGAAAGCTGGCGACATGCCGCAGACCACCACGGCGTGATATCGTTGTGATCGCCGCCATGTTCATGTAGGAAGCGGCGGACCAGGATCAGACAGCCCTTGCCCTTGCCGAAGGTAACTAAGATGACCGGTTTTTGCTTGTGATCTAGCATCCCAGCGTAGTAGTGTGGTCCTGCCAAAAGCCAATGTCATCTGGCTAGAGCTGACTTCCTAAGGGAGATCTGCCCGGGTCTTTCCTGCTGCCTGGGCAAGCTATCCCACCTTGAGGTCAGCGCGGTTCCCAAAAAATCCACACTGTCCTACGCCAACCAGCATAGGCCCTCGGCCTTGTTCCAAGCCCTGTTCTTCAAAGCCAGGGGACGCTTCCGTGCCCAAGGCTCCCTGAGCAGGGAAAAGGGCAACCTCAAGAACAAGCTCCTGAACCTGGACTTCTCCACCATTACCCTGTGCCTGAGCCTGTTCCCCTGGGCCGAGTACAAGCGGGCTAAGGGCGGGATCAAGGCTCACATCATGCTGGACCACGACGGCTATGTGCCCAGCTTTGTCCTGTTCACCAATGCCAAGGTGGCCGATGTCACCGTGACCCAGGGGCTGGCCCTCAACCTTGGCTCCATCCTGGTCTTGGACCGGGGCTACCAAGACTATGCCCTGTTTGGCAAGGGGACCGGCCAGGGCGCCTTCTTCGTCACCTGCCTCAAATCTAACGCCGTTTTCGAGGTGATGGCCAACCGGTCAGGACCTAAGACCCAAAACGTCTTGGCCGAGCCAACTATACTCCTCACCGGCAGCCTGACTGATTGTCCCTACCCCCTGCGTCGTCTGGTGGTGTGGGACGAAAAGAATCAAAAATAGGTCGTGCTCTTGGCCAACCACCACAAGCTAACGGCCTCCATCGTGGCTGACATCTATAAGGACCGCTAGGAGATCGAGCTGTCCTGCAAGGCGCTTAAGCAAAGCCTTAAGGTCAAAACCTTCGTGGGCACCAGCAGCAATGCCTTGGGAACCCAGATTTGGACAGCCTTGATCGCCCTGCTTTTGCTCACGTGGCTTTACCATCTTTCCCTGGCCGCATGGTCACTGTCCAACCTGGCCGCCATGCTGGGCCTAAATCTCTTCACGTACAGGGGTTGCGCGCTTGGCTCTAACATCCCCATCATACCCCGCCCCTCATGCCCGAGCAGGTTCAGTTACCGTTCTTGCCCTGTTTTGAACAACTACTCGATAGTAAAACAAAAAAGTTTTTCGTCGTCAATTGTGAAATTTGATGAATTCCCGCAGCAGTGCGGCACGGTAAGGACATTACGATAACCTCTGGCTCTTGTCCTGGCGGTCTGAAAGATGCCGTTAAGCCTCTCTAGGCGGGCGTTGGAATAGTTGGAGGTCCAGCGGGTTAGGGATAAGGTGGGCATGCTCTCCCAGAGCCATGAGCGTCTTGAGGGCCGGGGCCCAGGGTTTTGGTGTCCGGCGCTATGCGCTGCAAGGCATAGCGGGTGAAGTGGGTGATGCGCCACTGGACGGCTCGGGCAGAGATGGCCTTTCTGATCCAGCGTAGCATCTTCTTGAGTCGCTAGGCGGTGGCGGTGGCTAAGCTGTCGGTTTTCAGTTCGGTCAGGGCCTGCTGCTGCTTTTTGGTTAGCCTGCCGCCGTCAGCGGCCTTGAGTACAGCCCAGCGGGGGCTTTAGGCAGGTTACGCTCCTTAGCCTCGGCCTTTCGAATATCGTCCACGACGGTAGGGAAGAATTAGACTACATGGAACCAGTCCATGGTGACGTTGGTGCTGGGGAAGCCGTCGCCGATGGCGGCCAAGAAGGCTGGTGATATGTCGCAAACCACCTCGGTGATATTATTGTGATCGCCGCCATGCTCACGCAGGAAGCGGTGGAACAGGACTAGACAGCCCTTATTCGTGCCGGGGGTAACGAAGATGACCGGCTTTTGCTCGCGGTCTAAGTCGATGAAGACGGTGACGTAGTTGTGGCCACGCGTGGAGGCGTTTCGTTCAGAGCCACGGCCTTGACCCCGCCAGGGTCCATTTTGAACCAGGCCTGGGCTACATAGAACTGGACTATCTGCCCGGGGGCATCCGGGCGGTTACGTAGCAATGATGCTGGAAAAGATTGAGGTGACGCCAGATGAATTCGTGGAAGTCGTGAGTTTTGCACAACCTGCCACACTCCGGGCAAGGGTACTCGGCTCCCCGGTTGGCGGCAACCTCCAATAAAATCTTGTGGGGTTGTTTGTTGGTGTCCACATGTGTTGATTTTTGCTTTGTTTTGATCGGGAAGTAAGGGAATCTTTCAGATTGGCTTGACCAGGTAGGGATTTTATCCCATTATACTGGACCTTGGATGTGGGTCCAGGAATGAGGAAGGGGCCGAAGGTGGTGGAGTACCCCTAACCCCGAGAGACGGGAATAACTCACTGCCATCTGGTTGCCATCGTAATTTTCGTTGCAGCCTGCGAAGTCCAGAGAAATGAGCCATGCATTCCATTTGAAAAGGGGCACCTAGTCCGGTGATGTGGGCCTGGTGGCCGAGGCACGGCGTCGCTGATGTCTGCATTATTGCCACAGGGGTCTTGTCGCCGGCCAAGCTTGTCAGCTTTTTTCTCATGGACTCTCCTTTCAGGTTTATCTTGTAGGCGTTATGGATCAGGCGATCGAGGATGGCATTGGCCAGGGTGGGATCGCTGATGGTTTCGTACCACTGGTCCACGGGCACTTGGGCGGTGATGATGGTGGAGCCTCGGCCGTAGCGGTCTTCCAGGACTTCGAGCATATCCAAGCTCTGCTCCCGTGACAGTTTCTCCAACCCCCAGTCGTCCAGGATGAACAGGTTGTGGTGTTCGGCGATCCATCGGCATGAGGCTAGGGCTTTTGGGCGGTCAAGAAGTAGCCGGCTCCGCGGATATTAGGATGAAGGATGGGACTAGATTCCGGGGCCGGCGTCAACAAAGGCGCCTTATCCAGTTCCTTGTCGATGATGCACTCTACGCTCTTGGAGCTGAAGGCCCCATAGGCCAAGGCCTCAGGCAAGCGGCCTCCACTCGCGCCTCACCATGTTTCTTGGCCAGGGTGACCAGGCCTAGGCAGGCCCTGAAGTCTTGTTGGGGATGCGCCCGCCGGCTCATGATCCCCTCGGCCAGCTTGGCCGTGGCCTCGCCGATCTTTTATATCCAGTTGGTGATTCTTTCGAGGGTCCACTTGGCGTGCTCCTGGTAGGAGCGGGGCATGTGCTCGGCCAGGGTGGTGAAGCCGCTTTGCCCCAGGATGCGACGGTGGCTGGCCACCAGCTAGCCCTTATGGAAGCATTCTACCGTGTGCTCCGTGTAGCGGATGTCCAGATTTTTGTCCATCAATTGGTGGGGGGCCGAGTAGTAGTGGCGGTCACCTCCACGTGGTAATCGATGTGGACTTTGGCCTTCTTCCATCGGGCATATTGGTAGGCCGTGGCGGGCAGAGGCTTAAGCGCTGGCTTGTCCAGGGACTCGTACATGGAGCGCCGGCTGCCAGGCAGCTTCTTGGAAGGCCGGTTGTTGAGCCGGTCTAGAAGCCCACGGATCGCCTGGTTGAGCTCAGCCAGACTGAAGAAGGACCTCTTGCGCAGGGCGGCCAGTATCCACTTTTCCACCAGTTGCATCCCCACCTCGGCCTTGACCTTGTCACAAGATTTTCGTATCCGAACGGGCAAAACCGCCGTGCCGTAGTGGGCGGCCATCTCCTGGTAGGTCGGGTTGATGTCGGGCTCGTAGCGGCAAGCCTTGCTCATCCCGGACTTGAAATTATCGATCACCATCAACTCCGTCACCCCCGCCAAAAAACTGGAAGACCCGCTGATGGGAGCCGATCCAGTCGGACAGACCATGGGCTTACGTGGCTTCGACAAAAGTGTAGCTGCTAGCGCCCAGAACCGCCACGAAGATTTGGGGCCCCCTAACCTCACCCGTCAGGGGGATTGCCACGTCCACGGTCTGGCTGGCATAATCGATAACCGTCTTCTCGCCAGCCCGGTGCTAATGGCCCATGACCAGCCCCAGCTTGCCTGACCATTTCCGGTAACGCTCGCAAAACCAGCTGTATTAGTAGCCCAAGGCATGGATCGCCTTGCACTCCTCCCACAGCAGCGCCAGGGTCATACCCTTGCGCCTCAGCCCTTGATCGACCTGGGACCAGTCAGGCTCCGGGCGAAAACCCGTAGACGGTAAGGGTAGAGGTGGAAAGAGCAACCGTTCGGGCGGCGTCATTGGAAAAGCGCAGCATAGCCAATCAGGTGTTATCTAGCGTCACCTACTACCCCAAAGGGCCCACATCCCGTGGAATGGGTGCTCCACATCACGTGAAATCACTGCCCCGCTTGAAACGGAATCAGCATGCTGATCTCGCGCTCCGGCGCGAACTCCGGCAGGTTACCGTTTTCCTTGCAGTGAGTGATGACCATGGCGTGCACGCCCCGCCGGTTGAGAAGTTCCAAATATCTCGCGATCGATCTGGTCTATCTGCTCGCGCAGAGCGTTTATTTATGCTTCTACGTCGTCATGAGTGGAATTGGTGTAGTCCCGGTGTCATGATGCAGCGATCCGCATAACCGAGGGGTTGCAACCGCCCTGGCGGTTGGTGGTCTGCGACATGTCACCAGCCTTCCTGGCCGCCCTCGGCGAAAGCTTCCCCGGCGCCAACGTCACCGTGGACTGGTTCCATGTAGTCCA
>CBCOTF020000136.1:0-14434 GCA_965112955.2 Desulfarculales bacterium
CGACAAACGGCACAAGACCTACCTCTTCGCGTTAATCGACGACATGAGCCGCCTGACCGCCCGTGCCGAGTTTTATCTCTCCGAAGGCCTGACCATTTATCGATAGGCCTTGCGCCAGACCCTGCTAAAACGGGGGCTACCACGCAAGCTCTACTTCGATAACGGGCCAGCCTTCCGCGCTCACCACCTAGAAGAGATTACCGCCTTCCTGGGCATTGCCCTGGTCCACTCACCGCCCTACGTGCCCCAGGGCAAGGGCAAGATCGAAAAATTATTCCGCACCGTCAGGTCCCAGTTCCTCCCCGGCTTCAAGGGCGACTCCCTTTGGGACATCAATGAGGCCCTAGGGTGCTGGATCAGGGACGTCTACTACCAGCGCAAGCATCTGGGCATTGGACAGCTCCCTGTAACGCTTCTCCAACAAGATGGAATGCGCCGGGCCGGCCCACGCCGACCTGGAAGACTACTTCAGAAAAAGGGCCACGCACCGCGTGACCCTGGGTCGCACCGTCTCCCTGGCCGGCAGACTATACGAGGTCCCCGTGCCTCTGATCGGCAAGCAAATCATCCTCCTCTAGCACGACCATGACCCCGACCCCGTGGTTCTACTGGAAAGCCGCTCCCACGGCTTGCTCAATCTGCTGGACCTTGCTGTCAATTGCAGGGTCAAGCGCGACCATCATCTGCTGCGCTTGGAATTCAGCTCCACCACGGCCACCATCGGAGGCTCCCTTTTCTAGCAAAAACTAGACTCGGAGGTTAGCAACTCATGAAATAAAACTACCGTGCCTTTTTTGTCCTCACCAGGGAGCCTTAGGCTCTGACCTGGCACCCAAGGAGATAATGTAGACTGCCGAGGTCCTCGGCGTGGCCAAACGCTTCGAATACGCCATCCGTCTCGGCTCACTGACCCTGGTCACCAGAGATGTGGGCAGCGGGAAATCCACCGCCTTACGCCGGGCTGCCAGCAGATGGCACCCATCCGAGTATCAGATCATCTGGGCCACCGCGGCACAGGGTTCCATCCTGAAATTTTACAGGTAATTTGCGTCGAGCTCGAAATGGACACCGCCAGCTTCTCCAGGGTCGTCCTCACCAAGCTCATCAGAAAACAAATCCTAGAGATCGCCCAGGACCGCAAGAAAAAACCCGTCCTCATCGTCAATGAAGCCTCCATCTTAAGGCTTCAAGTCCTGGTCGAGTTGCACACCACCACTCAGTTTCAGAGAGACTCCAAGCCAATCCTGCCCATCATCCTGGCCGGCCAGAACGACCTCGCTGACCTCCTCATATACAGAACCTCCCTGCCCCTGGCCTCCAGGGTCGTGGCCTGGCTATCGGCCAAAACCGCCTGGGCCTGGGGGGGCGGGATTCAGGGCAGTCACGGTCGTGGCGGGGTGTCCCCGGATGGCGGTGTAAGGTTGTCGATGGTTATGACTTAGGTTGGTGGTCAGACGCCCGCGCACCTCGCCCATCATCCGCTCCTGCTCGCCTTAGCGGATGCTAAGATTGAGTTGGGGGCGCTGCCCGATTAATATAGGCTTATGACGTCGGGGCCGTCCTGAGGCACCTCGGTCTTGAGCGAGGGATAGCGCCAGCTGTCGGCGCTAAGCCGGGGTTGGTCATTAATACCATGATATTTTACGGTTATAGTCAAATACCCTCTCCCGCCAGCCATGAGGTGTCATATCAATTAGCGTTCAAGCGGATTGCTTGAACGTTATTTGACATGCGGGCGATGGATGGCCATCGAGCGCGCAAGCGTTCGGGCGTCAGACGCACTGCGCCACGCAAGACGCACCTGTACATTTACGTTATCGGCCGGGTTGGAGAAAAATTTTAGGACGATCTTACACCCAAGGCTCAAGCCATACCCAAGAGGCCTCGCAGATTGGCCAAGGGGCCAGGACCGGGGTGCAGGCCGGACTTGGCCCGGGCGATACGGTCGGCGGTCTGCTCGATACGCTGGGGCGATATCTCCCCGGCCAGGGCCAGCTCCACCAGGCGCTCCAGGGCCTCAAGGGCGAATTCGTGGTGCCGGCAGACTAGGAGCAGGTCGCAGCCGGCCTGGTAGGCGGCCGTGGCCGCGGCCGCCGGGTCCAGGTCCGCGGCTACTGCCCCCATCTCCAGGTCGTCGCTGAGCACTAGGCCCTGATAGTCCAGGTCCCGGCGCAAAAGCCCCTGGATCACCAAAGGCGAGAGCGAGGCCGGCCGCTCGGGATCCAGGGTGCTGAACACAGCGTGGCAGATCATCACTCCGGCCACTCCCGCCCGGACCGCCCGCTCAAAGGGTACCAGTTCCACGGCCTGAAGCTCCTCCCGGCTCAGATCCACGCGGGGGCGCTTGCAGTGGGTGTCCAGGGTGGTGCGCCCCAGACCGGGGAAGTGCTTGGCGCAGGCTAGGCAGCCCTTGGCCTGCATGCCGCCGATGAAGGCCGCCCCTAACTCGGCCACGCGGGCGGGGTCGGAGCCCAGGCTGCGGCTTTGCTGCACCCCGCTGGCTACGGCGTGCACGTCCAGCACCGGGGCCAGATCCCAGTTGAAGCCCGAGGCCACCAACTCCGCCCCCAGGCGGACGCCCAGGTCGCGCAGCAGCCCGGCGTTGCCGACTGACCCCAGTTCCTTAAAACCGGGGCCGTCGCAAAAGGGCGGTCGCAGCCTGGCTACGCTGCCGCCCTCCTGGTCCACCATGATGAAGGGCACGGGCCACCCCGCGGCGGCGGCGGCGGCGGCCATTTCCCGGTTGAGGGCCCAGACTTGTTCGGGGTCTCGCACGTTGCGAGCGAAAAGAATCACCCCCCCCAGCCCCTCGCCGCCCACCAGACACAGAGTCTCGGGCCGGGCTTCCAGGCCCTCGAAGCCCACCACCAAGGATTGGGCCAATGTCCGCCGCAAATTATCATTAGTCATGATGCCTCTCCGACTGCCTTGGTCGTGGTTGACGGGTTAGAGTCCCAGGACCGGTGCCGCGCTTCCTGGCCATCTTGGCCCTCCCGGCCCGCCAGATCAAGGGCCGGATCCAGGGCTTCGCGGGGCGGCTTAAAGGTGGTATATAATATCTCCAGTTGACCCCTGGGGGCCGATGGCGACATCATCCACTCACCCGAGGATAATACCATGCGGGCTTTTGTCCTGGCCGCCGGCCTGGGCACCCGACTCTTGCCGCTAACCCAGCGCCGCCCCAAATGCCTGATGCCGGTGATGAACCGGTCCCTGTTAGGCCTGTGGCTTGAGCGCTTGGCGGCCTGGGGCGTGGGGCGAGCGGTAGTGAACACCCATTACCTAGCCCCCCAGGTGCGGGATTACCTGGCCGGCAATCCGGTCCCAGGCCTGGAGGTGCTCCAAAGCCACGAGCCGGTCATCCTGGGCACCGGGGGCGCCCTGGTGGCGGCGCGGGAGCAGCTGGGGCCACGCCCCTTCCTGTTGGTGAATTCCGATGTGCTAGCCACGGCAGATTTATCTCCCCTGCTCCAGGCCATGGGGGGCAGCGGCGCCAAGGCGGTGCTGGGCCTAGTGGACGCACCGCGCTTCAACACCGTAGCCGTGGACCAGGCTGGGCGGGTGCTGGGTTTCAAAGGCCAAATCGGTTTGGAGCAGGCCCCCCGCTGGCGCACCTACAGCGGCCTGGCGGCCATCTCCCCGGCCCTGCTGGATCACCTGCCGCCCAGCGGCTACAGCACCCTGGTGCAGGGGTTGCAGGCCGCCCAGGCCGCTGGCGGCCTGGTGCTGGGCCGGGAATTGGCCGGCTTCTGGGACGACTTGGGCACCCCCGAGCACCTGCTGGACCTGCATCGCC
This sequence comes from Desulfarculales bacterium, assembly GCA_965112955.2. Classification (GTDB taxonomy): domain Bacteria; phylum Desulfobacterota; class Desulfarculia; order Desulfarculales; family Desulfarculaceae; genus JACRDC01. Next base: position 3,797 of record CBCOTF020000136.1, read on the forward strand.
TGCTCATCACCGCCCCACCAGCGGGGCTGGAGCGCCTGGCCCCGCCGGGGCCGCTGGTGCTGGCGCCGGGTGTGGCCTTGGAGCCTGACGCCCAGGTGGAGGGTTTCGCGGTGCTGGGCCGGGGCGCTGCCGTGGAGGCCGGGGCCCTGGTGGAAGATTGCCTGTTGCTGCCCGGGGCCAGGGTGGCCGTCGGCGCGCGCGTGCGCCGCGCGGTGCTGGGCGACGGGTTCCTGGCCCGGGGCGACATAGAAGGAGGTGCCCATGCCTGAGGCGATGCAACCTGAACTTATGTCATGGGCCAGGGCCAACTGGCCCGGCGGCGACCCCGGGGAACTCTTGGCTCAGACCATTCCCGCCGACGGTTCGCCGCGGGCCTTCTGGCGCCTGGCCGAAGGCGGCAGGTCCCTAGTGCTGATGCACAACCCCCACAATCCCCCCGAAAACCGGGTCTGGCTGTGGTTGGCCCGACACCTGGGGGACTTGGGCCTGAACGTGCCTCGAATGCTGGCCGTTGATCCTGATTCCGGGCGCTTTCTCATGACTGATCTGGGCAGCACCTCTTTGCAGAAGGCGGCCTTGGCCCTCCAGGGCGACGAGGACGCCCTGGCCCGGCTATATGAGCCGGTGCTGGTTCTGTTGGCTCAGATGCAGACCCGCGCCGCCCAGGGTCTAGACCAATCCATCTGCTTCGACGGACCCCGCCTGACCGGCGACTTTCTACTGGAACGCGAGGCCCATTACTTCCTGCGTGAGTTTGTGCTGGGGGCCTGCCGGCTGCCCTCCAGCGCCTGGCCGGCCAACCTTCTACCCGAGCTGGGAGAGCTTTGCCGGCTGGCCGGCCGTGCCCGGCCCCTGGGCTTCACCCACCGTGACCTCCAGAGCCGCAACATACTGATGGGCGATAACGGCCCGGGGCTAGTGGACTTTCAGGGCGGATGCCTGGGGCCGGCCCAGTACGACTTGGCGGCGCTGATCAACGACCCCTACGTGAACCTGCCGGAAGCTCTGCGTCAGCGCCTGCTGGAGCGCTACCTTGAGCTACGCGCGCCCCTAGGAGGCCTGAAACCGGCCCAGTTCCTGATGGGCTGGCTCTATGTAGCCATCAGCCGCACCATGCAGACCCTGGGAGCCTTCGCGTTTTTGACCAGGGTACGGGGACGGGCCCACTTCGCGGCCTACGTGCACCCGACCTTATGCACTTTGCGCGCTCTGGCCGCGTTGCCCGAGTTGGAATCATTCCCGACCCTGGCCGGGCTGCTGGCCGCCCTGCCCCAGTGTTTGGATATTCAGGCCCTGCAACCTCAGGAGGCGCGGAGGGCTATTGATGCCGCCCCCGTACCATAGCGTATGATAATATATGCTATTGTCGAAAGTCTCCTGGACTGCAAAGCGGTAGCCCTAGACATGATCCGGTGCCCCCCGATTCACCCTGAGAGAGAGCTTGGCTCCCGTTGGCTAGCTTACTATTTAGTTGAAATACAACACTAAATGACACCTATAGTCGCCATAGTCGGCCGGCCCAATGTTGGCAAATCAACCCTGTTCAACCGCCTGACCAAGAGCCATCAGGCCCTGGTGGACGACCTGCCCGGCGTGACCCGCGACCGGCTCTACGGCACCGTGCGGGCTGAGGGGCGCAGCTTTCGTCTGGTGGACACCGGCGGCTTCGATCCGCCGGCTGACCAGGCCTTTGCCCACGAGGTGCACGTCCAGATCAAGTTGGCCATGGAAGAGGCGGACGTCATTCTTTTTCTGGCCGACGGCAAGGCCGGGCTCAACCCCCAGGACAGCGAGGTGGTCAACCTGCTGCGCCGCTCCGGCAAGCCCGTGATCCACGCCGTGAACAAGGTTGACGGCCCCGAAAAAGAGGATGCTGCCCAGGAATTCCAGGTCCTGGGAGTGGACAACCTTCACTTCGTCAGTGCCGCCCATGGCTGGGGCGTGCGCGACTTGCTGGTCAACCTGCTGGATTTGTTGCCCCCCGAGCCCGAGGAGGAAGACCTGTCCCCCGAGTACCAGACCGCACCCCCGGTGCAGGTGGCGCTTCTGGGCCGGCCCAACGTGGGCAAATCCTCGCTGCTCAACGCCCTAGTGGGCGCGCCACGGGTAGTGGTTTCGCCGGTGCCCGGCACTACCCGGGACGCCATTGACACCCCCTTCAGCCTGGACGGCAAAAGCTACATCTTGATCGACACTGCCGGCATCCGCCGCCAGGGGCGGGTGGAGCGTGGCATCGAAAAGGCCGGGGTTTTCCGCTCGCTCAGGGCTGTGGAGCGTTCCCATGTGGTTGTGGCAGCGATTGACGCCGGCGAGGGGTTCGGCGATCAAGACCTAAGGCTGGTGGGCCAGGCCGTGGAGGCCCACCGCGGCCTGGTGGTGGTGGTTAACAAGTGGGACCTCATGATGGGCGACCCTGATGGACAGCGTCTGCTCAAGGAGCAGTTGGAGCGTCTGCAAGGTGTGGCTCCCTGGGCGCCGATTCTCTTCCTAAGTGCTAAGAGTGGCAAGAACCTGGGGCGCTTGTTGCCCGCCGTGGACCAAGTCTACGAGCAGTACGGACTGCGCCTGGCCACCGCCGCCCTGAACCAGGCCCTGGAGGAGATCACCTCCCGCCACCAATCACCGGTGGTGCACGGCCGCCGCCTGAAATTTTTCTATGCTTCCCAGGTGGGGGTGCGCCCGCCCACGGTGGTGATCTTCGTCAGCGACCCCCAGGCCGTGCATTTTTCCTACCGCCGCTACCTGCTCAACGAATTGCGCAAGACTCTGGGGCTGAGCATGTGCCCCCTGCGTCTGCACCTGCGCGCCCGGGCTGGACGCCACCCCAAGCGCGGCCGCTCTTGACAACTTATAGCCAACCGGCTACTTTTATTTTTTGCCTGGTGCCCGGCGGGTGCCCCCGGTAAGGTATATACGGGCCGATTGACGTTGTACCTTGGCCCATTTTGATGGCTTCCGGTGAGGGCTTGTTGAATAAATAAAGACCGGGGGCCCCCAAGCCGGGCAGTTCGGTGGCCTGGGCGTAATTTAAACCGGTCGGGTGCGGCTGCATCCGGCTGGCCCTGACGACTCCCAGTGTGGCTCCATATTGCCAAGGGGGTAGTGATAATGATGGACATCGCAACCGCCAGTTTGAGGGGCTCCGTCGCTGCCCTGGAGGCCTTCGAGGCGTTAAGCCTGCCCATGGTGACGCAGGCTGCAGAGGCCCTGGCTCAGGCCCTGGCCGCCGGGCAAAAGCTTCTGGTCTTTGGCAACGGTGGCTCGGCCGCCGATGCCCAACACCTGGCCGCAGAGCTGATAAACCGCTTCCTCATGGAGCGCCCAAGCCTGCCGGCCCTGTCGCTGGCTACCGACAGCAGCGTGCTGACCGCCATTGGCAACGACTATCATTTCGAAGAGATTTTCTCAAAACAGATCAAGGGATTAGGCCAGCCAGGCGACGTGGCCCTGGGCATCTCCACCTCCGGCCGTTCATCCAACGTGTTAAAGGCTCTGGACGTGGCTCGGGCCAAGCAGATGCTGACCATCGGCCTGGGGGGACGCGAGTGCATCGAGATGGCTGGCCTGTGCGACATCATGATCAGGGTCCCCAGCGACGAGACCCCGCGCATCCAGGAGGTGCATGGGCTGGTGATCCACATCCTATGCGAACTGGTGGACTACACACTATTCGGACGCTCTAGATGATCCTCCCGCCTGCCGACCTCAACAACTTGCGCTTGTGCGATCTGGACCTCAGACAATCAAAGGTGCAAACCGACATGCTGGGCTGCCCCTGGCGCCCCGGCGGCAGTCTGCGCGATTTTATCATGGGCCTGCCCCGGGTGCTGGCCGCCGACGACCTGCGCGCCGCCGCCGACACAATGGTCAAGGCCCGACGGGACAACCGTCCGGTAATCCTGGCCATGGGCGCCCACGTCATCAAGGTGGGCTTAAGCCCCCTGATAATCGACGCCCTGGAGCGTGGTCTGATCACCGGCCTGGCGCTGAACGGTGCCGGCATGATCCACGACGTGGAGATGGCCCTAGCCGGCCGCACCAGCGAGGACGTGGTCGAGGCCCTGGCCGACGGCAGCTTCGGTACCGCCCGCCTGACCGGCGAGTTTATCAACCAGGCCGTGGCGGCGGCGGCTGATCAGGGCCTGGGGCTGGCTGTGGGCAGCGCCCTGCTCCGGCAATCGCCGGCCAATTTGGAGATGTCGCTGTTGGCGGTCTGCACCCGCCTGGACCTGCCTGCCACGGTGCACGTCTCCATGGGTGCGGACATCATCCATATGCACCCCTCCTTTGACGGCGCCGCCACCGGCCAGGCTAGCCACTTGGACTTTCGTCTGCTGGTGGCTCAGGTGGGACAACTCATGGGTGGGGTCTTCCTCAACGTGGGCTCGGTGGTGATGCTGCCCGAGGTCTTCCTTAAGGCCTTGAGTGCGGCGCGCAACCTGGGACATCAGGTCAAGGATTTCACCACTGTCAACATGGACATGATCCGCCATTACCGGCCCCAGACCAACGTGGTGCAGCGGCCGGTGCTGACCGGCGGTCGGGGCTTGAGCATCATCGGACACCACGAGATCAATCTGCCTCTGCTCTTGGCTATGGCTTTGGAAGGCCAAGCCGGACTGTAAGCCGCCAGGCTTGATCGCCGGTAGCGGTGGTATTATTTTTTTGTTGTCATATGTTAGGCCATGATGCGACCTTAATTTTTGCGGCTTGAAGCCGGGACGGTGCCGGATGCCCATCTACGAATTTCATTGCCACAAGTGCGATCAGGATTTCGAGATCCTGATCATGCGCTCTGACGACGTGATCTGCTGCCCCAAGTGCGACAGCAAGAAGGTGCGCCAGCTCATGAGCGGCTTTGCCCACAAGAGCGCGAGCGGCAAGATGACCAGCAGCCACGGCGACTGCGCCTCCTGCGCCGGCGGCTCCTGTGCCACCTGTCACTAACCCCTTGCGCTCCATGGAACGTCTTGTCATCGCCACCCGCGGTAGCCAGTTGGCCCTGGCCCAGGCCCGTTGGGTGGCCGCGCGCCTGGCCGAGTTAAACCCCGGCCTCCAGGTGGACCTGGACATCATCAAAACCACCGGCGATAAAATATTGGATGTGCCCCTGGCGCAAGTCGGGGGCAAGGGCCTGTTCGTCAAGGAGATCGAAGACGCGCTCCTGGCAGGCCGCGCGGGGCTGGCCGTGCACTCCATGAAGGACGCGCCTAGCGCGCTGCCGGAGGGGCTGATCTTGGCCGCCGTTAGCCAGCGCGAGGATGCGCGCGACGTACTGGTGACTCGCCAGGGCTTGGGTCTGGAGACGGTGCCCCCGGGCGGGCGCGTGGGCACCAGCAGTTTACGGCGTCAGGCCCAGCTGTTGGCCATCAGGCCCGACCTGGTGATGGTGCCGGTGCGCGGTAACGTGGAGACACGGCTTCGGAAGCTGGACACCGAGAACCTGGACGCCGTGGTGCTGGCCGCCGCTGGCCTGAACCGTCTAAAGCTCAATAAAGTAAAGGCTTTGCCCTTGGAGCCTTCCCAGATGCTACCGGCGGTGGGTCCAGGCGCCCTGGGCTTGGAGTGCTGCGTGGACGATGCGGCGGTGCGGGCGCTGATCCGTGCCCTGGATCACCCTGAGACAGCCCAGGCCGTGGCCGCCGAACGCGGCTTCTTGGCCCGCCTGGAGGGCGGTTGCCAGGTGCCCATAGCCGGGCACGCCGTGGTGGAAAAGGGCGTCGTGGTCTTCAAGGGCCTGGTGGCCAGCCTGGACGGCCGGCGGGTGGTCAAGGACGAGGGCTTGGCCCCGCCGGACCAGGCTCGGGCCATGGGAGAGCGGGTGGCTGAAGAGGTGCTGGCTCGAGGCGGCCGCGAGATACTGAGTCAAATTTACGGAGAGGCCCCGGCATGAGCGGCAAGGTTTATCTGGTGGGGGCCGGCCCCGGCGATCCAGAGCTGCTTACCCTTAAGGGCGCCCGGGTGCTGGCCGAGGCTCAGGCGGTGGTTTACGACTTTTTGGCCAACCCACAGCTTTTGGAGCTGGCGCCCGAGAAGGCCCGGCGCATCTACGTGGGCAAAAAGGGCGGCGACCACGCTCTGGGACAGGAGGGCATCAATCAGCTCTTGTGCAACCTGGCGGCCCAGGGGCTCGTAGTGGTGCGCCTGAAGGGCGGTGACCCTTTTGTCTTCGGTCGCGGCAGCGAGGAGGCATCCGCCTTGAGGGCCGCGGGGCACGTCTTTGAGATCATCCCCGGCGTGACCAGCGCCATCACCGCGCCGGCCTACGCCGGCATCCCCGTCACCGACCGCCGTTGCACCACCGAGGTGGCCTTCGTCACCGGCCACGAGGACCCCACCAAAGTTCAGCCTACCATAAAATGGGGGGCTTTGGCCCAGATCGGCACCGTGGTCTTCCTCATGGGGATCAAGAACCTGCCCGAGATATGCCGACAGCTCATGGTCAACGGCAAGTCGCCCGAGACTCCGGCGGCGACCATCCGCTGGGGCACCACCCCTCGCCAGGAGACGGTGACCGGTACCCTAGGCACCCTGCCTCAAGCGGTGGCCCAGGCCGGGCTTAAGCCCCCGGCCATCACCATCGTGGGCGAGGTGGTGGGGCTGCGCGAGGAGTTGCGTTGGTTCGACAACCTGCCGCTCTTTGGTCGGCGGATGCTGGTCACCCGCACCCGGGAGCAGGCCAGCAAGCTTTCCACGCAGTTGGTCCGCCTCGGCGCCGATGTGATGGAGGTGCCCACCATCGCCCTGGAGCCGCCTGAGGAGGAAGAGCCCCTGATGCGGGCCGTGGAGAACGTGAAGGACTACGACGTCATCCTCTTCACCAGCCAGAACGGCGTGAAAGCTTTCTTCGCCGCCCTGGAGTTCAAGGACAAGGACGCCCGCGACCTGGGCGGCGCCCTGGTTGGGGCCATAGGTCCGACCACGGCCCAGGCCCTGCGCGAGGAGGGGCTGCACCCCGACCTCACCGCCACCAGCTTCGTGGCCGAGGGGCTCTTGGAGGCCCTGTCCGGCCACAACCTGCAAGGCGCCAGGGTGCTGATCCCCCGCGCCGAGCAGGCCCGAGAGCTGCTGCCTGAGACGCTCACCCAGCGCGGGGCCTTGGTGGAGGTGGTGCCGGCCTACCGCACGGTTAAGCCCCCAGAGTCGGCCGCCTTGCTCCAACAGGCCCTGGACCAGGGGCTGGACGTCATCACCTTCACCGCCAGCTCCACAGTGGTGAACCTCATGGCCCTCTTGAAGCCCGGCCAGCGCCAGCGCCTGGCCCAAATGAGCCAAAAAGGCCAGATCACGGTGGCGGCCATCGGCCCCATCACCGCCAAGAAGGCCCAGGAACTAGGGCTAACCGTGCATGTGCAGCCTTCCGCCAACACCATCGAGGCCCTGGTGGAGGCTATTTCGCGCTATTTCGCGTGCCGATGAATCCCAGTCCTCCAGCCAGCCTCGACTCTTCCGCCCTGCTCGGCCTCAACGAGGGGCAAGCCTACGCTGTGGGGCTCCTTAGCGGGCCCATCCTGGTCATCGCCGGGGCCGGCACCGGCAAGACCCGCACCCTGGTGCACCGCGTGGCCTTCCTGGTGGAGCAGGGCGTGGCGCCCACGCAGATTTTGTTGCTCACTTTTACGCGCAAGGCCACCGCAGAGATGCTCACCCGCGCCCGCCAGCTGCACCCCAGCTGCGCCACCGTGGAGGGCGGCACCTTCCACTCCCTTTGCCACCGCCTGCTGTCCAGTTCGGCCGTCGCCTGGAGCTCTCCGCCAACTTCACGGTCATCGATCGCGCCGACAGCGAGCACATCATCAAGGGTGTGGTGAAAGAAATGAAGCTTAAGGACAAGGGCGACAAGCACTTTCCCACGCCCCGGAGTCTTTGCGATATAATCAGCCGCTCGCGCAACCTGGAACTGGGCCTGGAGGAGGCCGTGGAGGCCTTCGCCCCCCAGTACGAGCCCTATATCCCCCAAGTGCTGGGCATCGCCAAGGGCTTCTTCGCGGCCAGGCGCCGCCAGGCCCTGGTGGACTACGACGACCTGTTATTCATGGGCGAGGAACTCCTGCGCGAGCACGTCGAGGTGCGCCGCGACCTGGAGCGTCGCTGGAAGCACCTGTTGGTGGACGAATACCAGGACACCAACGCCGTGCAGGCCCGCTTGGTGGCGCTGTTGGCCGGCGAGCACAATAACGTAATGGTGGTGGGCGATGATGCCCAGTCCATCTACGCCTTCCGAGGGGCTAGGCTGCAAAACATCCTGGAGTTCCCCCAGAAATTTCCCGGCGCCCGCCTGGTCAAGCTGGAGCGCAACTACCGCAGCAGCCAGCCCATCCTGGACCTGACCAACCAGATTATCGCCCAGGCCCACGAATGCTTCGAAAAGCAGCTTTTCACCGAGCAGGGCGGTGGGTCTAAGCCGCGTTGGCTGCGCCCCCGCGATGAGCGCGCCCAATCCCGGGAGGTGCTTAAAAGCATCCAGGAATTGTTGGCCTCGGGCGTGCCCCCCGAGCGCATCGCGGTGCTCTTCCGGGCTGGCAACGACTCATCGGACTTAGAGGTGGAGCTGACCGCCGAGGGTCTGGCCTACGTCAAGGTGGGGGGGCTGCGCTTCTTGGAGGCCAGCCACATCAAGGACGTCTTAAGCCATCTGCGGATCATCGCCAACCCCCAGGACTTTCTTTCCTGGCAGCGCGTTCTCATGCTGCTGCCCGGCCTAGGGCCCAAGAAGGCCCAGCAGATAATGGCCCAGCTGGCGCTTGCTTCCCCGCCGCCGGGTTACGTGGTCAGCTTGAGACACCAGCCTCAGGCCGAGCAGGTTCCCCAGTTGATGGAGCTGGCCTTGCTCCTGGAACGCCTGAACGCCCCTGGCCTTAGCCCCTTGGAGGCTACTGAGGCGGTGCTGGAGTACTTCGATCCTCTGTGCCGCCAGCTTTACGAGAATTACCCTCGCCGTTTGCGCGACCTGGAGGAACTACCCGGCCTGGCTCGCAACTACGGCAGCCTGACCGAACTGATAGCCGAGGTAGTGCTGGAGCTGCCCTCCAACCGCTCCGAGGAGCAGGAGACCGGGCGGCTGACTTTATCCACCATCCACTCGGCCAAGGGCCTGGAGTGGGACCACGTTTTCGTCATCTGGCTGGGCGAGGGGCGTTTACCCGCAGGCCCCACCCTGCACGATCCCCAGGCCCTGGAGGAGGAGCGCCGCCTGCTCTACGTGGCCTGCACCCGCGCCCGTCAGGGGCTGACCCTGCTCTCCCCCCGAGAGTACTACTCCCGGGGTCAGGGGCTGACTCCGGTGCGCCCTTGCCGCTTCCTGGAAGATCTGGATCCCGGGCTGATGGACATGCCCCGTGTGGGTCCGGTCTTCAACGTGCCCCCCCTGGCTCCCGGCCCCACCCCGACCAGCCGGGGTAGCCAGCGCCAGAACCGGCCCTACGTCGTGGGCAGCCTGGTGGCGCATGCTTCCTTCGGCCAGGGCAAGGTGATGGGGTACAAGGGCGACAACAAAATTTTGGTACACTTCGGCCGGCTTGGTTTAAAAATCCTCTTGCTGGATTACGCCAAGCTGGAGGCTCTGTGACATGGACGTATACCAGGCGGCGATAGCCCGTCTCTACAACTTGCAAAAGCACGGCATCAAGCTGGGGCTCTCCTCTACGACCAATCTTCTGCGCAGGCTGGGCGACCCCCACCTATCCCTGCGTTGTGTGCACCTGGCCGGCACTAACGGCAAAGGCTCGGTGGGGGCCATGCTGGAGGCCACGCTCCTGGCCGCGGGGCTGAAAACCGGCTTCTACACCTCGCCACACCTGATCCGCTTCAGCGAGCGCTTCCGCCTGAGCGGGCGGGAAATCAGTCGACAGCGGGTGCTGGAGTTGATTGAAACGGTGTGGTCCGCCGTGAACATGCGCGAGCCCCCCACCTTCTTCGAGTTCGTTACTGCCATGGCCTTCGTGTACTATGCTCAGGAAGGGGCGGACCTGACCATCGTGGAGACTGGCATGGGCGGCCGCCTGGACGCCACCAACCTCTGCCGGCCTCTGGCCACGGTCATCACCAACATAGGTCTGGAACATCAAAATTATTTAGGGCATTCTTATACGGCCATCGCCTGGGAAAAGGCCGGTATCATCAAGTCTGGCATACCCTTGGTACACGGCGTGACCCAGCCCGCGGCTCGTCTGATAGTTGAGGGGCGAGCTGTGGAGTTGGGCGCGTCGCTGCACCGTCTCGGACGCGATATCATCTGCCGCCGCCGCCCTGATGGCTCTTTCACCCTCAAGGGGAAAACGTGGCGCTTGGGGGGCCGCCACCAGTTGGTGGGACGTCACCGGCTGACGCCGGCGGCGGGCGCTAGGGCTCTGGCTCAGTCCGGCGTGGCGGTCATTGCCGAGCATTTTCGCCAGGGCTTGATGGAAGCCCGTTGGCCGGGGCGTTTGCAACAGCACCCCAGCGGCCCCGGCCAGCCCACCCTGTGGCTCGACGGCGCCCATAACCTGCCGGCGGCCGATGCCCTCTTAGCCAGCCTGGATCTGGTGCGTCAGCGGCGCTCGCCCTTGGTGATGGGGCTGGGGGTGAGGGCCGCTAAGGACCTGTCCGGCATGTTGGGTCTTTTCGGCCCCGCCGCCGACCTGGTGATCTATAGCCGCC
>CBCOTF020000137.1:0-5181 GCA_965112955.2 Desulfarculales bacterium
GTGTAGTCGCTGATTCCGCGGTCATGGCCGCTTGCTCGAACAGCAAGGTGAGCCGGCTGCCCTCGCGGGCCCAGGGCATCTTGACCTGTTTGGTCCCGTGGTCAGGGCAGTCCACCCGGGGTACCCGGGCGGTTACGTAGCAATGATGCTGGGAAAAATTGAGGTAACGTTAAGTGAATTCGTGGAAATCGCGAGCCTTGCACAACCTGCCACACTCCGGATACCGGAACAACACCAAATTCCACTCATGACGACGAAGAGGCCAAAACTTATAGGCCCGCCGCGCCGCCGGCCTATTATAATCTGGTGCCAACCTCACCCTGGCCGGCGGCGCGCCCTGAGGCTATAATGCAACCATCTTAGCGCACGCGCTTAAAAACCCATGGCCTTTGGCCCAGATAAGGACAGCTTTCATGAACCTCACGCCCACCGCCCAGGAAAAAGCCCAGTTGGAAGAGGTCTGGCGGGACCAGGCTCCCAGCCAGGCCCAGCTCTTGGACCTGACCCGCCCGGTCCTGTGCCGCCAGCAGATGCTGGCCGACGAGACCCAAGTTGCCCAGGTCCTGGCCACCCTGCTCAGCTGGACCCAATGGGTGCAGCTCTATGCCAAGCCCTCTCTGGCCGTGGTGGCGGCCAGCAAGCTGGCCCGTTTACAGGGCTGGCCGGCGGAGTGCTCTGGGCCGCCCCGGGCGTCGGGCGCCTTTTGAGCCACCCAGCGGCGACCCCGGGCTGATGATGCTACGCACCGACTGGACCCCAGACTCCAAAAGCGTGGCCCAGGCCCAGCAAGTGGCCCGGGCCAAGGCTGATGCTGGTGCTGGACGAATCCTGCACCGGGATGCGCCTGGGATCTGGTGGGGCCGCCCGATTTTACGGCTTGACGCCGGATCTAGCCCTTTATGGTCCCTCCCTAGCCGGCGGCCACGACTTCGCGGCCCTTGTGGGTCTGGGCGATCCTCCTCCCGCCCCGGCCCAACATCCCTCACCCGAAGCCTTGGCAGCCGCTGCCGCCACGCTAAAGGCCGTGACTAGCCCCGGCTGGGGCCAGCAAATGGAGGAATGGGGCCGGGCCTTGGCCCTGGGGCTGAACTATTTCAGTGGCCGCTGCGGTTTGGACGAGCAGGTCGCCTGGGAAGGCCCCCTAAGGCTGCCCAGGCTCAAGGGCAAGCGCCTGTGGGCTTTCATCGAGCTAGCCCGCGAGGAGGGGCTCTTACTGGAGCCCCTGGTGCTTTTGGATCCCGAGCAAGACCTCGGTCAGGCGCCGGCTCTTCTTTGGGGACGGCTATGCCGGGCCTGCCAGCGCCTCAAGGTGCTACCCCAAGGCGAAAAAGCACCCGCTGGCTGGTCCGAGGCCCACGGCGCGGGCAAATGCGCGACGATAGAGGAAGCTTGGCGGACTATAGAATCCTAGGGAGCCTATCGGAGTGATACTTCTACAGGCTCCTCGGCTGGCCATGGACGGCCTTGACCTTGGACAAGCCGGAGGCGCACCGTGGCGGTTAAACGTATCCTTTTACTGTTTATATTTACCACAACCCTGCCCATGGCCTCCGGCCTGGCCTGGGGGACCGCCAGGGCTCTGGCCGCCGGGGAGCCGCCCACGATCACGGTCCAGGTGGTTCACAGTCTGACTGCCTACACCCAGGACGCCAGCTATCCCCTGGTCCTGCGTTTTGCTATCCGACCCGGCTTTCACATCAACGCCCAACGCCCCAGCGAACCAGACATCTACTCCACCGGCCTGACCTGGGAGCAGAATCAGAGCTTCGTCTTCAATCCGGCGATCTTCCCCAGCCCCCACGCCTACAAGCCCAGCTTCGCCGCAGGGCCCATGGAGGTTTACGACGGTCAACTGGGGCTCCGCGTCAACTTCAAGGTAGCGGCCAATGCCACCCCCGGCCCCCATGTGGTCAAGGCCAAACTAGAGTTCCAGGCCTGCGACGAACAGTCCTGCCTCATGCCCGAAACCCTTGAGATACCGGTGACGATTATCGTAGCCCCAGCGGGCAAGCCCGGCAAGCCCCTTAACATAGAGGTCTTCCGCCAAACCGACATGCCCAAGGGCAAGCAGGCCGGCGGCAAGCGCTAACCAACCCCGGCGCTCCCTGCTCCCACCCCTGGCAACCTGGCCTGGGAGTATTATGCTTTTGGCAAGGAAGTACGGGCTGTGACCACCAAGTGCCAGAAAAAGCACGCTTGCTCGGACTGTCGGGAATGTCAAAGCTGCTCCCCATCCCGCTGCCACCTATGCCGGGGTCATAGGGCCAACGAGGCTGAGTGCCGCTTCGCCGAGCTGTCCATGGCCCAACAGATTGCCCCGTTCGAGGTGGTCAACCGCGGCTAACAGCCAGAAAACGATTACAGGCGCCCTTTGCCCATCATGTTGGGGCCTTGCGGCTCATGATCCTGGTTCCAACCACTGAGATGAGATAAAATTGCGCAGCGGGTTCCCTCGGGACATGCCTTCAAATGCGGCTGGCGGTGGACCAGAACGCATTTCAGGCAGGTATGGACAAGGGCCCGTCGGCAATCCGGCCAGATGGGCGCGGTTGAAAAACCGGCGGGTCGTGGCGTAGATACTGCCTTGCCAACGCTCCCCAAAAGGTTTTCCGATATTTGGCCAAAATCGTCCTGGCGAAGGTAGAGGTAGCAGCAGCCAACCAAATTTCTGTCGGCATTTAGCGTCACCTCTCGCCACAGGTGTGGACAGACGGAGCCGCGTTTGCCGTCGGCTGCCAGTTTGCGGGGGGTGCCCCCCAAGTTGGCGCCCTGCTTGGGATTGGAGCAATCCAGGGCATGAAATACCTCCGCGCAGACCTCCAAGGCCTACCGCCGAGCCAAGGCCATTTGGTGGCGGCTGTATGGAAAGGCCAGGAACTTCCATTCCAGGAAGGGCTGGCTCAAGGAATGCCGGCATTTATAGGCCGCCACGGCCCGCAAGTTTTCCAGGACCGTCCCCAGCTGTCCGCCCCTGTGATACTGGCCGTAGACCTTCTGGCTGATCCCGCTGATGCCCACCACCAGGATAAATCCAGCCCGGCCCGGCAGAGGTCTTCCAGAGACTGGAGAGTGGCTGTGTTGCGGTTGCTGGAGACCATGGTCATAACCAGCCGGCGGTGGAGAAGGTCCACCAACTCCGGCAGCCCGGGGCGCATAACTGGCTCACCCCAGTTGTAAAAGTTGGCGCTGAGCAAATAGCCGCCCAACTGATCCAAAAGCGCCTACTGATCCAAAAGCGCCTGAAGTAGTTCGGTGCCCAACCGGCTGGATGGACGCCCTGAGCCCTAGCGGCGGCCAGTGGGGCAAAAGGGGCAACGCAGATTACAAATGTTTAGCGGGTCGATGACCGCCACATAAGGGAGCGAGTGAGAGTGGGAGTTCCTAACCGCAAATTCGGCCTCGCAGCGCAGGATGTTGATGAGCTTGCGGGTGATCAGGTAGGGCTCAGCCCGGCCAGAACCTGAACCAGGAGCCAAGGCAACAGCCCATCACGCCGGATCTGGAGAAGGCCAGCCGTGGCCATCCGGTCAGTCCATGCCCAGATAGGCCCGCTGCATCCGGCCGTCGACGGCCCAACTCCCAGCCGCTGCCGGAGATGACCACCCGCCCCACCTCCAAAACATAGCCCCGGTGAGCGATGGCCAGGACCGCAACGGTGTTTTGATCGATTAAAAGCACCATCACCCCCCATTGGTGGTACGCGCAGGATGATCTGAAACACCTCAGCCAACAACAAGGGGGCCAGCCCCAGGCTGGGCTCGTCCAGCATCAAGAGGCGCGTCTTCACCATCAGCCCCTGGCCCAAAACCAGCATCTGCTGCTGCTGCTCGCCGCCGGAGAGGGTGCCTGCCTGTTGCCGGCGGCGCTCGGGCAGGCGAGGGAGATGGCGTAGACCTCCTCCAAGTCCTCTAGCTGCTCGCGCCCCAGTGAGCGAAAGTAGCCGCCCAAGATCAGATTCTCCTCTACGCTCAGGTTGGCTAAAACCCGCCACCCCTCGGGTACCAGGATCAGCCCCTGACGGGATAGGCGGTAAGCCTTCTGCCCTACGGTGACCCAGCCCTCGAGTTCTATGGTTCCGGCGGAGGGCTTGATAAGCCCGCTCACCGCCCCCAACAGGGTGGACTTGTCGGCGTCGTTGGCCCCGATGAGACAGACGATCTCGTCCTGGACCACGCTTAAGTCCACCCCTTACAAAGCTTTGACGCCCCCGTAGCGCACATCCAGGCCCTTGACCTCAAGCATGGCCGGCCGTTTTCTGCGCCGCCTCGATGCCAGCGCCCAGGTAGGCCTCGATCACCGTCGGGTTGCCCTACACCTGGGCAGGCTCCCCCCGGGAAATCACCTTGCCATAGTCCCGCACCGTGATCTGCTCGCATAAGATCATTACGAGGTGCCTGTCATGCTCGATAAAAAGCACGGTAAGCCTCATCTCGTCGCGCAGGCACCGCACCAGACTGGCCAGCCTAACGGTCTCCTTGGAGTTATTGTCCGCCGCCGGCTCGTCCAAGAGGAGCAGCTGGATTCCGTGACCAGAGCGCGGGCGATCTCCAGCAAGCGCTGCTGCCTGTAGGCCAGGTTGCCGGCCTACTCGCCGGCCAGATCCGTGAGCCCCACCAATTCCAAAAATTCTCTGACACGGTTCAAGGTACGGCGCTCCTCGCGGCGATAGCCGGGTAGGCGCAGGATTAGCCGAGAAGAAGCTGGCCTTCAGCCGCCCGTGAAAAACCACCAGCGTATTGCTCAAAACGCTTATCTCACCGAAGAGGCGTACATCCTGGGAAGGTACGCGCTAGTCACAGGTGGTTGCTCTGGTGGGATTTCAGCCCCAGCACCGCCTGCCCCTGGAAATTGACGTTGCCCGCCGCGGCCCCCACCCGCCCGGGGAGCAGATTGAAGACCGTAATCTCGCCAACTGTGCCTGAGCCTGTTCCCCTAGACCGAGTACAAGCGGGCCAAGGTAGGGGTCAAGATTCACATCATGCTAGACCACGACGACTACATGCCCAGCTTTATCCTGCTCATCGGAGCCAAGGTAACCGATGTCACCGTGGCCTAGGGGCTGGCCCTAAACCCTGGCTCCATCCTGGTCTTGGGCCGGAGATACCAAGACTATGTCCTGTTTGACGAATGGACCGGTCAAGGCTTTTTCTTCGTCAACCGCCTCAAATTTAACGCCGTTTT